>JAHFRV010000008.1 GCA_023266095.1 Gammaproteobacteria bacterium | reverse complement strand
GGCGCCGGACAACGCGTGGCTTGGCTGTACAGGTACGAGCACGCTTGTGTGCCCCTTCGGCACGGTACCTGCCGGCAATGCGTGGACGTCCCGGGCCACAACGGCTCTGCGGACGAACCCATCCATTGCGTTTGAGTTCGCGCGCGAGCGTCGATGCCGAGCGGTTCAAATGTTTAGCCTAGTAGGGTGGGCGCGATGTTTGTGCCCACGCGGAACAAATGAACGTAATGAACGGCATCCGCGGCCAGTTGCAGCGGCTGGGCTTGTATCGCGCGTCCGGTCACGAGCACTTTAGTGGCTCGCTGGTGATCCCGGTGATCAACGCGCGCGGCGAAGTCACCGAGGTTTACGGCCGCAAGATCAACGATAACTTGCGCGAAGGCACGCCGTATCACCTGTAACCGGCCTCACTCCAGGGCGCTGCTGCGCCCTGGAATCAGCGGCTAAAAGACGGACATCTCCGGCCCGCTGCGCTACAATGCGGCTCATGTCTGCCGCGCTCAAGCTCAACCTGGAAGATGAAAAGCTAAGCCGAAAACCGCCTTTAGGCGAAAAACGGCCCAGGCCCCGGCTCGTCTGGGAAAATCCCAACTTAACTGCCGGAACGCAAAAGGAAAAACCGGAAGTTAAGCCGGAGCCGTCGTATGGCCGAGTTCATTACAACTACTTCAGGGATTATGATCCTTCGACCGGAAGGTATACCACTTCTGACCCCATCGGCTTAGCTGGTGGCCTCAACACTTAAATCACTATGTTGGTAATAATCCGCTTAGCTACACGGACAGCACCGGCCTAGTCATTGATACGGCTTGGGACATTGGTAATCTGATCTATGATTTGTGGAACCAGAACTGGGGAGATGCTGCCGCAGATGCGGCTGCGATGTGTATTCCTGGTGTACCAGCAGGGATCACCAAGCTTAAAAAGTTGGGGCCAATAGAAAATGCTGCGGGTCCTCATACTGTTTGGAAAACAGGCCCTGATGGACAAATTATCAGACACGAAACCTATACACCGAATCCGCAGAATCCCATAGGCTGGGATAAGGTGCAGAGCACGGACATTACGGGGCGACCTCACTTTAACAAAGAGACAGGACAATACATCCCAACTCCTCACACGCAAGGCCCTTCTATTCCCGGAGGTGTTCGTCCAGCATTGCCTAATGCGATTCCAAAATGATAATTGAATACTCAAAACAGATCAGTGCAACAAGGCGATTAGCTATTTGGTTTGCCGCTCATTGTAATGGCGATTGGGAACATTCTTATGGAGTGGAAATCGAGACCCTCGATAATCCTGGATGGGCATTACATATTGATCTGGCTGATACACCGCTTCTTGGAAGGCAGTTTACTTTCTTGAAGTTGGATCGATCAGAAAATGACTGGGTGGATTGCCGTGTAGAAAACGCTATGTTTCACGGATACGGTGGGATTCAGAATCTCGACGAACTAATTATGATTTTCTTGGATTGGGCAGAGGGAGCCAGTGAGCCCGCGTAGGATGGGTGAAGCGCAGCGTAACCCATCGGCAACGGCCGATGGCCAGTGCAAGGATGGCGTGTCTGTAACGAGTGGGAGCGATGACCAACTATCGTCGTCATTGACTTGGGGGTGGGACTTTTTCCTTTAACGTGACGCTGGCGGAGCGAGCGTTGACCTTGTGGGTTGATCGCATCGAGGATTTGAAGGAGGTCGTGCGTGATATGAAACGCGAGCAGCTGTTCCGCATCGTCGTCATGGCGGTGTCACCCGAACATCTGCATGCGATAGGGTCTTTGCCGGAGAACACTTCATGAACGAGGGCGTACCATCGAACGTGATGGGCGGAAATCAATAAAGGCGATACGATGCGCACACTAAAAATAATCTCACTGTTCGGCTGGCTGATGATGGGCGTGTTTGCGGTCAACACGGGCTGGGCTGCGCCCACCTTAAGCCTCGGTTCCGCCAGCGGCTTGCCGGGGCAGACCGTCAACATCCCCGTCAACTTCACCAACGACGGCAGCGTTGTCAGCCTGCAATTCGATGTGCAATATAACGCGGTCAAGCTGAGTGTCGGCACACCCACCGGCGTCGCCGGCCTTGCAAGTTCGGACGTATTTCTGGCGCGTCGCATTGTCATTAAGCCATCCGCCACTAACGCGGCGCTAAGTTCGGCCACTATTGCGACGATTCCGTTCACCCTGCAAGCCTCCGCCTCGGGAAGCTTGGCGCTCACGCTCGCCAACGTCGTCATGACCAATGCGGCCGCCGTCGCGGTGAGCCCTGTCAATTTGACCAACGGCGCGATTACCGCCGGCAATAGTGCGCCCACGGCGAATGCCGGCGGTCCCTATGCCGGTGTGCCCGGCACGGCCATCAATTTCAATGGCTCGGCGTCCTCCGACCCCGAGAACAATCCACTCACCTATGCCTGGAACTTCGGCGATGGCGGCACCGGCACCGGCGTCAATCCGAGTCATAGCTATGCGACGGCGGGTAATTACACGGTGAGCCTGACGGTGAATGATGGCCAGCTTTCCTCGGCCGCGGTCACGGCCGCGGTGACGGTGGGACAATTGCCAGACCTGATAATGACGGCCGTCTCAACCACCACCACGACCATCGTGCCAAATGGATCAATTTCGTTAACCAATACGGTGAAAAATCAAGGTGGCCTAAGTGCCAGTAGTTTTACGATTGCATTTCATCTTTCCGCCAATGCCACCTATGGCGATGCCGACGACATCGTGCTGACGGCCACGCGCACGGTAACATCGTTGACTATCGGGGGAATCAGTGCGGCTTCCACTACATTAACCATACCTGCTACGACCCCTGTCGGGAGCTATTTTGTCTGTGGCATGGTGGACAACGGCAATGTTATTAATGAAGGGTCGTATGAAAATAATAATGTCCTTTGTGCTACTGCATCCATTGTAGTAGCCAAGCCAGATTTAATTTTAACGGCAGTCGGGTCAAGCGCAAGCAGCGTTAATGCCGGCTCACTATTCTCTGTCACGAATACGGTCAAAAACCAAGGCACCATCAGGGCTGGCGGTTCAACTATCGCACCGCATCTTTCTCTTAATACTATTTATGGTGATGTTGATGACGTCGTTTTCACTCTTTCCCGCTCAATAACGGCCTTGGATCCTGGCGTCTCGAAGTCGGGCAGTACCTCGCTGACCATGCCTGCAAACATCCCCGCCAACTCCTATTACATCTGTGCAATGGCCGACTCCGCTGATACGGTGATTGAAACCAATGAAGTAAACAATACACTTTGTTCGGTAACGCCGATTCTCGTACCGAAGCCTGACTTATTGATCAGTTCAATCTCCACTAGCGCAACCTCGGCCATACGTGGGTCCACTATCACCGTCTCCAACACCGCCAAGAATCAAGGAGGATCACTGGCGGGATCGCTCAACGTCGCGTTTCATCTTTCCAGCAATACAATTTATGGTGATGCCGATGATATTGTTTCCCCCTCAACACGAGTGGTTTCGTCGTTGGGAGTCAATGCTATCAATACGGTGTCTACTGCAATGACTATCACCACCACTGCGCCGATAGGAATTTATTACATCTGCGCCAAAGCGGACGACACCAATAATACGGCTGAGTCAGATGAAGGTAATAACGCCAAATGCACTACCGGAAGGGTGTCGGTCCAATAGACAAGCCTAGAGCATGGCGTAAATAAGAAAAAAGGGAATGAGCCAGGTACATTTTCGGCGTTTGCTTTTCGTGGAGTACGGGCAGCGAGCGCAGGACGTATTAAACCCGCTAGTGCGGGCACGGTGTTTGTGCCCACGCGGAAAGGCGCGATGACATTTTTGAATAGCAGTGCGGGCGAGTCGATCTTTGATTAAAAACCGCATAGTCACTGAATGAATTTCAGGATGCTCCACCCTTTTGATGGAGCTGCCCATCTTTTAAAATTCAAGATCACGTCAGTCCCGGGAGAGCATCAGCTGAACGCCGATACCTTGCAGCATGGACCGTAGGGCGGGAGTTTTATTCTTGAAATCCCCCGCCGGCTTGCCGCAGCGGTTGAAGCCAGGGGGTTGTCAAGGAGGTGAGAGTGCAGTGAGGGGTGCATTCCTTGTGCGCGGTCGGATATCGCCGATGGCTTTGACGCGACGAATTCCGCGTCAGATTAAAGGTGATCATTCCTTTTAAAAGTCCCCGCCCGCCTATATTAATGCTTCAGTGGGATTGCGTCGGACGATAAAAAAGGCCGAGAAATGCGTTTTTATTTACTTGCCCGGCCTGTCTTGGACTGATTTGGATAATCCGTTGGTGGAGCGGAGGAGGATCGAACTCCCGACCTCTGCATTGCGAACGCAGCGCTCTCCCAGCTGAGCTACCGCCCCAACATTTTGATTTTTAACCTATCCGAACCTAATTGGCATCGGGTAGGGCGCACATTCTAACACCTGCAGGAGTGAATCGCTACCCACTCACGTCGCTTCGCGGGGGGTTTTTCGAATCGCGTCACGCTCCAATAGTGTGATGAATTTTTGCAGGACTCGGCGCTGGAGAGGATCGAGCCCCTCGAACTGACCGCCGAACTGGCAGCCCCGATCACCGCAGCTTAAGGAGCGCAGGACGACGCCGCATTCAATGAATTCACCGCCCGGTAATTGAAAGCGACAAGTCAATGAGGTGCCGGTGGACAGAGTGATGTGTTGACTGTCGACTTTAATGCGCAGCCCGCCGAGTGAGATGTCTTGCAGAGAGCCGTTGATCGTGTCGCCATCGGGTAGTCCAACTTGCACATCAGTCTTGAACGCGCGACTGACTTTCGGGCGAAAGTGGGCACGGCGCTGGCCGTAACTGAGGCTGTCGGGGAGAGCCAGCCGATAGTAGGCGATACCGTTTTGTTGGCCGCTGGATATGAGTAGGGTGGTGAAGGAGACTATCACGCCTTTAAGGCCGGTTCGCACCCGGCAACGTTGTAGCTGTAATAATAAATCGTGGCCGGTGCTTGGTTTGAGTTCGTCAAGTACTAAATAACCCTGTTCGGCGTTGATCTCTAAAAGGGCGCTGTTGAATTGGTAGGCGTCGCCGCTCAGGTTGACCGCCAGCAGGCAGCGCCCATCCTGGATGCGCTGCAAAAGGCTGAGGATTTGTGGTCGAAAGCGGATATGTTCCATGCGGAGTCATATTACTGTCATTCCTTATTGATGGGAATGAGCATTATGGCGGGTCGCCGCACTCTATACCCGGCCTAAAGTCCGCGAAGCCACACCATGGGGCGTGTGGCCCTTGGGGCCATAACAAGCGGCGTCTTGCAGCGTGCTTCCGCGCAGAATGGCGAGCGCCTGCTGAGTCTGCCGTTGATGGATGAGCACGACTTTGCCGTTGAGGAGGTTTTGTTCCCGGCAACGGGAGAACAATGCTTTTATTTTCCGCCAGAGTGCTTCCAGTCCGTGCTGGCCATCGGGATCACAGCGGCGCAGGTAGGTCATGATGCCATGCTCATCCGTGGCAAGTCCGGTTTTCGCCAACCAATCCAAATGAATTTTCATGTCATCTTCCAGTGCTTGCAGACAAATCTGTTTGGTCGCGGTGGCGGCTTCGACATTCGCTACCGCGCCGCTGGTCAAGGCTGTCCGTTCGTCTTGGAGGATGTCGGCGAGACGCAGCAGGTTGTGGTGCTGGCGTTCGAGTAAGGTCTTGAGTTCCCGTGCGGCTGTGTTCATAAGTAATGTAAATTATCTTTTGTTGAATATGGTTGGTTGACGCGCGTTTTCAAAGCGCAACATTTTTTCCGCGACCCGCGCGGAATTGAATTCATAGTGCCCGGCTGCGAGCGCTTGACGCACGCTGTCGACCCGGACGAGATCCACCACCGGTTGCGCCGCGATCATGGTTTCCAGTTTGTGCAATTGCGATGCGGTGTCGGTCAAGGTCACGGTATCCGTGGTTTGACTCTGCCCCGTCTGCTTTTGCGTCGCGGTGGGTTCTGTCCGGCCGGCATGGCCATGCGTCTCGTTTCTGGCGATCGATAACTGCGCAAGGGTTTGCCTGTTTATCTCAATTGCCATGCTGCGACCTCATTCGTTGCTTGCTGATATTAACGGCCGTCAATTAACCAGCTTTAGATAACCGCCGCCAATTGTTTGACTATTTTGGCTAATTACAGCGTCACCTCGACTATCCCCGCCTCAATCACGGTGGCTTCCACTGTCCGTTTGGATAACCCATTTCGCACCGTGATGTGATCACCCTTGGCGCCATCGCTCAAAGCAGTGCCTTGCATGCGCACATCAATGCCGGGGACGGCCGCCACGATCACGATCTGTTGACCGCGGCGGACCAAGGGCGGGGTACTCAAGGCTTGGGGACTGAGTACTATGCGCGAGGCCAAGGGACGCTTGGCCAGTTTACCGATTACGTCACTGATTTCAGTAAAGTAGTCCTGGCTACTGCCCACTTGCCGCAGTTCGAGACGGAGATCCTCGGCGCTGATGAGTGCGCCGCGGAGCAGGGGACGCTGCGTCACTACCACTTCCCGCCTGGCCTTGACCTCGGCGGAGAGATAGAGAGTCCAGGGTTTTTGTCCTTCGCAAATGACGCCTACCGTGGTATTGCCCGGCAAGCGGCTGCCGGGGGGGAAGAAGGCGCGCAGGGGGTGTTCACAGGCCGCGAGTTGCAGCCGCGGATCAAGTTTGCCGATCGTAATCTCGTGGGACGGAAAATCCCGGCCGATACTATTATTAATTAGCTGCTCCACCGCCGCCTCGATACTGCCGTGAGATTGCGTGTGTTCAGTGCCGGCCCAGGTGCCGGCAAATAGCGTCGGCACGATCAAGGCGATAGTCAGCCAAGCACGACAACTGGGTTTTTGGGAGTGGTCGATAAAGTGTGGTGAATTTTTCATTCTCTCTCCGCAGTTGCAGCATGAAAATGCAGAAAAGTAAAAATCCTATTTTCAGTCTCTGAAAAAACCCCAGTAATGGCGTCAGTGCGTGACAAGCAAGGCTTATGCCGCACCACGGCTTAAGCTTTATTAGCGCCAGCCGATACCGGCTTAGTATTAACAAAGGATGGACGACATGAGCGGCTTACTGGACGGGGTCAATCTCAGAACGCAACTTGTTGGCCATAATCGCCTGGAACTACTTTTGTTTTTCCTGGATGGCGGGCAACGTTACGGTATCAACGTCTTTAAAGTTCATGAAGTAATACAGCGTCCGTCATTGACGCGGATTCCTAATGCGCCGGCTGTGGTGCGCGGTATGGCGACCTTACGCGGCAAGACCATACCGGTGTTGGATTTGGGCATGGCCTTGGGCCAAGCGCCGATCAGCAAGGATGGCGCCGGTATTGTAATTGTCACCGAGTACAATCGTACCGTGCAGGGCTTTCTGGTGCGGGCCGTCGATCGCATCGTCAATATCAATTGGGAAAAAGTCGTGCCTCCGCCGGACGGCACCGGGGACGATCATTTTCTGACCGCCATCGCCCATGTCGACAAAGAGATGATCGAGATGATTGATGTGGAAAAAGTACTGAGTAATGTGGGCGGTGCGGAAATAGAAATATCGGAAAATACCCTACATTCCATCGTAAACACGCGGCCTGCTCATCATACCGTGCTGGTGGCCGATGATTCCGCCGTCGCACGTGGCCAGATCAAACGAACTCTCGACCGAGTCGGGGTGAAAACGATATTGGTTAAAGACGGTAAGGAGGCCTACCAATTACTCAGCTCGTGGGTGGAAAAAAACGATACGATCCTCAATCAATTGCTCATGGTGATATCCGATATCGAAATGCCCGAGATGGACGGTTATACCTTGACCTCCAAGATTCGGAGCAATGAACGTATTAAAAACACCTATGTCATGCTCCATACCTCCCTAAGCGGTTTGTTCAATCATAATTTGATAAGGAAAGTCGATGCCAACGCTTTTGTACCCAAGTTCGACGCCAATGATTTGGCTCAGGCGGTGATAGAACGAATAAAGATGAAAGAGTTGGAAGCGCTGGGAATTCAGTGAGGATAAAGAGTATGTGGCAGGGAGTGGGCGCCAAGCTGAGCTGTATCCTTGGGATATGGCCATGCCCATGTTTTGCCGTAGTGAGCGTCAAGGGAACGCACGGTGGATGGCTACGCAGTGAGTAGTGATTTAACTCATCAGGAATACTGCGCATTCCGGGATTTTCTGGAGCAGGCTTGCGGAATAGTTTTGGGGGAAAACAAACAATATCTGATCAATAGCCGCTTGAGGTTCTTGCTGGGCGAACTGGGAATTAAATCGGTCGGTGAGCTGTTGGTGATGGTGGACCGTCCCAGCAGCGCGCAACTTCGGCAACGTATCATCGACGCCATGACCACGCATGAGACCTTGTGGTTTCGTGATCAATATCCGTTTGAAGCCTTGAAACGCATGATTTTACCCGGACTGGTCCGCAGCAATATAGCGACTTTACGGATATGGTCGGCCGCTTGCGCGTCCGGACAAGAACCCTATTCCATCAGCATGATCTGCGAGGAATACCGCCGCGAGTATCCGAGCCGGGCGTTGGGAACGGTGCAAATCCTCGCCACCGACATTTCGCCGACCATTCTGCAGATGGCGCGCGAAGGCGTATATGACAATATCGCCTTAACACGTGGACTCACCCAGGATCGGCGCGAACGTTTCTTCACCGAGGAGAACGACAAGGCGAGAATCAAACCAGAAGTGATGCGCCAAGTGATTTTCCGCGAACTCAATTTAATGCAATCTTTTAAATCACTCGGCAAATTTCACGTCATATTTTGCCGGAATGTCATGATTTATTTTTCCGATCAGCTCAAGGCCGACATCCTCAATCGCATCGCCGACGTGCTGGAACTTAACGGGTATTTATTCCTCGGCGGCTCGGAATCCATCACCCGTTATTGCGACCGCTTTGAAGTTTCCCGCGCTCACGGCGGCATGGTGTTCCGCCTCAAGTCTTAACATATTTATCTTCAGTCCGCGGTCACCGCTTCAGCGGCTAATGCGGCAAGTAGCGGCAGAAGTTTGCCGCATGGCCATTCAACCATGGCCGAGGTAAGTATCCCATCTCACCGTTCTTCACCCTTTCAGGCCATGGCACGCTTGTTGCCTTTGTTAACGGCGTGACGGTTATCAGTTGGAGAAGACAATGTCATTGAGTCTCGATAAAGCATTCGGTATTCACGCGCAGTCGTTGTCGTTGCGCGCGCATCGGGCCGAATTGTTGGCGAACAATATCGCCAACGCCGATACGCCCAACTACAAAGCGGTGGATATCGATTTCAAAACCGCTTTGGCCAACGCGGGTAGCGGGCAGTTGCCGATGGCGACTTCTAATTCACAGCATATACAAACCGTGTCCGGCGACAACGCGCGCTACGAAACCCAGTATAGAGTGCCGCTGCAGCCGGCCTTGGATGGTAACACCGTCGATACCCAGGTCGAGCAAGCCGAGTTCTCGCGCAACGCGGTGCAGCATCAAGCGTCGCTGACCTTGCTGAACGGGCGCATCAACGGCATTTTGTTGGCAATCAAGGGGCAGTAAACCATGTCGCTTTTTAAAATATTCGATGTCGCCGGCTCGGCCATGAGCGCGCAAACCGTAAGACTGAACGTGGTCGCCAGCAATTTGGCAAATGCCGACAACGTGAGCGGAACCGAGCAAGGCGCTTATAAAGCGAAACATCCAGTATTCCAGACGATACTCGACTCGACAGGTTATGGTGAAAACAGTTCGTCCGGGGTCACGGTATCGGGCATTGTCGAGAGCACGGCGCCGGCACAAAAGCGTTATATGCCGCAGCATCCTTCGGCGGACGGCGAGGGTTATGTCTATCTCCCCAATATCAATCCCATCGAGGAAATGGTGAATATGATCTCCGCCTCGCGTTCCTATCAAAGCAACGTGGAGGTGATGAACACCTCCAAAGAATTATTGTTGCGCACCCTCGGCCTCGGCCAGTGATGAAGAGGTAAGTCATGACCACGATTAACAGCGATATCATCGACCAACTCGGTCTCGGCGGCAATCCGAGTACCCGCAAATCGGGTAACAAACTCGGCCAGGAAGATTTCCTGAAATTGATGACGACCCAGCTGCAGAATCAGGATCCGACCAAGCCGATGGATAACAGCGCGTTTCTCGGGCAAATCGCTCAGTTTTCTTCGGTAACCGGTATTCAGGACATGCAGGCCTCGGTCAAACAATTGGTGGAAACGCTCTCGGCTAATCAAACCATGCAGGCGGCTGGGCTGGTGGGTAAAACCGTGGTGGCCGCCGCCGACAGTGCGCTCTACGACGGTACGAACACGGTGCAAGGCGGCGTGGAATTGACCGGCGCGGCCGACAATGTGGTGGTCGGCATCTTCGATGAAAATGGACAGCTCATCAGAAAAATGGAATTGGGCTCGCAGAGCAGCGGCACGGTGCCGTTCCGTTGGGACGGTCTCGCGACGGACGGTTCGAAGGCGCCCGCCGGCGTCTATCAGTTGAAGGCCGAATCTATCGTCGCCGGCAAAGCGGCGGCAGTGAATACCTTGGTGGCCGAGCCTATCGCGGCGGTGAATATGGCGTCCGGCGGTAAATCGCTGTCGCTCACGCTTGCGGGCGGGTCAAATATCAATATGAGCGATGTCAAACAAATCATGTAATCGCTGGTTTTAACAGAATAGAGGAATCGAATATGCCTTTTCGTATTGCTTTAAGCGGATTGAACGCGGCCTCGGCAGAATTGCGGGTGGTAGCGAATAACATTGCCAACGTGAGTACTACCGGTTTCAAAAAATCACGCACCGAGTTCGCCGATATTTATTCAGTGGCGAGTCTGGGCAACGTCGGCACCGCGATAGGCAGCGGTGTGTCGGTAGCGGCGGTGGCGCAGCAATTCAGCCAGGGCAACATTTCCTTCACCGATAACGGCCTCGACCTCGCGGTGAGCGGCCAGGGTTTTTTTCGCCTGAGCGATCAGGGCAGCACGGTGTACACGCGGGCCGGTGCTTTCAGTGTCAATAGGGATGGTTATATCGTCAATCCGCAGAATCAGCGATTGACCGCCTATTTGGCCGATAATAACGGTACCATCACCGGCGCCTTGGGCGATTTACGATTGAATACGTCCGACATCTCGCCCCAAGCCACCAGTACGGTCGGGGTGGGTGTGAATCTGGACGCGACGGCGACGGTCCCGCCGGCCTTCAATGTCACCGATCCCACCACCTACAACAATTCCACATCATTGACGGTGTATGATTCTCTGGGCACCTCGCACTTGTCGGAGATTTATTACCGCAAGACTGCCGCCAATACTTGGGAGACTCATCTCTTCGTCGATGGTGCTGAGCTGACGCCGACCACTAGCGGAACCTTGACCTTCAATCCCGACGGCACTCTGGCCACCCCGGCGGGCGGTCAGCTCGCCTACAATGCCTTCGCTGTCGCCGGCGCGAACAGCCTCAATATCACCCTGGATTACGCCGACACGTCACCCTCTACGCAATTTGGTAGTAAGTTCGGCGTGAATTTTCTCGACCAGAATGGCTTTACCACCGGTCGTTTGAGCGGACTCGACATCTCGGAGACCGGGATCGTGCAAGCACGCTTCACCAACGGGCAGTCGCGTACTCTGGGTCAAGTGGCGCTGGGTAACTTCGCCAATCTGGAAGGTTTGCGGCAATTGGGGGACACCACCTGGGCGGAGAGTTTCGATTCGGGTGTCGCCCTGGTTGGTCAGCCCGCCACCGCCAGTTTGGGTCTGATTCAGTCGGGTGCCCTCGAAGATTCCAATGTCGATCTCACCGAGCAGCTGGTGGCGATGATTACCGCTCAGCGTAATTTCCAGGCCAATTCACAGGTCATCAGTACCGCCGATACCGTGACCCAGACCATCATCAACATCCGTTAAGCCTACCGCCGCAATTGATACGCAGGAGTAATGAATGGATAGGGTAGTTTATGTGGCCATGACCGGCGCCAAGCACACCATGCGGGCCAATCAAGTCAATACCAATAATCTCGCCAATATCAACACCACCGGTTTTCGCGGCGATCTGGCCGCGTTTCAGAGCAGGCCTATCGAGGGCGCGGGTTATCCCAGCCGCATCAACTCGGTGGCGGAAACCAACGGTGCGGATTTCACTCCGGGTTCCCTGATCACCACCGGCCGCGAATTGGACGTGGCGGTGAAGGGCGAGGGTTGGATCGCGGTACAGGCCGCCGACGGCGGCGAGGCCTATACCCGCGCCGGTGATTTCACGGTGAATAACGCCGGCATGTTGCTCACCGCCGCAGGGCAGCCGGTATTGGGCAACGGCGGACCGATCGCGGTGCCGCCGTTTTCGAAGTTGGAGATCGGCAGGGATGGCACGATCTCGGTGTTGCCGGTGGGTCAATCCCCCAGCACCCTGGCGGTGGTGGATCGCATCAAACTGGTCAACCCGCCGCGTGAACAACTGAGCAAGACTGCCGAGGGGTTGTTTAGAACCGGCGACGGTGTGGTGCAGGCCGCGGATGCCGAGGTAACGCTGGTCAGCGGCGCATTGGAGACCAGCAATGTCAACGGCGTCTCGGCACTGGTGAATATGATCGAACTGTCCCGTCACCTCGAGGTGCAGGTAAAACTCATCAAGCAGGCCGAGGAGAACGACGCGGCGATGGCACAAGTGATGCGCGTCGGTTAGCCGGCCGCGAATTTATTATCAAACTCGATTGAAGGAGTGTCACAGTGGACCCAGCATTATGGATCGCCAAAACCGGATTGGAAGCACAACAGACCAAGATGGCTGTCGTCTCCAACAACTTGGCCAACGTCAGTACCACCGGTTTCAAACGCAGTTACGCCGCGTTCCAGGATTTGTTATATCAAAACGTGCGACAGGTGGGCGGCCAGACATCGCAGGACACGCAATTACCGTCCGGCATGCATATGGGTACCGGCGTGCGAGTGGTGGCCACTGAAAAGCTGTTCTCGCAAGGTAACATCGTACAGAGTGAAAATCCGCTGCACGTGGCGATTCAAGGCCGCGGGTTCTTGCAGGTGTTGCTGCCGGACGGCAGCCAGGGTTATACCCGCGACGGCGCCATGCAGATGGATGCCCAAGGTCAATTGGTGACTGCCAGCGGTTATCCCGTGCAACCGGCCATCACCATTCCCGACGGCGCGCAGAGCATCACCATCGGCAATGACGGCACGGTGAGCGTGCGCCTCGCCGGACAAACCTCGCCTACCCAGATAGGCAGTCTGCAACTCGCCGACTTCATCAACACCGCGGGTCTGCAGCCCATGGGCGAAAACTTGTACCTCGAATCCGCCGCCAGCGGCGCGGCGCAGACCGGCACGCCCGGGGTCGGCGGTTTGGGTACCACCGTGCAAGGTTCCTTGGAAACTTCCAATGTCAACGTGGTACAGGAGCTGGTGGATATGATCGAAACCCAGCGCGCCTACGAGATGAATTCGAAGGCGGTGGAAGCCAGTGACGGCATGTTACGTTTCATCATCAACAATACTTAAGTGACGTGGAGTGGCGAGCGTGATTAAGCTAAGCGGATGGAATGAATACGCGGTGCGCGGCAAACGTAGGCACTTACTGCTGATCGGCATCGCGCTGCTCACCGGTTGCGCGACGTCCGCCCAGCAACACGCCAAATTCGCGCCCACTCCACCTCTGGCGGAAACGCTGCCGCCGGCCACCGAGGGTGCGATTTTTCAGTCCGGCCGCGAAATCTCCTTGTTTCAGGACACCAAGGCGCGCCGCGTCGGCGACATGATCACCATCGTCCTGGTGGAGCGGACCCAGGCGAGCAAAAAGGCCAGCACCAATAGCAGCAAGGATCAGCAAGTGGAACTGGAAAATCCCACGCTGCTCGGCGCACCACTTAGCTTCCGCACGCCCGGCATGCTGCCGCTCAACGGACGCGATCTCAATTTGGGGACGAGTATCAACGGCAACCGTTCTTTCAAAGGTGATGGCGACAGCAGCCAGAGCAATCGTTTGGACGGCCAGATCACCGTTACCGTGGCCGAGGTGTTGCCCAACGGCAATCTGATTGTGCGCGGCGAAAAATCGCTGACCATCAATCAAGGTGACGAGACCATCCAATTCGCCGGCATCGTGCGGCCGGCCGACATCGGTCCGGACAACACTGTGCTGTCCACCTTGGTGGCGGACGCCAAAATCAGTTACACCGGGAAGGGAACGCTGGCCGACGCCAATTCGATGGGCTGGCTGGGACGTGTATTCAACAGCAAATGGTGGCCGTTTTAACGGCGTCGGATAAGGAACACACGTTGATGAAATGCCGGACGATTGGTTATCTCTTGTTTGCCTTCGCTGTATCGTTGCCGTGGATGGCGGCCCACGCCGAACGTATCAAAGACCTCGCCACGGTGGCCGGCGTGCGTAATAACCAACTGGTGGGTTACGGTTTAGTGGTGGGTCTCGACGGCAGCGGCGATCAGACCAGCCAGGCGCCGTTTACCGTCCAGAGTTTGAAGAGCATGCTCGCGCAATTCGGCATCACCGTGCCGCCGGGTGTGAATCCGCAGCTCAAGAACGTCGCGGCGGTGTCGGTGAACGCCGAGTTGCCGCCCTTCGCCAAACCCGGTCAGAGCATTGACATCACGGTATCGTCGCTCGCCAACGCCAAAAGTCTGCGCGGCGGTACATTGCTGATGACGCCGCTCAAGGGCGCCAACGGCGAGATCTACGCCATCGCTCAGGGCAACCTGGTGGTGAGCGGTTTCGGTGTCGGCGGCAGCGACGGTTCAAAAATCACCGTCAACGTCCCCAGCGCGGGTCGCATACCCAACGGCGCGACCGTGGAACGCGCGGCACCGACCACCCTCGGCGGCGAAGACAGTCTGGTGCTCAATCTCAATAACGGCGATTTCACTACCGCCAAACGTGTCGCCGATGCGATCAATGACAGTCTCGGTGAGGGTATGGCGGTGCCGATCGATGCCACCTCGATCGCGGTGCACGCGCCGCGTGACCGCGGTCAGCGGGTGTCCTTCGTTTCGGTGCTGGAAAATCTTACCCTGGAGCCGGGTGTCACCTCGGCCAAAGTCATCATCAACTCGCGCACCGGCACGGTGGTGATCGGTGAACACGTGCGGGTGACCGCGGCGGCCGTCGCCCACGGCAGCCTGACCGTGACGATTTCGGAAAAAACCGCGGTCAGCCAGCCTGCGCCTTTCTCGGCCGGTACCACCGTGGTGGCACCGTCGTCGGAGGTGTCGGCGACGCAAGCGGCCAGTCGCATGTTTTTGTTCGAACCGGGCGTGACGCTCGCGCAGATCGTGCGCGCGGTGAATCAAGTGGGCGCCGCGCCCGGCGACCTGGTGGCGATACTGGAGGCCTTGCGCGAAGCGGGCGCGCTCCGCGCCGAACTCATCGTTTTATAAGACGGCGGACAGGCAGTCCGTCGATTGAGCCAAGGAAAAACGGCTGGGAAGCCGTTGCGGGCAGCAAGGGAAATGGGCAGAGGGAATTACCGCAAGGATGGAAAAGAACGGCCCGTCATGGATGGCGGGCCACATTTAAGCAAAGAATCGATGAGCGAGTGTCATGTCCATAGGCGTAAGCAAAGGTGATGTATATACCGACTTCAAAGGTCTGGCGGAACTGCGTCTGAACGGCCAGACCGATCCGGACCAAACACTGCGCGCCGCCGGCCGCCAGTTCGAGGCCATGTTTATTCAGATGATGCTGAAGAGCATGCGCGACGCCAGCCCCGGTGATTCCCTGATGGGCAGCGGCGGACAGGATATGTATCAGGACATGTTCGATAAACAGATTTCCTTGACGCTTTCGGCCCAGGGTGCGCTGGGTTTGGGCGTAGCGATGGCCCGCCAGATGCAGCAATCGCAAGCGGCGCCGCAGGAGGCGGCGGATCCTGGCGTGACGGTGATGCCGCCACGGTCTTCGGCACCGACTGCCACCGTACCGGCTATG
Organism: Gammaproteobacteria bacterium; assembly: GCA_023266095.1. Classification (GTDB taxonomy): domain Bacteria; phylum Pseudomonadota; class Gammaproteobacteria; order DRLM01; family DRLM01; genus CAKKSB01. The sequence continues at coordinate 69,901 of JAHFRV010000008.1, read as the reverse complement.
TCACTGCCCAGCGTCGCCGCACCCGCCGGCCCGCGTGCGGCCAACGAGGGCGCAACGGGCTTCAACACACCCGAAGACTTCGTGGCGGCCTTGTGGCCGGCGGCGCAGGCCCCGGCGCGCGAACTGGGCGTCGATCCGCGCGTGCTGATTGCGCAGGCCGCCCTCGAGACCGGCTGGGGCCGTTCCGTGTTACAGCGCGGTGACGGCCAGAGCAGCCACAACTTGTTCAACATCAAAGCCGGCGACAAGTGGGACGGCGGCCGCGTCAACGTCGCCACGCTGGAATACCGCGACGGCGTGGCGGTGAAAGAGCGCGCCAATTTCCGCGCTTATGATTCCTTCAGTGACAGTTTCGCCGATTACGTCGATTTTATTAAATCCCAGCCGCGTTACCGCGAGGCCTTGGCCCATGCCGGCGATCCGCGGCAATTTTTGAGTGAATTGCAAAGCGCGGGTTATGCCACCGATCCCCGTTATGCGGAAAAGATCGGCAGTCTACTCCGGCGCGAGGTATTGAGCGGCTTGCCGGCTGACTTCAGGGCGGACGGCGCCGAGTCGATAACATGAACAGGCGTCAGGAGAGAGGGCTGGATAGCCGGGCCGGGGTAGGCCTGCTCATCAGGCGTGGTAAAAAGGCGGGACGGAATTATGGCTAGCGGTCTACTTGGGGTGGGATTGTCGGGTTTGCTGGCGGCGCAACGGGCGCTGTCGGTCACCAGCCATAACATCAGCAACGTCAACACCGAAGGTTACAGCAGGCAACGGATCGATTTGAATGCCCGCCTGCCCCAGTTGTACGGCAACAGTTATCTCGGTAACGGCGTCGACATCAGCTCGGTCAACCGGCTTTACGACGATTTTCTGGTGGAACAAGTACGTAGCGGCACCTCGTCTTACGAAAGTCTCAACAGCTTTTCCAATTATGTGAGCCGTATCGATAACCTGCTCGCCAATCCCGAGGCAGGGGTGAGCGCGGCGGTACAGTCGTTTTTCTCGGCAGTGAATGAGGTCTCCAACGATCCCTCGTCACAGCCGGCGCGGCAGTTGCTGCTCAGCCAGGCAAATACCTTGGTCGATCGCTTTCACTATGTCAACGAGCGGTTTACCGAGTTGGGTGGGCAATCCAATACCGCCTTGCAGAATTCGGTGGGAGAAATCAATGCGCTCGCTTCCGGTATCGCCGAACTCAATCAACGCATCGTTTCCGCGCTCGGCGCCTCCGGCGGCGGCGCCCCCAATGATTTGCTGGATAAACGCGACCTGGCCCTCACTCAGCTCTCCAAACTGGTGTCGGTGACCGCCATTCCGCAGAGCGACGGCGCGATGAATATTTTCGTCGGTTCCGGCCAGGCCTTGGTGGTGGGAGCGAATCCTCAACAGCTGAGCATACTCCGCAATCATTACGACCCGACCCGTTATGAAATTGGCTATACCGTCGGCGCGAACACCGTCGAGATCACCAACCAACTGTCGGGCGGTAGTGTCGGCGGCTTGATCAATTTTCGCAACCAGGTATTGGATCCCGCGCAAAATGCTCTGGGCCGCATGGCGAGCGGCCTGGCCGACACCATGAATACCCAGCATCAACTCGGTGTCGATCTCAATGGTGCCTTGGGCGGCAAGTTATTCAATACCGCCGCGCCACTGGTGGCGTCCCATTCGGGCAACACCGGCACGGCTACGGTCAGCGCGGCGCTGGTCAATGTCGATGACCTCACCGCCAGCGATTACCGATTGTTGTACAACGGCGCCAATAGTTACACCCTGACCCGGGTGAATGACGGCCAAACCTTCGCCATCAACACCGGCGGCAGTTCGCCTTATACCGCGGCTACCATCGACGGCGTGGCCTTGACCATTGCATCCGGCGCGGCGGCGGGAGACAGTTTTCTGGTGCGGCCGACCTATGCGGCGGTGAGTAATCTGCAGGTCGCGATCAGCGATCCCGTGAAAATAGCCGCGGCGGCGCCCATTCGCACCCAGGCGGCTCTCGGCAATCTCGGTAACGCCACCATCAGCGCCGGCGCGGTGAACTCACCCGACGATAGACTGGTGGTGCAATTTACCGGGCCCGGCAGCTACGACGTGGTGGATGAGACCACCGGCGCGATTTTGGGGCAGGGTTTGGCCTACAGCTCCGGCGGCAATATCGCCTTCAATGGTTTGACCTTCCAAATCACCAACGGTGGCAGCGGTCCCGCCGCCGGTGATAAGTTTTATATCGATCAAAAAGTCACCAGCGCCGATGGCGGCAACAGCGGCGCCGCGACTATCGGTCAGGTGACGGTAAGTCCGCCCGACCCCGCTCTCCGCAGCAGTGTCAGCATCGTCTTTACCAGCGCCACTACCTTCAACGTGGTGGGCGCCACCACCGGCAGTCCAACCAGCAACGTGTCCTATACCGGCGGCGACACCCTCAGCTACAACGGCTGGAATCTCGCCATCAGCGGCACGCCGGCGGCCGGTGACACCTTCACCATCGCCGCCAACAATAACGGCGTCGGTGACAATCGCAACGCCCTGTTGCTGAGCGGCTTGCAACAGAAACCGACTCTGGCCGGCGGTACCGCTACTTATCAGGATGCATATGGGCAGATCATCGCCGACGTCGGTGCGAAGACCCAGCAGGCCAACATCGGCCGCGACGCCCGCGAGACCTTGTTGAAACAATCGGTCGATGCCCGTGATTCGGTATCCGGCGTCAATCTCGACGAAGAGGCGGCGAACCTCATCAAGACCCAGCAAGCCTACCAGGCGGCAGCCCGCCTTATTTCAACGGCGGACAGTTTGTTCCAGACTTTGCTTGACGCAGTACGCAGGTAAAAATTATGCGGATATCGACTAATCAGATGTATCAGCGCGGTGTGGATGGGATGCTCGAGCAGCAGTCGCAGTTCAGCAAAACGCAAAATCAGTTGGCGAGCGGGAAGCGGGTGGTGGTTCCCAGCGATGACCCGACGGGTGCGGTACAGATGCTTGATCTGCAAAAAAACATGGAATCCACCCGGCGCTATCAAGAAAATATCGCTGCCGCGCGGGTCAGCTTGAACATGGAAGAACAAGGATTACGTGACGGAATAGGCATCCTGCAACGGGTAAGAGATTTGACGATACAAGCCAATAACTCCGCGATGAGCAATTCGCAGAGACAGGGACTGGCCCAGGAGATCGAAGAGCATCTTGCCGGATTGCTCGGTCTCGCCAATACCCAAGATGCGAATGGCGATTACCTGTTTGCCGGATTTTCCACTAACGGTAAACCCTTTAGTCAAAGCGCGGCAGGTTTCAATTATGCCGGCGACCAAGGTCAACGGCTGCTGCAAGTTGGACCCAATCGCCAAGTGGCTATGAGTGATTCGGGCAGTCAAGTCTTCCAAGCCATCAAGAACGGCAACGGTAGCTTCGTGACGGCATATAATCCGGCTAACACCGGTAGTGGGGTGATCGATCCCGGCACGGTGATAAATCCAACAGCCTGGGTGAGGGATACCTATACGATTACTTTCATCACCCCCACCAATTATGAGATACGCGACAGCAGTGCTGCGCTGATCAGCAGCGGCGCTTATCAAGCGGATGCGGATATTTCTTTTAACGGTGTGCAAACTTCCATCGCCGGCGCGCCCGCCGCCGGTGATCAGTTCACCTTGGCGCCGAGCACTTACCAAGATGTGTTTGCCACCTTGCAGGATCTGGTAAACGCATTTCGCAGTACGCCGGTGGACCCGGCGGCCAAGGCCCAGGTGGCCAATGACATCAATCAGGCCATGACCGGCCTGGATCAGGCTTTGGATAATTTTTCGGATTTGGAGGCCTCGGTAGGTGCCCGTCTTCAGGCTCTCGACAGTCAAGAGAGTATCAATGACGATTTTATCTCGATATCGGAAGCCGCTTTGGCCAAGGTGGAGGATCTTGATTATGCGGAGGCCATCAGCCGCTTTAATCGGCAATTGCTCGCTTTGCAAGCTGCGCAGCAAACGTTTATGCGTGTGCAAAATTTATCGCTGTTTAACTTTTTTTAATCAACCGCTTTCCTTTGACCGAAACGCCGCCAGTGCCGTGAGATAAACGGATTATCCGACCTCCACGCCGATGTTGGCGCCGAATACCGGGAGACGTTATCGGCGTTCCTCTGGTCTAGCGGCCGTACGCATCGTCCTCATAAAAATTCTGAATATTACTCTGGAAATTCCCGGCGTACGGTAAAGCGCACAATGTCATTTCCTTTTCCTGCATTATCAACAGCTCAGCATGGTCATAGCTGGATTGCTCCATGTCGACCTAAAGTCCACCGCCTCATGCACCGATACATCCGTTGGAAGCGGTGAATACCCATACGGGTATATCCGCTAGGTGTATCTCGACCTTGGTTAATAAAACCGGGGTTTATCAGGAGTAAGCATAATGGCTCTTAGTATCAACACTAATATCATGTCACTGAATGCCCAGAAGAATCTGCGCACATCGGAATCACCGATGCAAACGGCGATGCAACGCTTATCTACCGGTCTGCGTATTAACAGCGCCAAGGATGATGCCGCGGGTCTGGCCATCTCCACTCGTATGACCACTCAGATCAACGGTTTGAACGCGGCCAGCCGTAATGCCAACGACGCTATTTCCATGGCACAGGTGGCCGAAGGCGCCATGGGCGAGATGGGTAATATGCTGCAACGTATTCGTGAGCTGGCCATCCAGTCGGCGAATGCCACCAACTCGTCGTCGGATCGCTCGGCGCTGAATTCGGAAGTGAACCAGTTGCTGGCTGAATTTCAGCGCATTTCCACCACCACGGAGTATAACAGCCAGAAGATCATCGATGGCACCTTTAGCAGCGCGTCGTTCCAGGTGGGTGCGAATGCCAATCAGATCATCAACGTGAGCATGGGCAATACCCAGACCTCGGCCTTGGGTGCCTATCAGTACAACAATAGCTCCAGTCCGGTGAGCGGTACGGCCCTCGCCTCCGGCGATCTCACTATCAACGACGTCAATGTCGGTGCCTCCACCAGTGGCAGCGCGGACGACATCGTCACCGCCATTAACAGCGTAACCAACCAGACCGGCGTCACCGCCACGGCCACGTCGTCTATCACCGCCGCCAACGTGCCGGTAGGCAAAGTCAACTTGCAATCAGGTGACTTGGTGATCAATGGCGTGAACATTGGCGCGGTCACCGGTAACTATAATTTGGTGACCCAAGGCAACAGCATCGCCAGTGCCATCAACGCCAAGACCACCACCACCGGCGTGACCGCCACGGTCAACAGCGTCAACGGCGCGCTGACCTTGGCGTCCAGTACCGGCAAGACCATTTCCGTTACCAGCACCAACACCACGGCGGGCGCCGCCCGGGTGGAAAACGCGACGGGATTGGAACTGTCCGCGAGCACGGTGCAGGCGACTAATGCCTTGGCGATAACCGCGACCGCGGGCGTGGCGGTTGCCACGCTGACCTCGGGCGTCGGTTTACATGGTAATCAGTTTACCGTGGGCGCAGGCGCGAAACAGGTTACCTACCAGTTGGTGGACTCCGATAACGTCGGTTATGCCGGCATGGGTAGTCCCGCCAACGGCGCTAATCTCGGTGGCGGCGTTATAGGCGTGGTTTGGAGCTCCACGACAGGACAGGCCGACCTTAATACGAAACTCAAGGCCGCTGTCGAGGCCAACAATAATGTCACGGTGACGAGCGCCGGTGTCAATCAGACCATTACCTCCAATGTACGTGGCGTTGAGACGGTGAATGGCTTCAACTTGGCTAATGCGTCCGGTACCCCGCTGGCGGGTATCAATAATACTTCTGTCGCGGCGGCCGGTATTGCCGAAGGCGGGACCGTCATCGTCGATGGCACTACCTATACTTTCTCTGATGTGGCATCCAGCACAGGCAACACGATCTCCATGCGTCAGACTCAGAACGCCATGGCTACTGCTCTTGCCGCGGCGATTACCACTAACCACACTGCCAACACTACCGATGTGACCGCCAGCGCCTCTACCAACTCAGTGACGGTGACCGCCGACGTGCGCGGTACGCCGGGCAATTCGGTGGTCGATGCGACCGGTACGGCGATTGCGGCCGGCGTGGTTGAGACTCTCACCAACGCCACCGACGGCGCCTATACCGCCAGCACCACCTACGGTACGATTTCGCTGAATTCCAGTGAGTCCTATCAAGTGGGTGGGGCCAATCCCAGTAATGCGGGCTTGTCCACGGCCTCCGCCACACTGACTTCGATCAGCACCATCGATATCTCATCGGTCGCGGGTGCCAACACCGCTATCGATTTGGTGGATGGTGCCTTAGCGCAGATCAGTACCCTGCGTGCTGATTTGGGTGCGGTGCAAAACCGTTTCCAGACTACGGTAGCCAATCTTGCCACCATGTCCGAGAATCTGAGCGCTGCGCGTAGTCGGATTCTGGACGCGGACTTCGCCGCCGAAACAGCGGCAATGACCCGTGCCCAGATTATGCAGCAAGCGGGTATCGCCATGTTGTCACAAGCCAACGCTGTTCCGCAGAACGTATTAGCGCTGTTGCGGTAAGTTCAAAGCGAATAGGCACCCGGGCATGTCCCGGGTGCCTGATTCACTTTTCTAGTAGTGAGGTAAGAACTCATGGGTTCTATACATATTTCCAACGTCACGATGGGTGCGCTGCGTACTCAGTCCAATCCGCTCACTGAGGTCTCCGCGCCGAGTATTCCCGCGCAGCGGCAAACTTCTACCGAAAACGGCAAGGCTCAGCCACAGGAAACGCAGCCGGTAGTGATGAATGAAGCCAAAATCAATGAAGAAGTCGAGCGCCTCAATGAACATGTGCAGCAGGAACGGCGCGATCTGCACTTCAGTGTTGATGAGCAAAGTGGTCGATCGATTATTAAAATAATTGATTCTCAGACCAAAGAGGTTATACGCGAGATCCCGACTGAAGAAGCGCGGGATTTGGCGAAACGCTTGGCGGAAGGACAAGGATTATTATTGCCGACCAAAGCATGACATGGCTTAAGGATTGCATTTTTGATTGATGAATCCAGTGGGTGGATTCTGATTTCTACCGAGGATAAGTCATGGCGTCGATCACTTCCTCAGGCCTTGGTTCCGGTTTGGACATCAATGGTTTGGTCAGCCAGTTGGTGGCGGCGGAACGCGCGCCGACCACGCAGCGTTTGGCGGTCAAAGAAGCCAAGCTACAGGCCAAGCTGTCGGCCTATGGCACGCTGAAAAGCTCCCTGGCGTCTTTTCAGTCAACGGCGAATAAGCTCAATTCATTAAGTACTTTTCAGGGACGTAGCGTTTCGGTCAGCGATAGCTCTCTGCTGACCGCTACCGCTAGCAACCTTGCTCAGGCGGGTAGTTACAGCGTAAAGGTTATCGAATTGGCTCAAGTGCACAGTTTGGCGTCGGCGCCTTTCGAGGAGTTGAGCACGGCGGTGGGCACGGGCAGTTTGACGTTTCGTTTCGGCAATTACGATGTCGGCGAAACGACGTTTACCCAGAATGGTGGAGTACCTAGCAAGACGGTGGTGATCAGCGACGGCGATAACAGTTTGAGCGGCATCAGAGACGCGGTGAATGCCGCGAACATCGGCGTGAGCGCATCCATCGTCAATGATGGCAGCGGCTATCGCTTGTTATTTAGCTCCGGGGAGAGCGGTGCCAGCCATGCCATGGAAGTCACCGTGGACGAAGGCGGTGCGCCGGCGGCTAACGAGGATGTCAGCGGCTTATCCCAATTGGTTTTTTCCGCGACCGTGAAAAACGCAACGCGTACCGAGCGAGGTCAAGATGCGCGGGTCAGCATTAACGGTCTGACAGTGACACGTTCGAACAACGTAGTGGACGGCGCCATTCCAGGGGTCACGCTGAATTTGCAGAGCGCGGCGCCGGATAAACCGGTGCTCATCGAAATAAGCCACGATCAGCAGGGCGCCTATGCCGCAGTGGATAAGTTCGTCACCAGTTATAACGAGCTGGTCGCGACCATGAAATCCTTGGGCGACTATAAAGCGGATACCCAAACAGCAGGCGTGCTGCTGGGCGATCCAGCTTTGCGCAACGTGGAATCCCGTCTGCGCCAGGTCTTGGGCCAAGTTGTTGAGGGAACCAGCGGCGCTTACCGGTCTCTCGCCGACTTAGGCATATCCACGCAGCGTGACGGCACCTTGTCGCTAAATGCCAATAAATTACAGCATGCGATCGATACCGATTTTGACGCAGTCGGCCGTTTGTTCGCTACCAGTGGCCGGGCGAGTGATAGTTTGGTGACGTATCAAGGCATGAGCGAAAACACGCGTGCCGGCAGTTATAACTTGCAGGTCGACCGACTCGCCAGCCATGGCAGTTTTTCCGGCCGTACCGGTATAGCCGCGGTGACCTTGGATGCCAGCAACAATAACTTCGCCGTGAGTGTGGACGGTGTGCAAGCCACCAGTCTCAGTCTCAGCGCGGGTGTCTACGACAGTCCTGCCGAGCTGGCCGGCTTGGCGGCCGAGATGACCAGCAAGATCAATGGCGCGGCCGCCCTGCAGTCCGCCGGGATATCGGTCACGGTCAGCTACGACAGCGACCAGCAAGGTTTCATGATTCGTTCCACCAGTTATGGCACTAGCTCCACGGTCAGCATGACCTCGCCCATCGCCAGCTTGGGTTTGGATGTGGGTGGCAGCGCGGCGACAGGTCATGACGTGGCGGGTAGCCTGGGCGGCGTGCAAGCCAGCGGTGCCGGGCAAGTGCTTACCGGTGCCGGCGCAGCGGAAGGCTTGCGCGTTTTGGTCAACGGTGGGGCCTTGGGCACGCGTGGTGACGTGAATTTTGCGCGGGGTTACGGTGAAGGTCTCGGCCAGGTGTTGAACGATCTGCTAGGCGCGCAAAACCTGCTCGATACCAAGCGCAGCGGCGTCCAAAAACAGATCAGTGCCATTTCCACCGAAAAGACCAGCTTGGATGAGCGCATGACCGCGCTGCAAGTGCGATTGTCCCGCCAGTTCACGGCGATGGATGCGCTGGTGAGCCAATTACGTAATACGTCCACTTTTCTGACTCAACAACTGGCCGCGTTAAAGCCGTCTGCTTGAGAGAGGCTTTAACTCGGCGACTTCGCGGTGTGCCGCGATGACCATTAATAAATAATCGGCACAGCCACAGTGCCATGAACTGTTTAGGAGCGTTTAATGAATTACTCCGTTAATAAGGGATTGAAGCAATACAACCAGGTCGTGGCGCAAAGTGCAGTAGGTGGAGCAACTCCTCACCGTTTGATCCAGATGCTGCTAGAGGGCGCGATCAACAAAATCACCATGGCCAAAGGATACATGAATCACAATGATGTGCCCAACAAAGGTAGTCATATCTCCTGGGCCATCGCCATTATCGGTGGCTTGCGCGGCAGTCTCAACAAAGAGGCGGGCGGCGCCATCGCCCAGAATCTGGATGACCTTTACGACTATATGTGTCGCCGACTCGTGCAGGCTAATCTTAACAATCAGCCGGAATTGCTGGACGAAGTGAATGCGCTGTTGCGCGAGTTGAAGAGTGGTTGGGACAGTATCCCGATTGAGGTGCAGCAGTCCGCAAAGGCCAGCGAATGAATCCGTCTTTTGATCCGCTCGTGGTGTGTGCAAGGATGTGCGAGGCAGCCCAGCGCCAAGAGTGGCCGGAATTGGCCGCGCTGGAAGGGACTTTCGCCGCGGCGATGCGCCACCTGCTGTCTACGCCGGTCCCAGCGGGCCGCGAAGAGGAATTGGCTGCCTTGCTGAGAGAGATATTAAAGACGTACGAAACGCTGCTTGCACTTGGCGGCACGGTACAGCAAGAGCTAGCGAATGAGCTGCAAGGATTGCATCGTGGTCGGCAGGCCCGCCACGCTTATAAAGAGTGCACGTAACTCAGATCGATAGATTGCTCTGAGTGGCGGGCTGGAGCGACAATACGACCATGTCACAAAATGATGGCCAAGGCTTGATCTGCGAAGCGGTACTGCCTCTCCGTTGGCAGGAAGAGAACGCCGTGCCTGGGGAGGAGGAGCTTGCGTTGTTCGATGCGCGCAACCAAGAGGTGTTAAAAATCATTTATGCGCTGGACGAACAACTTCCCGACGGCGTCGATGAGCAGCACGGCGCTACACCTGATTTGGCCGCAGTCGAATTCAAGCTGAATCTGCTTTTTGACCTGGTTAGTCAATTGCTCAGCCATTATGCCCCCCTGCCGCCGCCGCGTGCCAGCAAGCTGAGTGCGGGCGGCCTCGAGTGGCGGGATGTCGAGTCGCTCGCCATTGGTACCTCGCTACGTGTGGAACTCTATCTCAGCGGCCGTTATCCGCGACCTCTTACTTTATTTGGCTTGGTACAGAGTGTGATTCCCGTCGCAGGGGGGATGCAAATCACTCTGCAATTTTATGGCATGGGAGCAAGTACCCGAGAATGGCTGGAAAAAATGATTTTCCGCCACCATCGCCGCAGCGTGGCCTATGCCCGCCGCGGGATAGGACACGACGAACGGCCAGCCAAGTAGAGCGTGGCGAGGGTGGAAGCCCACGGTGGCCGCGTGAGGCGGCGCCAGTCAGTGTTAGCCCTCAGGCATGAAACATTTCTTGAGGGCCACGACCTCTCGGTCCCTAGGTCCTCAGTCACGACAAGATTTTGACATCTTGCGGGCACGGTGATTTACTGATTACCGGAATCCGCGACTACGCAACAACAGTTTCGGCAATTGGCGTGGGTTGCCGGGCGGTGCGGCAAACGGGGAGGTTAATATCAGTGGGGACTGTGATTGTAGTGGATGCCGATGAGCAACGCCGCGAAGAGCTGCGTGCGATTCTGGCGTTTCTCGATTATAGCGACGTGCAAGTGACGAATTGCGATAGCTGGCGGCAAACACTGGCCGCGTCGCAGCCTGCGCTGGCTATATTGTTAGGTGGGTGTGAATCGGCGGAGCGTAGCGGCGACGTGTTTCGAGCCTTCAAGGAGTCGAATGTCCAAGCCCCCATCATCGCCTTGCGGCTGCCTAATCTAAGCTTGCCAGAAAGCGTGGAAACGGGAGTGTTAGCCGTAGTCGAGTGGCCTGTAAAATATCGCCAACTCACCCATGCCTTACAACAAGCCGAGGTGTATGTGGAAAGCCGCAGCGAACCTTCGTCGCGCCGTTCGCCGGAATTATTCCGCAGCTTGGTGGGCAATAGCCGCAGTATTCGTAACGTCCGCAAGCTCATTGAACAAGTGGCCAGCTCCGATGCTACCGTCTTGATCTTAGGTGAATCGGGTACCGGCAAGGAAGTGGTGGCGCGTAACCTTCACTACCATTCGTCGCGCCGCGATAAACCCTTTGTCCCCATCAATTGTGGCGCCATACCGGCCGAACTGCTGGAAAGCGAGTTGTTCGGCCATGAAAAAGGCGCCTTTACCGGGGCCATTACCACCCGCCAAGGACGCTTCGAGCTGGCCGAGGGCGGCAGCCTGTTTCTCGATGAAATCGGTGATATGAGTCTGCACATGCAGGTCAAATTGCTGCGAGTTCTCCAGGAGCGAGTGTTTGAACGGGTGGGCAGCAACAAACCGATACACGCCGATGTACGGATTATCGCCGCGACTCATCATAAGCTTGAAGAGCAGATTGCCGAAGGCAATTTTCGGGAAGATCTTTATTACCGGCTCAACGTTTTCCCTATCGAAATGCCGCCTTTGCGTGAGCGCAAAGAAGATGTCCCCCTTTTGATCACCGAACTCATTACCCGCTTGGAGCATGAAAAGCGGGGCTCGGCGCGACTCACGCCGCAGGCTGTTTTGTCGCTCTGCGAATATCACTGGCCGGGAAATGTGCGGGAACTGGCGAACTTGATGGAGCGCTTGGTGATCATGTTCCCTTTTGGTGTTGTTGATGTATATGACTTGCCGGAAAAATTCCGCAGCGGCGTGACGGGCGACTTCCCCCGCGAACTGGTAGCGGAGCTTGAGATGAGCTACGACCCGCTCGCCGTACCGCGTTTGCCGCGTGAAGGACTAGATCTCAAAGAACATATCAACAATCTCGAATTCAATCTGATCAAGCAGGCGCTGGATGATGCGGACGGGGTCGTGGCCCATGCCGCCAACCGCCTCAAACTGCGCCGTACCACCTTAGTGGAGAAAATGCGGAAATACGGCCTACAACGCAGTGATGAGGTGACGTAATCTTGTCGCTATGCGTGATACTGATTTTGCATCTTATTGTTTAAAAAGGAAACTTACTTAGGCACGACTCTTGCCTTTAACTATGACGCGGAACCATCCTCTACCTAAATCATAGTAATAAGGCGAAATGAGAGCGTGCACGATGCCGACCTTAGCTAACCGCTCCCAGGATCTGGAAGACGCATTTAACGTCTTCAGTCAGGTATCGGAACGACTGGCTGAATCCTACCGTTTACTCGAAGACCGTGTCGCGGTGCTCACCGACGAGTTGGCGGCCGCGCGCCACGAGCGTCTAGAGCAACTTGCCGAAAAGGAACGTCTGGCCAATCGTCTGCAACTCCTTTTGGAGACATTGCCCGGCGGAGTAGTGGTACTCGACGGCCAGGGCCTCGTTCAAGAATGTAATCCCGTCGCCGTCTCCCTGTTGAACGAACCACTGCTGGGTGAGAATTGGAGCAAGGTGTCGGTGCGCGCCTTTGCCGCCGGCGCACAAGGGCTGTACGAAACCACGCTCAAGGATGGCCGCCAACTCAGTATTTCAAGCTGCGAACTCGCGGCCGAGCCCGGCCGGATTCTGCTTTTTCAAGATGTGACAGAAACCCGTCAACTGCAGGATTTATTGAGCCGCCATCAGCGCCTGTCGGCCATGGGGGAAATGGTGGCGCGGCTCGCGCATCAGATTCGTACTCCACTTTCGTCGGCGATGCTTTATGTCTCCATGTTGCACAAGGCGCCGGCCGAACAGACGGACCGGGTGCACTGCGCGGGCAAAGTCCTGTCGCGCCTGCGCGAGTTGGAACGCATGGTTAATGACATGCTGGTCTTCGCCCGCGGCGGTGAGTTCGCCGCGCAACCTATCGCTTTGAGCGCGCTGCTCGATGATTTGCGGCAGGCTTTGGAGCTGCCTCTCCAGCAAGGCCGTGGTCAACTCGAAATCGTCGATCGTGCGCCCGGTGCGACCATCGATGGTGTGCCCGAGGTGTTGGTGGGCGCATTGCTGAATCTGACCACCAACGCGATGCAGGCTGCCGGCGCGGATATACGGCTGCTCATTGAAACCCGCCGCGCGGTTGACGGCGGCATTGAAGTACGCGTCACCGATAATGGCCCCGGCATTCCACGGGACTTACACGAGAAAATATTCGAACCGTTTTTCACGACCCGCCGCAGCGGCACCGGTTTGGGTCTGGCCGTGGTCCGCGCGGTCATGGAAGGACACCGCGGCACGGTGAATCTGGAATCGACGGAAGGCTGCGGCGCCAGTTTTATACTGAAATTTCCCGTGCCCAACACCGAACAGGCTCTCGCCAGCGGGCTTTGGTGCGGTAAAAAGTAAGCAGTCTTAAATTCATCTGGGCGATTGATATGTATTTAAACAGCACCAGCGCAGGAGAAAATATGAATCAAGCGAGAGTCCTGGTCGTTGAAGATGACAATTCGCTACGGGAAGCGTTGTCCGACACTTTGCAGCTCGCCGGTTACTCGGTTGCCAGTGCCGCGAATGCAACCGCCGCCCTGGATATTCTCGCTCGTAACAGGATGGATCTGGTGGTGAGCGATGTGCAGATGACGCCGATGGACGGCCACAGTCTGCTTAAAAACATCAAGAAAAATCACCCGGCGCTCCCCGTGATACTGATTACCGCTTACGGGACTATCCAAAAAGCGGTGTCCGCCATGCATGAAGGAGCGGCGGATTACTTGGTGAAGCCTTTCGAAGCCGATGTGCTGGTCAATCTGGTAGAGCGTTATGCCTCGTCCTCGCCGGCCGGCGAGGAAACCACCGGCTTGATCGCCGAGGATATCAAGACCCGCCAATTGGCCGAGCTTGCCAAACGGGTGGCCGAGACTGACGTGACGGTGATGCTCAGCGGCGAGAGCGGTACAGGAAAAGAAGTGTTCGCTCGTTATCTTCACAGTGAATCCAAGCGGGCGCAAGGGCCGTTCGTGGCGATCAATTGCGCCGCGATCCCTGAGAATATGTTGGAAGCGTTGTTGTTCGGATTCGAGAAAGGCGCTTTTACCGGTGCTTACCAAGCCACCCCCGGCAAATTCGAGCAAGCCAATGGCGGTACCTTATTGCTCGATGAAATCTCCGAAATGGCTCTCGGCCTGCAAGCGAAGTTACTTCGGGTTTTGCAGGAAAGGGAAGTCGAGCGTTTGGGCGGCCGAAAAACCATGCCACTCGACGTGCGGGTGTTGGCTACTTCGAATCGGGTGATGCGCGAGGAAGTGAAGGCCGGCCGTTTCCGCGAGGATCTTTATTATCGTCTGCATGTGTTCCCGCTGCACATTCCCGCGCTGCGCGAGCGCATGGCCGACATCATGCCGCTGGTGCGTTTTTTCCTGAAAAAATACGCGGGACAAGCGGGTTTGCCCGGCTTGACGGCGGCTGCCGAGGAACGTTTGCTTTCGCATCGATGGCCGGGCAATGTCCGGGAATTGGATAACGTCATTCAGCGCGCGATCATCATGCGGCAGGGGCACGCGATCGGCGCGGAGCACATTCACTTCGAGGATGAAAGTGCCGGACCCGCGGCTGTACTTACCCCGCTAGCGTCGGAGTTGCCGGCCGACGGCGGTGAATTGAGCGATGGCATGAAGCGCAACGAACACCGTTTGATCATCGACGCCCTGCGCTCGGCACGTGGCAGTCGCAAGTCAGCGGCGGAAAAATTGGGCATCAGTCAGCGGACTTTGCGTTACAAGCTGGCACGCATGCGTGAGCAGGGCGTCGATATTCCCGTAGGCTACACACTGTGAAGTTCAGGTTACCGACCGTAAGGGACATGGAGGCGGCTCAGCTATGAGCGACATCGATATCAATCAAGTATTAACTCAACTGCGGTCTATGGCCGCCGTGGCGCAGGGCCAGTCTACCGTCGGTTCCACGGGCGCGGCGGGCGGCGATTTTTCCAACATGCTGAAATCGGCCATCGACAAGGTCAATGAGACCCAGCAACAGGCCGGCGATTTGGCCACCTCGTTTGAGAAGGGCGATGCGCAAGTGGATTTGACCGAAGTGATGGTCGCCTTGCAGAAGGCCAAAATTTCTTTTCAGGCGATGGTGGAAGTGCGAAACAAGCTGGTGAGCGCTTATCAAGACGTGATGAATATGTCGATATAGAAAGTATTGTGAAAACCAATCATCGATGCGATCAACCAGATGGATGCATAGTTAAACATGGCGGACGTTAAAGCAAAAAAATCGGGTTCGGCGGTAGATGGCCTGAGTCAACTGCCGGTGTTTCGTCAAATTGGCGTCATGCTGGGCTTGGCCGCCAGCGTCGCTTTGGGCGTGATGGTGGTGTTGTGGTCGCAGCAGCCCAGCTACCAGATGTTGTACAGCGGGCTGACCGATCAGGACACCCTGGCGATCACCAATGCCTTGGACGCCAAAGGCATCCCTCATCAACTGTCCGCTAACACGGGGACCGTCATGGTGCCCGCCGACCGGGTGCACGAGGCAAGATTGCAATTGGCCGGTTCCGGCCTGCCCAAGGGTTCGGCCACCGGTTTTGAATTGCTCGATAAGGAGCAAGGTTTGGGTGTGAGCCAGTTCATGGAAAACGCCCAGTATCAACGCGCCTTGGAAGGCGAACTGGCCAGGACCATTGGCAGTATCAGCGGAGTGCAAACCGCCCGCGTGCATTTGGCGGTGCCGAAACAATCGTCGTTCGTGCGCGAGCGCGACAAAAAATTCCCTTCCGCCTCGGTTATGTTGAATGTGTTGAGCGGCCGGCAACTCGATGCCGGGCAGGTGGGTGCGATCGTGCATCTAGTCGCGTCGAGCGTGCCGAATCTTTCGCCCGACAGTATTACGGTGGTCGATCAATCCGGCAAACTGCTGAGCGGCGCCCAGTCGTCGAGTCAAATGCGCCTCACTGCCAATCAGTTCGATTACCGTCGGCAGTTGGAAGACTACTACATCAAGCGTATCGAAGATATTTTGACGCCGATACTGGGTGTCGAAGGCGTGCGGGCGCAGGTGTCGGCCGAGGTGGATTTCAGCGTCATCGAACAGACGCAGGAGAGTTTTAATCCCGATCTGCCCGCAATCAGGAGCGAACAGACTTCGGAGGATTTATCGCGGGGTCCGGGCAATACCGGCGGCGTGCCGGGCGCGTTGACCAATCAACCGCCGGTTACCGGCGCGCAGGCCGCGGCCAAACCGGACAACTCCGCCGGACCGCAGAACAGCACGAAACGGGTGACACGTAATTATGAGTTGGACAAAACCATCAGTCATACCCAGTTTCCTACCGGCAATGTCCGCCGTCTCTCCATCGCGGTGGTGGTCGATGACCGGCAGGTGGCGGATGCCGACGGTAAAATCCAGCGTACGCCGCGCAGCGAAGATGAGATCAACCGCATCACCTCTTTGGCCAAGGAGGCGGTGGGCTTCAATCCGCAGCGTGGTGATAGTCTCAATGTGATCAACGCCTCGTTCACCGAATCGCCCAAAGTCGAACCCTTGCCGGAACCCGCGCTGCTGGATAAGCCCTGGGTGTGGGAGGTGGGCAAACAGGTGTTGGCAGGCATCGGCATCTTGGTATTGATCTTTGGGGTATTGAAGCCGCTGTTCCGCAATCTCGTTGAAAAAGCACCCGCACCGGCGTATATCGCCGCCAATGCCGGTGGCGGACAGTTGCCCGCGCCGGAGATGAACCAGCAACGTTTGCAATCGCCGCAAACTCCTCAATTACTCGATAGCAACGCTTACGAGCAACATCTGGGCATGGCGCAAAGTATGGCCAAAGACGATCCGAAACGGGTTGCGCAAGTCGTGAAGAACTGGGTGGCGAGCGATGGCTGAGGGGGTGGGCAAAGGCGTGGAGAAGGCCGCGATTTTTTTAATGGCGGTCGGTGAGGCGGCGGCCTCGGAAATTCTCAAACTCATGACGCCTAAAGAAGTGCAAAAAGTCGGCATGGCGATGGCCACGCTGAACAATATCACTACCTCGCAAGTGCAGTCCGTGGTGGGTGACTTCGTGCAAATGGTCGATGGCCAGACTTCGCTGGGCGTCGGCAATGAGGATTATATTCGCAGTGTACTTCGGTCGGCGCTGGGTGACGATAAGGCGGGAAATTTAATTGATCGCATCATCACTGGCACGACCTCCAAGGGTTTAGAGGCGCTGAAATGGATGGACCCGCGGGCGGTAGCCGAGGTGATCCGTCTCGAGCATCCGCAGATTATTTCCATCGTCCTGGCGTATCTGGACAGCGATCACGCGGCGCAAGTTCTGAGTTTACTGCCCGACCGTCTGCGTTCCGATGTGTTGATGCGGATCGCGAGTCTGGACGGGGTTCACCCGACGGCGTTGCGCGAACTGGACGAAATCCTCGAGCGGCAGTTCTCAGGCAACAATAGCGTCAAATCCTCATCGGTAGGCGGCACTAAAGCCGCGGCGAACATTCTCAATTTTCTGGAAACCTCTAAAGGTGGACAGATTATGGACACTATTAAAGAAATGGATGCCGATCTGGCGCAATCCATCGAAGATTTGATGTTCGTATTCGACAATCTCAAAGAATTGGATGATAGAGGTATCCAAGCCTTGTTGCGCGAGGTGTCGTCCGATTCATTGATGTTGGCCCTCAAAGGTTCCGACGAAATTATGAAAGAGAAGATATTTAAAAATATGTCCAAACGCGCGGCGGAAATGCTCAAGGAAGATCTGGAAGCGAAAGGACCGGTGCGCTTGAGCGAAGTTGAGACGGCGCAGAAGGAAATTCTCTCCATCGCCCGGCGTATGGCCGAGGCCGGTGAAATCAACCTGGGTGGCCAAGGCGGCGAGGAATATGTCTAAGGTCATTCCGAGCGAGGTATTGTCGGAATACCAGAAGTGGCGCCTGCCGGAGGTTTCATCCGCCAAGGGTAATACGGGTGATGGCGGTCAGCGTTTCATGCGCGCCGACCAGATCGAAAAAATTCAGCAGCAAGCTTATGAAGAGGCCTATGCCCGCGGTTACAAGGAAGGTTTGGCTTCGGGTCAGGAAATAATCAAGGCGCAGACCCAGCGTCTGATTCAAGTCATCGCTAAATTGAATAAACCTTTGGCGGATTTGGATGAGGTGGTTGAAAAGGAATTGCTGGCGTTCATCTTGACGGTTTGCCGGTTCGTCATCCGCCGCGAAGTGTCGATCAATCCCGGCCAGATCGTGGCCGTCGTGAAAGAGGCCTTGGGTGTATTGCCGGTGTCGTGCCGCAACATCCGGGTGGTATTGCACCCCGAGGATGCCGCGTTGATCCGCAAGCTGATGCCGCAAGAGGGTGAGGAAAAGCCCTGGAAATTGGTGGAGGAGCCCACCATGGGCAAAGGCGATTGTCGGGTGGTCTCCGACACATCGCAGATCGATGCGACATTGGAGAAACGCATCGGTGCCATCGCCGCCACCCTGTTGGGTGGGGATCGGGAATCCGATGTTTAACCCGGCGGAACGCCTGGGCAATGTGCCGTGGCTGGCGCGCTTGCAGGAAAAGCGCGCGCGGCTCGATGCGCCCGCGCTGCTGGTGATAGAAGGGCGGGTCACCCGCATGGTGGGTTTGACCTTGGAAGCGGTGGGCTGTCCCGCGGCGGTAGGCGAGCGCTGTCTGGTGGTACCCGCCCACGGCGAGGTTATCGAGGCTGAAGTGGTGGGCTTCGCCGATGACATCACGTATTTGATGCCGTCCTGTTCAGTGCTGGGGCTCACGCCAGGGGCGCGGGTGATACCCACTGGCGCCATGTGCGACGCGCCGGTCGGGCCGGGTTTACTCGGCCGGGTGGTGGACGGCCGTGGCCGGCCCTTGGACGGCAAGGGTGAGATCGAATACGCGGCGCGCGTGCCGCTGGCCGGCAAACCGGTAAATCCGCTCAGCCGTCAGCCGATCAAACGGCCTTTGGACGTGGGCATCCGCGCCATCAACAGTCTCATCACGGTCGGCAAAGGCCAGCGGGTCGGTCTGTTCGCGGGCAGCGGCGTGGGCAAGAGCGTGCTGTTGGGAATGATGACGCGTTTCACCGAGGCGGAGGTGGTGGTAGTGGGATTGATCGGCGAGCGCGGCCGCGAAGTGAAAGAATTCATCGAAGACATCTTAGGTAAAGAGGGCATGGCGCGCGCGGTGGTGGTGGCGACACCGGCGGACAGCCCGCCGCTGATGCGTCTGCACGGCGCGATGTTGACCATGAGTATCGCTGAATATTTCCGTGATACCGGCAAAGATGTCCTGCTGCTTATGGATTCCCTGACCCGTTACGCTCAGGCTCAGCGCGAAATCGGCTTGGCCATCGGCGAACCGCCCACCAGCAAAGGTTATCCGCCTTCGGTGTTCGCCAAGCTGCCCCAGCTGGTGGAGAGGGCG
Organism: Gammaproteobacteria bacterium; assembly: GCA_023266095.1. Taxonomy (GTDB): domain Bacteria; phylum Pseudomonadota; class Gammaproteobacteria; order DRLM01; family DRLM01; genus CAKKSB01. The sequence goes on along the minus strand of JAHFRV010000008.1, from coordinate 50,383 downwards.
GGTAACGGCGGCGAAGGAAAGGGAACGGTGACCGCATTTTTTACCGTGTTGACCGAAGGCGACGACCAGCAAGATCCGGTGGCCGATGCGTCACGGGCGATACTGGACGGCCATGTGGTGCTGTCGCGCCAGTTGAGCGAGGCCGGGCATTATCCCGCCATCGATATCGAGGCGTCGGTAAGCCGCTTGATGGTGGCGGTGGCCGACGAACCCCATCGCAATACCGCCCGCCAGTTTAGAAAACTGAATTCACTGTATCTACAGAATCGCGATCTGATCAGCGTCGGCGCCTATGCGCGCGGCGGCGATCCGCTGCTCGACAAGGCCATCGAACAACGCGGCCGGATGATGGATTTCCTGCAGCAGAATATTCATGAGCCGGTGTCCTTGACTCACAGTGTGCGGGAACTCACCCAACTGATCGGCCCACTGTGAGTGAGGACGGACGATGGCGCTGAAACCCACTGGCTTGTTGACGGTAAAGAAGCTGGCGATGAACGCCGAACGCAAGGAGGCTGTACGCCTGGCGGAGTGCATGCGGCGCGCGGAGGAAAAAAAGGCCAAGCTCGGAGAACTGGAAGCTTATCTCAAAGAATACACCGGCGCCTTGCTCACTCTCGGCGAGCAAGGCTTGCCGGTGCTGGAATTGCGGCGTCGTCATGCTTTCATGGTGCAGATAAATGCGGTGATCATTCAGCAGCAGAGTGTAGTGGTCGCGGCGCAACACCTGGTGGACGAATGTCGCCAACGCTGGTTTCAGGCCAAACGCAAGGCAGACGGCATCTCGGATTTGATCCTCAGGAAAGAACAGGAGCTCAACCGGGTAGAAGACAAGCGGGCGCAGCGGCTAATGGATGACTTATCGGCGCAACGCTGGAGCCGTAACAAACCTACTGATTAGTTGCGAGTAGCGGCAATAGCGCTGGCATATGTCTTGCCTTGGTAGCTTGAGTCTTTAAGAGCTATGCAAGAGGAGTTACAGCGACGATGATAACTAGCGTACAAAATCAGCCGGCGCCGACCATGGCCGCCAGCCCGGCGACGGGTGGGACCGCAGCCGGCGAGATGCCGTCCGATAAAAAAGCGGGGACTTTCCAGTCGCTTATAGGCGATATGCTCAGCGCCGATTCCGATTTGGTGGATGAGGAGGGAGAGCTGGAGGCGCCGTTGTTGAATATGGAGCCGGCAAACGCTGTAGCGGAGAACGGCATGCCTTTGCCGCTGCAACAGCTATTGATGCCGCAGGCTATTGCCGGGGCCATGATAGACGGTGTAACTGCCGAGGCCGCCGGTGAGCAGGCAGCTCCGTGGCTGCAACTGGCTCTCATCGAGTCGGAACACGCGGCGCCACTGATCAAAGGTCAGGATGGCGGTCTGGTGAGCTTATTGCAGCGGACACTGAATAAATCCCTAGTAGCGTCGCCCTCCACGAGTCCGGCGGTACAGACCAGCGACCTGCCTTTGCCGGCGGCGGTACTAGGATTCCATTCAACCGTTATGATGAATGAGTCGGCCATGAATGCCAACGCGGCCGATATGTTGCAACTGCAGTTGCAGTCGGTGGCTACGCCAAATTTGCTTACAAGCGGCGTTACTGAATTATCTTTGCAACAAGCCGGGGTTTCGTTGACGTCACCCTTGTTGGCTGCGCAAACTGCCGCCGCCTCGACTCCCGGGGCACCTCCGCCTATCACGACGCCAATACATCAGCCGCAATGGAATGCCGAGCTGGGAAACCGAGTTCTCTGGATGGTCAAGCAGGATGTACAGACCGCAGACATTAAACTCAACCCGCCGCATTTGGGTCCATTGGAAGTTCGGGTGTCCATGGCCAATGACAATGTCAGCGTCACGTTCAGCTCGCATCATGGCCTGGTAAGGGATGCGCTCGACGCCGCCATGCCGCGTTTACGTGACATGCTCATGGATAATGGTTTGCAACTCGTCAACGCCAATGTATCGAACAAAGCATTTTCAGAGCAGCAGAACCCCGGTCAAGGTCAACAGCAAAGCCGTGGATTCGGCGGTGCTCAATCGGATGAGCTTGGCGCCGATAGCCATGAAGCTAATGTGATGAATGCCGCCCTAGTCGGGCTCGTCGATTACTACGCTTAATTCTGCTGGACGTGTCTAGATTACAGACACAATCAATTCGCTTTAAATCCAGACATTCGAGCTTTCGGTATCCGAGATCATTTCGAACGCCGACATAATCCTGCCAGTGATCTTCTTCATCAACGTCAAAAGCCTGTCGCCGAAGTTGCTGTCACATATAAGTCATTGTTATTTAATTAGGTAATAATTGGATAACGATGGCATACACATTGCTCTGTCTGTTTCAGGAGTAACTGGAGGACAGGTGATGGCCAAGGCGGAAAAAAATAGTGAAGACGGTGAAACTGCCGTGGTAAAGCCAACCGCGAAAAAATCCGGGGCCATAAAATATGTGCTGATCGGAGTGGGAGCGCTGTTATTAGTGGCGCTCAGTATCGGTGGATCGATGTACATGGCCAAGAGCATGTTGGCCAGTAAGGACAGCACCGGCGATGCGCATGCGCCGGAGGGTGAGAAAAAAGAACAAAAGGTTCCGGTTTATTTCGCATTCGAGCCACCCATCGTAGTGAACTTCAAAGGGGCGACGGGCATGAGATTCCTGCAAGTCACGCTCGAAGTCATGACCTATGATCCGGCCATCGTGCCCAAAATCCAAACTCATATGCCGATCATCCGCAACAACCTGATATTTTTCTTGAGTGGCTTATCAATAGATGACATAAGCACGCCGGAGGGAAAAGTAAAAGTACGGGCGGACGCCCTGGCTGAAATACAAAAAGTCATGGTTGAACGTACCGGCCAGCCCGGCGTTGAAGAATTGTATTTCACCAGTTTCGTGATGCAGTAGATCATGTCCGTCAATGACATTCTGACTCAAGACGAGATCGATGCGCTACTCCACGGAGTAGACAGCGGCGATGTCGAAACCGATCGGCAGGCCGAAGGCGATGACGGCAAGGTAAGATCGTATAATTTTTCCAGTCAGGATCGAATCGTGCGCGGGCGGATGCCTACGCTGGAAATGATCAACGAAAGGTTCGCGAGATTATTCAGAATCAGTTTATTCAATATGCTGCGCCGCAGCGCCGAGATATCGATAGGCGGCATCCAAATGCTGAAATTCTCGGAATATATTCATAGTTTATTCGTCCCGACCAGTCTCAATCTGGTAAAAATAAAGCCGCTGCGCGGTACCGGCTTGATGGTGATAGATCCTAAATTGGTGTTCATCCTGGTTGACAACTATTTTGGCGGAGATGGCCGGTTTCACACCAAGATCGAAGGCAGGGAGTTTACACCCACTGAAATGCGCGTGATCGAAATGATGCTCAATTTGACTTTCAGGGACTTTAAGGAAGCGTGGGCGCCGGTGATGGCGGTGGAATTTGAATATATCAATTCCGAAGTCAATCCCCAGTTCGCCAATATTGTCAGTCCCACAGAAGTGGTAGTGGTCACAACCTTTCACGTTGAGCTGGATGGCGGTGGAGGCGATCTTCATATCACCATGCCCTACTCGATGGTGGAACCCATCCGGGAAATACTCGATGCCGGCGTGCAAAGCGACAGGGAAGACATCGATGATAGATGGGCTCTATCTCTGCAGGAAGAAATGAAAGAAGCCGAGGTTGAGGTAAGCAGCGTATTGACCAAGGTTGATTTGTCGCTGGGTGAAATTCTGAAAATAAAAGCCGGCGATATCATCCCCATAGATTTGCCAGATATGGTTTCATTGTACGCGGAAGATATTCCGGTGTTTAAAGGTTATTTCGGCGTTCATGAAGGCGTCAACTCAATAAAAATCATAAAGCCGATTAAAAGTTCGTATTGATAAGTGAGTCTGGAGATTGCCATGACCGATGACACAACCGGGATTGACGGGGTAGGTGATGATTGGGCTGCGGCCCTGGCTGAGCAAAAGCAATCTGGCGTATCACCGAAAACTAAGCCAATGAGTACAAATATGACGAGTAATTACAAGAAAGCTTCGTTCGACTCATTGGAAAACGAAAATACCACTCTGCAGAATGAAGACATGAATATGGATGTGATACTCGACATCCCCGTCACGCTGTCGGTCGAAATCGGCCGATCGCGCATCAATATCAGAAATCTTCTTCAACTCAATCAGGGATCGGTTGTCGAGCTTGACCGTTTGGCGGGAGAGCCCATGGATGTGTTGGTTAACGGAACGCTGATTGCCCATGGCGAAGTGGTGGTAGTCAACGAAAAATTCGGAGTCCGACTCACCGATGTCATCAGCGCCTCCGAACGAGTTAAGAAATTGAAATGATCGAAAGCTTTGGAGTGGTAATGTGAAATTCAACAGGTGGCTAGATGAGCTCGTTTAAATCAATGCTTTTATGGTTAATTCTTGTGTTGCCCATGGTGAGCGCTGCCGGAGAAACGCTGGCTAGCAAGGAGACTGTAGCCAGTTCGCCGGCCGAGTATGTGGTAAAGACCATCGTCTCACTGGGATTGGTGATAGCCGCGATCGTGTTCGTGGCCTGGATGGCGAAGAAGATAAATCGGTTTAACGGGATCGAGTCCGGCCAGATAAAAGTCATCAGTTCCTTATCGATAGGTGCCAAGGAAAAAATTCTACTCATTGAAGTGGGTAATGAGCAGATATTGATAGGAGCGACGTCCGGCAAAATCACTCCTTTGCTGCAGCTCAAGGAATATGTCGGTGCGACGGTTCCCCATGCCGCAAGATCGAAATTTAACGGATTCTTGAATGGAATTCTAAGCAGGCATAAAAACGATGCGTAACATAATTTTTATTATGTTGGTTTTGATCTCATTGTTCGACGGAGCGGCACACGCGGCTGGCCCTGGTTTGGAAGCGATTACAGTCACTACCAATAATCAAGGTGGGCAAACCTATTCGTTGAGTATACAAGTTCTGCTGCTGATGACATTCATGACCTTGTTGCCGGCAGGGCTGTTGATGATGACGTCGTTTACCAGAATCATCATTGTGCTGGCTTTACTGCGGCAGGCGCTGGGTACGCAGCAAACACCGACCAATCAAACTTTGATAGGTTTGTCGTTATTCCTGACGTTTTTCGTTATGACGCCGGTGTGGGAAGTGGTTAATCAAACCGCCTTGACACCATACTTTGATGAAAAAATATCGTTTCAGGAGGCGTTGGCCAACGCCAAGAAACCGGTATCGCAATTCATGTTTAATCAGACCAGGGACAACGATCTTCAGTTGTTCATGGAGCTGTCAGGAACAAGTCTGGCTGAGAAGGAGGGTGCAAGTACGGCTGAAATAGTGCCATTTATGGCATTAGTGCCGGCATTCGTAACTAGTGAGTTGAAAACCGCTTTCCAAATCGGTTTCCTGATTTTTATTCCTTTTTTGATAATCGATCTGGTTGTCGCCAGCGCCTTGATGGCGATGGGTATGATGATGCTGTCACCGTTGATCATCTCGCTTCCTTTCAAGATCATGCTTTTCGTATTAATAGACGGTTGGACCTTGGTGATAGGTACCTTGGCTAGCAGCTTCTATACCTAGGAAAGCACTCATGACACCTGAATCAATAGTCACGATCGGTAAAGATGCTCTGTATGTAACCATCATGCTTATATTGGTTTTGCTGATTCCGGCCCTGGTCGTCGGTCTGCTGGTCAGTGTGTTTCAAGCCGCGACCCAGATTAACGAGGCAACTTTGAGTTTCGTGCCGAAATTGATCGTCATGATGCTAGTGCTCGTGATGGCCGGGCCGTGGATGCTGCGTATATTGGTTACTTACACGCATAACTTGATCGAAAGCATTCCCCAGCTCATAGGCTAGATGGACTTGCATGAATGAATTTCTCGGGATCAGAGCTGGTGGCCATGGTAGGGCAGTATATGTGGGTTTTTGCCCGGATTGGTGCGATGGTCGCTGTGGCGCCGATCTTCGGTACCCGCACCGTTCCCGCGAAAGTCAAAATCATCATCACCGTAATCATATCAGTGGCGGTGGTCCCCATGCTTGTCGAACGTCCCGCTGTCGATCCGCTTTCCTTCGCCGGCTTATTGGTGCTCGTTCAAGAAATCCTGATCGGTGCGCTGATTGGATTTTCCGTATCGCTGGTGTTTGATGCGCTCATAACCGGTGGGCAAATCGTCGCTCAGCTGATGGGTCTGGGTTTCGCGTCGATGATGGACCCGCAGCATGGCGTGTCAGTCCCGGTTATCGGGCAGTTTTACACGATTATCGCAACCTTAATATTCTTAGCGATGAACGGCCATTTACTCTTGATAGAGATGGTCGTATCCAGCTTTCAGTCCCTGCCCATCGGCGTAGGGCTATCCCGAGAATCATTCGTCGGGATAGCTTTATGGGGAAAATGGGTGTTTATCGGCGCGTTGATGGTCGCCTTGCCTGCCATCGTTGCCCTTCTGGTGGTGAATATCGCGTTTGGCGTGATAACCCGAGCCGCCCCGCAGCTGAATATTTTCGCGGTGGGATTTCCTATCACCATCTTGTTCGGATTCGCGGTGATGGTGCTGACCTTACCGAATTTCGTAGATAAATTTTCTCAACTTCTGGATGAGCTTTTTTCCTTTTTACGGCAATTGTCCTGAGTTGGACCAGGTGAAATATGGCTCAGAGTGAAGGTGGTCAAGAACGGACTGAAGAGGCGACTCCTAAAAAATTACGAGAAGCCCAGGAAAAAGGACAAGTCGCCAGATCCCGTGAACTGACGACCTTCCTTCTCTTGCTGGCCGCCGGTTTCGGATTGTTATTTTTGGGTGGAGACGTGGTTGCTGCCATCACCAAGATCATGAAGGAGAGTTTCCAGTTTGGTGACCGTCCCTGGCAGGACGCCAGCGCCTTGCCCGGCGTTCTCATGCAAGCCATGTTGGATTCCTTGTGGGCGCTAAGTCCGCTGTTATTGCTGTTCTTCGTGGTAGCGCTGCTCGCGCCCGGCATACTGGGGGGATGGCTGTTCAGCAGCGAGGCGGTTTCCTTGAAATGGGATCGTCTCGACCCGATCAAAGGCTTGGGAAAAATATTCGCTTGGCGAAGCTTGATGGAACTGGTCAAGGCGATCGCGAAATTTATTTTGGTGGCGATTGCCGCGGGGTTTTGGTTATGGTCGGAAAAATGGGGAATCATAGGTCTGGGCAATCAGACCATTGAGTACGCTCTCCACAGGTCAGGCGATATTTTGATCTGGTCATTGATTATGGCGACTTTCCCTTTGGTATTGGTGGCCGCGCCTGACGTGTTCTTCCAAAAGTGGGATCATGGCCGCCAACTGAAAATGACGCGCCAGGAAATTAGGGAAGAAAATAAGGATACCGAAGGTAATCCAGAGGTCAGGTCCAAAATTAAAACCATCCAGCGTGAATTGGCCCGCCGTCGTATGATGGAAGAAGTGCCGAAGGCCGATGTTATCATCACCAATCCCACTCACTATTCCGTGGCGCTTAAATACGATCAACATAAAATGGGTGCCCCGGTGGTAGTGGCCAAGGGCGCTGATTTTATCGCGCTGCAGATAAGAAATGTGGCCAAATTGCACAAGGTCCCTATCGTCACCGCCCCGCCGCTGGCGCGGGCGGTTTATTTCAGTACCGAGCTTAATAAAGAAGTGCCGGCCGGGTTGTATCTCGCTGTAGCGCAGATTCTCGCCTACGTCTATCAGCTGAAAAAATCCAGCCTGGATCCCAATGTCAACAACAATAACTTCGATGATTTACCCATCCCGGACGATATGCGAGTGGACGACCGTTGAGTTCCGCGATGACGATATTTAGAGGTCAATTATTATGAGTCAAGCCGGCGTGATGTATGGAATGAAAGCGGTTTTCAGCGCTGGATTGGGCGCGCCAGTATTGCTGGTGATGATGCTGGCGATGTTGGTGCTGCCCTTGCCGCCCTTCCTGCTCGATGTCTTTTTCACTTTCAATATTTCTCTGGCTTTGGTGGTTTTGCTATCGGGAATATATGCGAGAAAACCCTTGGAATTCGCCTCTTTTCCAACGGTATTGTTAGTCGCGACCTTGTTGAGATTGGCGCTCAATGTCGCCTCCACTCGTGTGGTGTTGCTGGAAGGGCAGAACGGCACGGCGGCAGCGGGTAAGGTCATCGAGGCCTTCGGTGAATTCGTGGTGGGCGGCAATTACGCCGTCGGCTTGGTCGTCTTCTCGATCCTGGTGATCATCAATTTCATTGTGGTGACCAAGGGCGCGGGACGTATTTCCGAAGTGTCGGCGCGGTTCACCCTGGACGCCATGCCCGGCAAGCAAATGGCGATCGACGCCGATTTGAACGCAGGCTTGCTCACCCAGGCCGAAGCTAAAGCCCGGCGGGAAGAAGTGAGCCGCGAGGCGGATTTCTACGGTTCGATGGATGGTGCGAGTAAATTCGTTCGCGGTGACGCCATCGCCGGTATCCTGATTCTGTTCATCAATATCATCGGCGGGCTCGCGATCGGCATGCTGCAACACGGCATGGCCTTCGGCGATGCCATGCGTGTGTATTCTTTGTTGACTGTGGGCGACGGTCTGGTGGCGCAGATTCCTTCACTGATCTTGTCGACGGCCGCGGCGATCATGGTGACCCGCGTTTCCAGTTCCGAGGACATGGGGCAGCAGATCCTCAGTCAGTTGTTCGCCAATCCCAAATCCCTGGCGGTGACCGGCGGTGTATTAGGCATCATGGGCGTTATTCCAGGTATGCCCAACCTGGTGTTTCTGAGTCTGGCGGCCGGTGCGGGTGGCGGAGCTTATTATCTCAGCCGTTACCGAGCAGGCGTGGTGGAAGTGGTTGAGGAACTGGCGCCTCTGCCTCCGGCTGAACCCAAGGAGTTGAGTTGGGACGACGTGGCACCGGTCGATACCATAGGTTTGGAGGTGGGTTACCGCCTGATACCCCTGGTTGATAAGAATCAGGGGGGACAATTAATGACCCGAATCAAGGGCGTGAGGAAAAAACTGACCAGTGAATTGGGCTTCCTGATTCCGGCGGTGCATATTCGCGATAATCTCGATTTATCGCCTAACTATTACCGTATCTCTCTGCTGGGGGTGAACGTCGGCGAGGCGGAAATCCATTTGGAGCGTGATCTCGCCATCAACCCGGGCCAGGTCTACGGCAGCTTGCGCGGCATCGCGACGACTGATCCGGCGTTCGGCTTGGAAGCGGTGTGGATCGAACCTGCCTTGCGCGACGAAGCGCAGACCTTGGGGTATACCGTGGTGGATCCCAGCACTGTGATCGCCACCCATCTCAGCCAATTGCTGCAAGACCATGCTCATGAGCTGCTGGGGCGGGAAGAGGTGCAGCATTTGTTGGATAGCCTTGCCAAAACCACGCCCAAATTGGTGGAAGACCTGGTGCCTAACGCCATTCCGATGGGTGTGCTGCTCAAAGTTTTGCGTAATCTGCTCGAAGAGCGGGTGCCGCTCAAAGATGTCCGTACCATCGCCGAAACATTGGCGGCGCACGGGCGCGAGAGTCAAGACCCCGCCGTGCTCACCGGCCATGTCCGCAATGCCCTCGGCCGCATGATATTTCAACAAATCAACGGTTTGAAGAATGAGTTACCGGTGATCACCTTGGATCCGGGTTTGGAACACATATTGCAAAGTTCAATGCAGACCGGTGATGGAAGTGGTGGGCCGGCATTTGAACCGGGATTGGCGGAGCGCATGCATCAGGCTATTCAGAAAGCGGCGCACAAACAGGAAATGAATGGTGAGCCGAGCGTACTTCTGGTAGCGGCGCCCCTGCGGCAAGTACTAGCCCGCTTCCTGCGCAGAACCATCGCCAATTTACATGTGTTGTCGTACAACGAATTGCCGGACAACAAGCAAATCAAGGTTGTTGCCAGCGTAGGCAACAAATAGCGGATTGAACGGGCGTCAAGCTGGATAGTCAGCAGGCACTATACGGGGCAGTAGATGAAAGTAAAAACATTTTTCGCGCCTGATATACGCCAAGCCATTAAGATGGTTCGTGAGGAGCAAGGTCCCGATGCGGTCATCATTTCCAACCGGCGGGTTGATGGTGGAGTGGAAATCGTCTCCGCCACCGATTATGACGAGGCGCTGCTCGGGCAATTCCAAGCCGCGAAGAATGAAAAACGCGATGACAGCAAGCTGGCGCCCGCGGCTGAAAAACTAAAGCAGTATTCGGAAAACAGCCAGAGTAAACCTACAGCAGAACGCGTCGCGTCCATGACGGCATCGTGGAGCAACGTCCGCGGTGAGCCGACCGATCAGGTGCTGCTGGAGGTCCGCCAGGAACTCAAGACCATGCGCAGTTTTCTTGAGACCCGAATTTCGGAAATGGCCTGGAGTTCGTTCAAGCAACGCTCGCCGATGCAGGCGGAAATTTTAAATAGATTGCTCGAATTCGGTTTGACGCATGCCCTTTCCCTGACGATCGCCGAAGGTATAGGCCCCAATCAGGACATCGAAGCCGCCTGGTCCGATTGTTTGCAATCTTTGACGGATGAAATACCGGTCGCCAACGATGACATCTTTGATAAAGGTGGTGTGGTGGCCCTGGTCGGACCGACCGGCGTCGGTAAGACCACCAGTGTCGCCAAAATCGCCGCGCGTTACGTCTTGCGGCACGGTGTGCGCCGCATCGCCTTGCTCACCACCGATGATTATCGGGTCGGCGCCCATGAACAGCTGAGAAATTATGGCCGGTTGCTCAACATTCCGGTCCGCAATGCCTCCACCTCCGACGAATTGCGGACCCAGCTGGACGATCTCGCCGATAAAGATCTGGTGCTGATCGATACCGCGGGTATCAGCCAGCGCGATATCCGGCTGTCAGAGCAACTGGCTCTGCTGAAGGACAGCAACTCCAAAATAAAAATCTACCTGGTTATCTCCGCCAATTCGCAAGCGCGTGGTATGGAAGAAACCATTTCCGCTTTCAAGAAAGTCCATTTGGACGGCTGCATCCTGACCAAGATCGACGAAACATGTTCGATGGGCCAGGCGCTCAGCGCGGTGATCAATGGCAATCTGCCCCTCGTTTACGTGAGTGATGGCCAACGGGTGCCGGAAGACATCCACTTGGCCCGCTCCGAGAAATTGGTCGACCAAGGCGTCGCATTAATGAAACAAACTACGCATCCCAGTGAGGAAGAAATGGGGTACGCATGTGCCGGGAGGACGCTGTTAAATGCTCACTAAGCCGAAATTAGATCAGGCAGAAGGTCTACGCCGCATGGTGAGTCCACGGCCGGTCCAAGTCATCGCGGTGACCAGTGGCAAAGGCGGCGTCGGGAAAACCAATTTATCCATCAATCTATCGATCGCCATGGCGCAAGCCGGTAAAGAGGTGTTGGTACTCGATGCCGACTTCGGGTTAGCCAACGTCGATGTGCTGCTGGGATTACATGCCTCACATACGCTGTCCGACGTGCTGGACGGGGTGCGTACGCTGGAAGAAATCATTTTAACCGGCCCCAGCGGTGTCAAGATCGTGCCGGGTTCATCGGGGATGCAGCGTATGGCGGGCTTGTCTTCCTTGGAACAGGCCGGACTGATACGTGCTTTCAGCGAGCTGGGCAATCGCATTGACGTATTGTTGATCGATACCGCAGCGGGCATATCCGACAGCGTCATCAATTTCACAAAGGCCGCGCAGGAGATTCTGGTGGTGGTTTGCGATGAGCCGGCATCGATCACCGACGCCTACGCGACGATCAAAGTGTTGAACCGTGACCACGGTGTCCATCGATTCCGGATAGTCGCCAATATGGTTCAAAACGCACAGGAGGGCCGAGACTTGTACTGCAAACTATTAAACGTAACTGATAAATTTCTGGATGTGCAGCTGGATTTCATGGGAGCGGTGCCGTTCGACGACTTCCTTAAACGCTCGATCCAAAGACAAAAGGCCGTGGTGGAAGTCTATCCGCGCAGCAAGGCCGCCTTAGCCTTTAAAACTTTAGCGCAGAAGGCCGATAAATGGCCTGTGCCGCAAAATGCGGGCGGCCATGTGGAGTTTTTCATCGAACGGCTGATCAACTCTAACCAGGAAATGGAGGCATCACTATGACCGGTGCCGCAGCGTCGTCCCCGAGCAAGGAACGCCAAACCCGTATGAAGACACGCAAACAGGATGAAATTATCACTAAGCATGCGCCGCTGGTAAAGCGGATCGCCTATCATCTGATGAGCCGCTTGCCGCCCAGCGTCCAGGCCGACGACTTGATACAAGCCGGCATGATCGGTTTGCTTGAAGCATCGCGCAATTACGACTCCGGGCAAGGCGCTAGTTTTGAAACCTATGCGGGGATACGTATACGCGGCGCCATGCTGGATGAGATCCGGCGTAACGACTGGGCGCCGAGGTCGGTGCATCGCAAGGCCCGTAAACTCGCCGATGCCGTCCGCCAAATCGAACACCGGGAGCGGCGCGACGCGCGTGATCATGAAGTCGCCGCGGAACTGGGGCTGAGCCTCGACGACTATCATCAGATTCTTCAGGACGCCAGCGGCTATCTGGTGATGAGTTTCGATGACCTCGGTGCCGATGAGGATTCGATAGGACCGGAACTGGCGGACCGCTCGCCCGGCCCCGTCGACCGAGTGCAAAACGATGCGTTCAAGAAGAGTTTATCCGATGCGATCGCCAGCCTGCCCGAGCGCGAGCGCCTAGTGATGACACTTTATTACGACGAGGAACTCAACCTACGGGAAATAGGTGCCGTAATAGGTGTCAGTGAATCGCGGGTAAGCCAGATCCATAGTCAGGCCCTCATCCGTTTGCAAGCGCGGTTGGGCCGATGGCTGGAATTGGATGGCGAGTAATTGTCATAAATTAATTATGTTTAAAAAAGAGCGGAACCGATCCTCTCTGCGCCAAGGAGGCTGTCTTGGACAAAAATATTAAGATACTGGTCGTCGATGATTTCTCGACCATGCGGCGAATCATCAAGAATTTGCTTAGAGATCTTGGCTTCAATAATACTGCGGAGGCCGATGACGGCACGACGGCGCTGCCCATGCTGCAGAATGGAAATTACGATTTTCTTATTACCGACTGGAACATGCCCGGTATGCAGGGCATCGACCTTTTGAAAGCAGTCAGGGCCGATCCGAAACTGGCGACACTGCCTGTGCTGATGGTGACGGCCGAGTCCAAACGCGACCAAATAGTCGAAGCGGCGCAATCCGGCGTGAATGGTTATATCGTCAAGCCCTTCACCGCGGTTACTCTCAAGGAAAAAATAGAGAAAATATTCGAGCGTATCAACGCATCGGCATGAAATGCGGCTGCGCTTTACAGGAAGGGATTAAATGCACGACATAGCCACTCGGGTTGCAACTAAGAAATCAGAACTGAAATCCCTTCTCGCCATGATGGACGAAGTGGAAGGAGTCGAGGCGCTCAATCTTCTGGATGAATTTGTGAAAGGCCACGAAGCCAGTCTCTTTCAGGAAATCGGTAAACTCACGCGGCAACTGCATGACTCTTTATCCTCTTTCCGGGTGGATGGCAGGATAGTCGATCTTGCCGAAAATGAGATCCCCAACGCTAAGGAACGCTTGAAGTATGTCATAGCGACCACCGAACAGGCTGCGCAAAAGGTGATCAATGCCATCGAGCACTGTGTGCCGATCTCGGTGGGTCTGCATGAAGCATCGATAATTTTGCTAGAAAAATGGACTAAATTCACCCGGCGCGAAATGGATGTCGCCGAATTTCGGCTGATGAGCCAGGAAATAGAAGTATTTCTCGGCGCCGCTACCGACGACTCAGACCGTCTCCATAGAAGTCTCAATGAGATGCTGATGGCGCAGGACTACCAGGATTTGACGGGACAGGTTCTTAAACAGGTTATCGAACTGGTGGCTGATGTCGAAGCCAATCTGGTTAATTTGATCAAGATTACCGGTGAGAAAGTCGCCGTGGACAGAAAACGGCTGATAAAAGAACAACAAAATACCGGACCGCGTATTGCTGGTGTCAATGACGATGGACGGATGAACGGACAAGACGATGTAGATGATCTCTTATCCAGCTTAGGATTTTGAGGCTATAGCCATGGCGATCAATATGGACGATGAAATTCTGCAGGATTTCCTCGTTGAGGCGGGGGAGATTCTCGAGTCATTAAGCGAGCAATTAGTCGAGCTCGAACACTGCCCCACCGACAAGAATTTATTGAATTCGGTTTTCAGAGGTTTCCATACCGTCAAAGGTGGCGCGGGGTTTTTAGGCATCACTGCTCTAGTCGACATCTGTCATCGTGCGGAAGACGTTTTCAATACTCTTCGGCAAGGCGAACGCACCATAAACGCGGCCTTGATGGACGTTGTGCTAAAAGTAGTGGATATCCTCAACAACATGATGAACCTGGTTCGCTCAGGCCAAGAGCCAAAGCCGGTCGATGCCGCTTTACTGGCCACGTTGGAGGCATTCGCGAAACCGGACAGTGCCGCCGAGTCGGTTCCCGTCGTGAACGAAGCAATAAAATCCCAGGAACCGACCCTCGATGAAATAGACCGGGAATTTGATGAATTATTGAATAAAATGACGCCTAAAGGCCAGGCGTTATTGGACGTACCATCTGCCGATGACCCGTTGCCCGCTACAGCACAGGTTTCAATTTCCGCTGCTGATAAAAAGGAAATATCAGAGGACGAGTTTGAGGCATTGCTCGATCAATTGCACGGCAAGGGTAAGAGTATCGGTCCGCAGATCGCGTTGTTGGAGACCCGCCCGGCACCGGCTGTGCACTCTCAACTCACGTCCCCGCAAATCCATGCTTCCAGCGCAGCGTCACCCATTCTAGAAAATAGTAATGATAAAAAACCTGTTACCGCTGCTGTTGAACATTCCCCAACTATGCCGGAAAACGCCCAAGTCACCGCCAAGGCTTCTGTCAAGGAGGTCGGCCAACAACCGATCGATCACACTGTACGGGTCGATACCAAGCGTTTAGATGACATCATGAATTTGGTCGGGGAACTGGTCCTGGTCCGCAACCGTCTCGCCACCTTGAAGGCGAATGTGGACAATGAAGAAGTTGCTCAGGCCGTCGACAATCTCGATATGGTCACCTCAGATTTGCAATCGGCCGTCATGAAGACCAGGATGCAACCGATCAAGAAAGTGTTCGGTCGTTTTCCGCGCGTGGTACGGGATTTGTCCCGCACGCTGAAAAAAGAGATCAATTTAGAGCTGATCGGTGAAGAAACCGACTTGGATAAAAACCTGGTTGAAGCCCTGGCCGATCCGCTGGTGCACTTGGTCAGAAATTCCATCGATCACGGGATTGAGGAACCCGCGCTACGGGAAAGCCGCGGTAAAAATCGGGTTGGCACGATAGTTCTGGCCGCCAAGCAGGAAGGCGATCACATAGTGCTCAGTATTAAAGATGACGGCGCAGGCATGAGCGCCGACCGGCTGCGGCGTAAGGCGGTTGAAAAAGGCCTCTTGGACGAAGACGTCGCAGCGCGCATGGAAGATAGGGATTGTTACAACCTGATTTTTCTTCCAGGATTTTCCACGAAAACTGAAATATCCGATGTGTCCGGCCGTGGCGTCGGCATGGATGTGGTCAAGACGAGAATCAATCAGCTCAATGGCAGTCTGGAGATTGAATCGGAAGAGGGGGTTGGCACTGAAATCACCATCAAGCTGCCTCTGACCCTGGCTATCGTACCCACTCTGATGGTCATGCTCGGCACGCAGATATTCGCCATCCCGCTGGCAAACGTTAGAGAAATTATCCAGATGGAGTCGGTAAAGACCAATGTCGTGGAAGGCCAGGCGGTGGCGATCATACGGGAGCATCCACTGCCATTGTTTCATCTCGGCAGATGGCTGATCAGGACGCGATGGAAGGAAGGCGGCAACCCGGCTAGTTACATCGTGGTTGTGAAATTAGGAGCCAGTCAAATCGCCTGTGTGGTCGATCAATTGATGACGCAAGAGGAGGTCGTGATTAAACCGCTGGGTGCTTTGCTGCAAGGTATTCCGGGCCTGGCGGGTGCGACTATTACCGGCGACGGAAGAATAGCCTTGATTTTAGATATGCCAGGGTTGATGGCGGCGAATGCGGGTAAGAGGTAATCGGTTTTATGCAGCTGCGCGTCTTGGTGGTGGATGATTCTCGTTTTTACCGGAATCGTGTCGCCGATATGTTGGCCGCCGATGCGGATCTGCAAGTCATCGATATGGCTGAAAACGGTGCGGAGGCCGTCAAAAAGGTGGTAACTCTAAGGCCGGATGTAGTCACCATGGATATCGAAATGCCGGTCATGGACGGTATTTCGGCGGTAAGAGAGATTATGAAGGTGCGACCCACCCCTATCTTGATGTTCTCTTCCCTGACCAAGGAGGGCGCCCAGGCGACACTCGATGCCTTGGAAGCGGGTGCGCTGGATTATCTGGCGAAACGTTTCGAAGATATCCTTCACGACCAAAGCGAAGTCGCCCGCGAGCTGTGCCGTCATTTGAAGCTATTGGGACGTAAGCGCATGGGTCGGACCGTCGTCAGAGCCTTGCCGGTCAAGTCCCCGCCAAAGGCCGTGCCGTCCTCCGCGCAGGGTCTGACCGGCAATCCATTGAAGAATTGCCGGCTGTTATTGATCGGGGCATCCACCGGCGGGCCGGCGGCCTTGCAAAACATTTTGTCGATCCTGCCGGAAAATTTTCCGATTCCCATCGTGATCATTCAACATATGCCTTCGGCATTTACCGGGCCATTCGCCACGCGTTTAAACACCTTATGCCGTGTCCAGGTCGCTGAAGCTAAAGACGGCGATATCGTTCAGCCGGGCGGCGTCCTGATCGCGCCCGGCGGTAAACAATTGGAATTTCAAGCGGCCGGCGCCGGTTACAAGGTGAGGATCAGGGACAGTAAAACCGCTGAACAATATAAACCGTCAGTGGATGTGAGTTTCAATTCGGCCGCCGCCGTGATCGGCAAAGGTGTGCTGGCGATTGTACTGACCGGTATGGGCGCGGATGGAAAAAACGGTGCCGCGTCACTGAAATCGCACGGGTCATCGGTATGGGCGCAGGATGAAGAGAGCTGTGTCGTGTATGGCATGCCGCAGGCGGTAGTAGAAGCCGGTTTGGCTGACAGGGTGTTGTCTCTGCCGGAGATAGTTTCAACCCTGGCACACGGAACTTAAATAATGGATGTGCTTACCATAGTCGGTGTGGTGTTGGCGCTGGGGGCGATCATCGGCGGCAACCTCATGGAAGGCGGGCATACCGGCTCCCTTATACAGCTGACCGCGTTCATCATCGTCATGGGTGGCACCATCGGTGCGATCATGGTGCAGACTCCATTGCCGACTTTCGTCAAGTCGTTGAAGATGGTGATGTGGGCCGTGTTCCCGCCGAAACTGGCGCAGGCCGAAGCCATAGAGAAAATCGTCAACTGGAGCAATATCGCCCGTAAAGAAGGCTTGCTCGGCCTTGAACCTTTGACCGAGAGCGAACCGGAACCGTTCGCTCGCAAAGGTCTGCAACTGTTGGTGGACGGCAGTGAACCGGAAACCATCCGCGGCATACTCGAGGTTGAACTTGATTCCATAGAATACGCCGATACCCAATGCGCGAAGGTCTACGAAGGCATGGGCGGCTATTGCCCAACCATCGGCATCATCGGCGCGGTGATGGGACTTATTCATGTCATGAATAACCTGGCCGACCCGAGCAAACTCGGTCCGGGTATCGCCGTGGCCTTCGTCGCCACAATTTATGGCGTAGGTTTGGCCAACATCATTTTTCTGCCGATCGCCAGCAAGCTAAAAAGTAATATTCACAAGCAATCCAAGTTCAGGGAAATGGTCATCGAAGGAATCATCGCCATCGCCGAGGGCGAGAATCCCCGCAATATCGAAACCAAGCTGAAGGGTTATATATTATAGGACGGGTTTGTAAAACCGCCCTCGCCAACTCCCGGCTCTATGTTTAGGATCATCCATGGCGAGAAAAAAGAAACATGAAGAACATGAAAATCATGAAAGGTGGCTGATATCGTATGCCGATTTCATCACCTTGCTTTTCGCATTCTTCGTGGTCATGTATTCGGTGTCATCCGTGAATGAAGGTAAATTCAGGGTGTTGTCGGACGCCATGATCGCCGCGTTCCGTTCATCGAACAAAAGTCTCGAGCCTATTCAAGTCGGCACCGATACCAAGGCTCATAAACAGTCTACACTGATCTCTCCGGTGGTAGCCAAACTCGGTAATTCGCCAGATCAGATGTCATCATCTGACGGTAACGAAACCGGCGCTGCCGCGCGTGATGATAAGAAAACCGAAGCGGGCCAAAATAAAGGAGATCAAGATCAGGCCGGTCAAGATAAGAATCTTGCCCAGGCCGCCGGCTTGGAGTTCGTCACCCGGGTATCGGACAAAATCGAAAGCGCCATGGCGAAGCTCATTGAACAGAAACTTATCGCCGTTAGGCGCGGTGCGTTGTGGGTTGAGGTGGAGATCAACACCAGTATCTTATTCAGTAGCGGTAGCGCGATACTCCAGCAAGACGCATTGCCGGTGCTTAAGGAACTGGCGAATATCCTCAAGGAATTTCCCAATCCGGTGCGGGTGGAAGGATTTACCGACAGTGTACCGATCAACACGGTGGCATTCCCTTCCAATTGGGAGCTTTCAGCGGGGCGAGCGGCGAGCGTAGTGCATTTATTCAGTACCGAAGGTCTTGAACCCACCCGCATGGCGGCGATTGGGTTCGGGCAATTCCGTCCCGTCGCCGATAATGCCTCGGCGGATGGGCGTAATAGAAATCGACGGGTGGTCATCATTATTTTGGAGAGCGCGCAGGCGGAGCGCATCTTCAGCGCGCGCGATGCGGTGCCCGCGGCGGTGAAGATCGATAGCGCGCAACCGCTTGCGGCGGCACCGGTTGCCGTGGAGGCGGCCGGCAAGCGCGATAAATCTATTCACTTACCCTGATGCTTACTGAGCGTCAGTTATTATAGTTATTAAGATGCTCTCTCTCCGGCTCGCGCCCCTGGTACAGAGGGCGAGACAGGCTGGAGTAGAGTGAAAAAGTTTTTGTCGGAGTGGGAAAGCAAGGACTTTTTTTCGACTCCTGATTACTATTGCAGTGAGGGATCAGCAATGCAGACCTGGATAGTGGCGAATCAAAAAGGCGGCGTGGGCAAGACGACCACGGTCGTATCGATGGCGGCATCGCTGGCTCAGCGTGGCCAGCGCGTGTTGATGATCGACCTCGATCCCCACGGTTCCCTTACCACGTATTTCAGCATGGATGAAAGTGGCCTCCAAGCCTCGGTGTATAACCTGTTTCAAGACGCCGAGTTGCATGCCGGGTCGTTGATCAGTGCAACTCGCTTCGGCAATTTATGGCTCATGCCATCGGCGGCAGCCTTGGCCACTCTGGATCGCCAGTTGGGCGCGCAATTGGGTAAAGGTACGGTGTTGCGCCAGGCACTGGTCAAAGTCCGCGATGGTTTTGATTATGTGTTGATCGATTGCCCGCCCACTTTGGGCATCTTGATGATCAACGCATTGGCCGCCGGCGATCTGCTGGCGCTGCCGGTACAAACCGAATTCCTGGCCCTCAAAGGTTTGGAGCGGATGCTGGTGACGCTGTCCATGATCAATAAGGCGCGCGTTACGCCCATCCCCTTCATGATCGTGCCGACCCTGTTCGACAGGCGGACTAAGGCCAGTCGTGACGCGCTGAGTTATCTGCAGGAAAAACACAGCGCGCATTTATGGGAGTTGATCATACCGGTGGACACCCAGTTTCGTGATGCCAGCAAAGCGGGCATTCCTCTCCCGCTCTTGCAGCCCAGCGCGCGCGGCGCATTGGCCTATGAGAGTTTGGTCGACACACTGTTAGATATGACTGGCCTAAACCCCTATCAAGTCAGCAAGGAGAGCAAAGCATATGAATAAACTCGATGAGCAAAATAGCGCTGTAGAAGCATATATCGGCGCCTTGCTGGCCACGGATATCCCCGAGGTACAGTGCGTGTCGGCCGTGGCACCGTCCGACCCTGCCAGAGGTGGAGCGGCGGTTCCGGAGAACTTCATCACGCCTAAGGCCGCGGTGGCTAGCCAACCGCTGAATTTCATGAGTTTTCAAGTCGGCGGACTTAAATTCGCTCTCGACACGGCCCAGGTGAAGACGGTGATTCCGTTTCCCGCGCGGGGTGTGGATTATGAAAATGGCCGGCCCGTGCGGCTGGCGGCAGCCGGCCACCGGCCGGCGCTTCCCATCGTTGACATGCGGCGGCAGGTATTTCCTGAAGGCCATGCCGCACATTCGGATCCCCGTCCTTATGGCTTTTTGATATTACTTAGCATGGGCGCGCTTGCTTTGGCCTGTGATGATCTGGATCAGCTGGTGCGGGTCACCGGTGACCAGATTCAGTGGCGGCGTGAGCGTCACCACCGCCCTTGGCTGGCGGGCATGTTGAATGATTCCAAATGCGCCGTGCTCGATGTTGAAGTGTGGCGTACGCTGACGGCGGCGGCTCCACAATCTCAGCATTGATGATAGGGAAGCGCTGAATAATTCCATCCTGGAATATTCAGAGCATGGCACGGCCTTCGCTTCGTTCCTGCCTGCGCCACTGGAATCTCGGGGATAAATCAGAGACTCGTTAGGGAAGCTTGGCAGAGATCGTGCATTTGTCAGCAGTAATCCAGGTTGCGTCAGAGATATGACGGAGTGACCTCCACAGAGGAGCGGCGTTGATGAGTCAAGTTGAAAAAGCGATTGATACATCGGTTTCCCAGTGGGTGACTTTCCGATTGGGGGATGAAACCTACGGCATCGATGTACTGCAAGTGCAGGAAGTCTTGCGTGTGACGGAAATTTCTCCCGTACCGGGTGCACCTTCTTTTGTGCTGGGCATTATCAATTTACGAGGGAATGTAGTGACGGTGCTGGACGGCCGCCATCGATTTGGTCTGCCGCCCAAGGAGCCGGACGATGCCTCCCGGGTGATCGTGGTGGACGCGTTCGACAAGGTGGTCGGTTTGCTGGTGGACAGCGTTTCCGAAGTAGCCTATGTCAACAAAGCCCAGATTGAAATGCCTCCCTCAGTGGGTACCGACGACAATCTTGAACTTGTTTCAGGCGTGTGCAATCGCGATGGTGAACTGTTGATCATGGTCGATCTTGCCAAGATGCTGGAGACGTAAATAGCGTTGTGATGAGGCGATCAGTCGTGCGTTTTTGATCAAGGAGTGGATCCGAATAGCGAGGGCCATGACCATGGCGGTAATCGACGGTGTCAAATCACTCGGGCCGATCTTGCCCAAGCAAACTTTACGCAGGCCGGAGCGCAAGGATCACGGGCAACATCGACCGCCAGGTGATGAGAAACCGCCGCCCCATGAAAAGGCTGACCAAACTCCGTCGATAGACGAATTCATTTAGAGTTGAATGAGCATGTTCGAG
Source organism: Gammaproteobacteria bacterium (assembly GCA_023266095.1). Classification (GTDB taxonomy): domain Bacteria; phylum Pseudomonadota; class Gammaproteobacteria; order DRLM01; family DRLM01; genus CAKKSB01. The sequence goes on along the minus strand of JAHFRV010000008.1, from coordinate 28,924 downwards.
CTACTGGTCCAAATCGCCATTCTTGCCGCCGTTCTAGGGCTGTTAGTCGTAGAGGTAATGCGAATTAGCCGTTTTTCACGACGTGAACGGCAATGGCAGGACACCGTGCAGTGTCTCCAGAAAGACGTCACCGCTCTCTGCGCCGGTGCGGTGAACGTGGGCAAACATCTTACGGAGATGGAGCTGAGAGTCCGTCGTCTGCATGAGCGGCAGGATCAGGTCGAGTTGCGTGATCCGTCCCAGCAGTCATATGGGCATGCGATCCGCTTGGCGCAGCGCGGCGCCGATGCGGATGAATTGATTTCCAGCTGCGGTCTGGCCCGCGGCGAAGCGGAGTTATTATTACGTCTCCATAGCGTGGAGAAACATTGACCGTCGGTAAGCCGCCGGACTCAGTAATCCAATTCGGGTAAAATGAATTCCGCTTGTGGTTTGCCGATGTAGTAGCCTTGAGCATAATCCGCACCCCAATCCCGCAACATCTCCAAGGTAGCGCGATCTTCGACGAATTCCGCCACGGTTTTCTTGCCCAAAGTGCGGGCGATATCGATCATGGAACGGACCAGGGATTGATCCACCGTATCCTTGGCCAGATTGCGGATGAAACTGCCGTCGATCTTGATGTAGTCGACCGGAAACTCCCGGAGATGACGGAATGAATTGAAGCCGGCGCCGAAGTCATCCAGGGCGAACATGCAGCCCAGTTCGCGCAGTTTCATGATCATTTCGCGGGATTGCTCGTAATTGGCCACCGCCGCGGTTTCGGTGATTTCGAAGGTGATCCGTTCGGCCTTGACTCCGGTATTTTCCAACTTCTCGCGCAGCATCGGCAACAAAGCCTTATCCTGGAAAGCGTAGCTCGACAGGTTGATGTTCATCGCGATGTGAGATTGATGGGCGGGCAGATTTTGCAGGACGTCGATGGCTTGGCTGACCACCCACAGGTCAATGTCATGGATCAAACCCATGTGCTCGGCCACCGGGATGAAATTGTTGGGAGTAATCAGTTTGCCGTCATCGCCGATCATGCGGATCAGGGATTCATAGTGATTGGCCTGGCGATTTCTGATGTCGAGCACCGGTTGGAATACCAGCTTGAATTTATTGTTGGCCAAGGCGTCGCGGATCACCGGCACCCAATGTATGGCGCTGCGCAAGGTCACCATCGCCGTGTCTTCTTTATTGAAGAGATGGACGATGTTGCGGCCATGAGTCTTGGCGACGTAACAGGCTTGGTCGGCGCGGGCCAGGATTTCACTGGCGCCGGTGACGTCGCCGGGCTGAATCAGCGCGATGCCGATGCTGGCGCCGATGCGATAAGAATGGTTGTCGGTGCGATAGTAATACGCATCGAGTAATTTGCGTAAGCGCTCGGCAGTTTCGATTGCCAGCGTTTCCGTGGTGTTTTCGATCAGAACGGCATATTCATCGGCGCTGACCCGCGCCAGCAGATCGTTGAGGCCGATTTCCCGGCGTAACAGATTGGCGACTTCGATAAGGAGAGAATCGCCGGTGATATGGCCTTCGGCGTCGTTGATCACTTTGAAGTGGTCGAGATCGATGTAGAGCAGGGCGCTGAACCGCTGTTTTTTCCGGGAACGCAGTACCGCGATTTCCAATTGCTGTTCCAGGCGGCGGCGGTTGAACAGGCCGGTAAGATCATCGTGGTTGACCAAATGCTGCAGCCGCGTTTCCATGATGCGGCGTTCGGCGAGTTCGGTTTCCAGTTCCCGCTCGCGGGATTTGCGCAGATCGCGTTCTTTTTTCAAGGCCAGCGACGACAGTATGCGTGGCATCAAATCCACGCGACGGATCGGTTTGAACATGATGTCAGTGGCGCCGGCGTCGAAACTTTCGCGGGCGACTTTTTCCTGCCAAGTGGCGTTGGCGGTCACCATGATCACCGGAATATCCGCCCATTCTTCAAAAGCGCGCATGGTGCGGCACACTTCATAGCCGTCCATTTCCGGCATCATGATGTCGAGCAACACCGCATCGATGGTGCTGCTGTAGTTGCTCATGTTTTCACGCAATTGAGCCATGGCTGCTTTGCCGGACGCGGCGGTCAATATCCGCGTGAAGCCGCTCTTGGTCAACATCGCTTTTAGTAAATCCACATTGTCCGGCACATCATCGACGACCAGCACCGTCATCGAACGTAGTTCGTCGTAATGCAAGGAACCGAGATGAGGTAAACCGCCATGGGTTAAATGGGGAGGGAGCGCTGATTTTTCCTGCCGTTCTATCATACAGTGCCGAATCCCAATGTAATGAACTTAGACTTCCGTGCCACCCGATGAGGCCAAAATGAGCCGTATGATTTACCAATATTGCTTCTGCGTGGACGGCGCGTAAAGCTTTTATCGGCGTGACTCATCGGTACTTTAGCCGCCGTGCGGTGGCGGGGTCTTGCCGCTGACAAAATAAGCGAACGCAATTATCTGGGCGACGGCGATATAAAGGTTTTCTGGAATTTCGTCGCCGAGCTCGAGGCGGGATAATAGTAGCAGTAGCTGGGGGTCGGTATGCAGCGGTATCCCGTGCTCTGCGGCGACGGCGAGGATGTGTTTCGCCACCTCGCCGCTGCCTTTGGCGACCACTCGCGGCGCACCCTGTCCCTCGTAGCGGAGTGCGATGGCCTTGGGCGGCGGCGTGGTCTTGTCGTTCATGCGCGCGTGTCCACGAGTTGGGATGGCAATTTGGGTGAAGGGCCGCGGGGCGGGTTACCAGTGAAACAATGTAATTGGTCCACCGTCAAACCCGCCGCGGTCAGTGCTTGTTCCAGCCAGTTTAGATGCCGGGTGATGAGCGCACTGGCGGCGGGTTGTTCGGCCCATAGCAGGCTGGATAGGTGATCGTTGGACAAGGTGAGTTTGGCGTGCACCGGACCGAGGGACGCTATCTCGAAATTCAGCCACACCGTCCAGGCCGGGCCGGACTGACCGTCGCCTGGCCGGGATTCCTTGTCGATTTGCAGTTGAAATACATCCACCCCGTCGGGACGGCGCAACGGCAACTCCGCGGTGACTGTCGTGAGGTCATGAGCAGGCTCGGCGAGTGTGCTCAATTGATGCAGTTCGATGCGGGCCAAAGCGGCGGTGACCGACCGGTGCAGATCCCCGTTGTGCTGGTCATCCTCCTGCAGCGTGGCCAAGAGCCGCAACAGATTGGCTTTTAGATCGCCCTTGAGCTGCGTCGTGCCGCCACGGCTGAGTTTGTTTTCCAACTGGATGCCGGAATCGTTGAGCGCCTGCTTCACCGCGCCGGCCTGAAGACCCGTGCCGGCGCCGGGCAAATGATCGAGTAGTTGTTGGAGCATTTGCAGTGTTGGAACCGGCAAGCCGGCGGCGGAGCCGACGTTGAAAAAGCTGCGAAGGGCGGCGAAAGCCTGCTGCAGCGGCAATTGCTGAGGGAGAACGCCGCGCAGGGCTGCGGCGAGCGGGTCCGGCTTGGCCGCGGCTTGCACGATACGCAACACCGGTTGCGCACCCCCTTGCAACACTTCGAGTTGCAAGGGGGTGCGGGGGGCGAGCGTAGTGGAGGTGTTGGCTTCCACGGTATATGCGCCGATACGCAGCGACACCGTTTGTGGTCCGGTTTGACCGACGACCACGGCGTTGAGACGCTGCCCGGTTTGCCAGGCAGGTGGGCCCGCCGCGCCGGCGGCGGGCGGCAAAATGGCAAAGGTGGCAGTGACGGGCGCAACAGTCATATCAGCTTCCATTCAGTCGCCGTGGACCTGGCGAGTATACTCCAGTGGAGGCCGACGGGTAGCGTGGTGTTTGACGCTGTGTGCCAGCTTGGTTAGATTAGCCTGATGTCGACCATCAATGTCTGGTACACCCGTCGCAATGGTGAGGTCAAAGGGCCTTTTCCTGCAGGTTTGGTAACGCGGCATATTCTGTTGGGCCGCATTCGCCACGACGACGAGATCAGTCCCGACGGCCACAGCTGGTCGCGGGTGAGCGAACATCCCGAACTCATCCCCCCCGTCATCAAGGAAAGTCCTGGTGATCCCGCCTCTCAGGAACGGCTGGTCACCGCACGGCGCTGGGCCGATGAGCGTAATGGCGAGCGTCGCGGCGACAATGTGAGTCCCGGCGCCGAAAAACGCCGCCGCGCCGACCGGCGAACGCCGGAAACTCCCGAAGAAGTAGGCCACCGTTTATTGCGCTCGGTGCGGACTCAGGACGAGCAAAAAGAATCGTATCAGCGGGTGATTTTGCTGGGTATCGTGGCGGCGCTGGCCGTCGGTTTGGGCGCCGTGGCGTATTTTTATACGCCGGCCGTGGACAGTAAAGGAGCGGAGTGTTCGCGCGCTCCCGCGCCGAAGATCAATTGGAGCAATTGCAGTCTGGAAGGCGCACGGCTGGTGGGGGCGGACCTCTCTGGCGCCAAGTTGTACAGCACCAAGCTCACCGGCGCCAATTTGCGGGGCGGCCGGTTGCCCGGGGCGGATCTCTCCTATGCCTTTTTGAGTCTGGCCGATCTCGATAATGCCGATTTACGGCAGGCGAATTTGATGGGCGCCAACCTGCGCCGCGCCAATCTCGCCAATGCCCAGCTTGCGGATGCCAATCTCTCTTATGCCGACCTCACCGGCGCTGAACTGAGCGGCGCGAATCTGCACAATGTAAAACTCGGCCATGCCATTTGGCCTGACGGCACGATCTGCGCCCCCGCTTCGTTAGGCCAGTGCGAAGTCGCTCCTGGCAACTAAACGCCATTTTAATAGGGCGCGATCTATTTCGTGTCCGGTATTTTTCAACCTAACAACCGCGAATGCTAACGCGGAGGACAGGGAAGATAAGATGTTGCGGCACGGACGAGTTCATTCGTCGGGTAATGTCGACAAGGGTGCTAAGCCGTTTATTTCCTTCTGTGTCGTCTATGGTCAACGGCTTTTTTCATATCCATCACCTATCCGCCTCGATCTGCGTGGTGGTGTAACGGTAGATGCGCAGTTCCTCCGCCCAGAATTCTGCCGGTAACCCCGCTTTCAACTTGAGTTGCCGCACGAAGGCGTGCGGGTCCGGCAGCATCTGCCATACCGCGGGCAGAAAAGTGGCGCGCCGCTGCCGATATTCCAGGATCACCCCGTCGATGCCGGGACGCAGCGCCGTCAGTAAGTCCGCTGTATCGACCACCGGCATGGCTACCGGCGGCGACAAGATCGAAAGACTCATGTGTACTTCCGGCCATTCCCGGTAGGTCAATGGCGGGAAACGTGGATCGCGAAAGGCCGCGGCATAGGCATTCTCATGAATATCCATCGCCAATGGCCGCACGGCTTCCAAGCTGCCGATACAGCCGCGCAAAGCCTGTCCCGATTTGAGTGTCACGAAACAGGCTAGGTGCAGCCGTAATTCATCGGGAAACTCCGCCAGGTCGAGGCCGGGACAGCTGGCGTGCCGTAAGCCATGGTCGATGGAGGCGCGTGCGATGGCAAGCAGGGCCTTGCGCTGGTCGTGAGCGAAGTCACTCATCGTTGTCTCGCCGTTGCTCAATGAAACACATACGCGCCGTAGCCGACCACCCGATCGCGCGGACCGGCGGTATCGCCGGAATTGCGCAAATCCAGGGTCTCGGCGTGCAGGCCGTGTTGGCGCGCGGCTATCAGCAGCCCGTTCACCGCTTCGCAGCCGCAGGCGTGATCGGGGTCGATATCGCCGCTGCGCATGGCGGTGATCGCGTCCGTCGTGGCGTGGTCCATGGCGCGCGCCGTGACGTAATCGTGGTAATGACTGAGGTCGGAACTCACTACGATCAAAGTTTCCGGGCCGCCCCATAATACCGATAAAACGTCGCTCACCTCCTGAGCGCCGGTTCCACTTACTACCAAGGGTACCAGCGTGAAATGGTCCAGCGTCAATTGCAGAAAAGGCAATTGGACTTCCAGTGAGTGTTCCCTGGCGTGGGCTTGATCCAATGTTTGCAGTTGCGGGAGCGCGGCGAGTAACTGCATGGCGGGTTTATCCACGTTCACGACTCCCAAAGGCGTAGCGAAACCGCCGGCGCTGGTGGTGGCGAGACCGGGAAACGCAACGTGATGCGAAGGGCCCAATAGTACGACACGGTGAATGATATCGCGGCCGCCAGCCACTTGCGCATAGGCGCTGGCGGCGACCGGCCCGGAATAGATGTAGCCGGCATGGGGAACGATGATAGCTTTTGGCGGCCGGGTGCTGCCCGGATGTTCCGCCAACATTTTCCGCAGCATCTCGCGCAACAGTGTGCCGTCGCCTGGATAAAAAGTCCCCGCCACGGCGGGAGCGCGTATGGTCGTCATCATCATCCTCCGACTATTCCGATTATTCAGACATCACCTTACTTGGGTGGTGACGGCCGAGTAAGAATTCTACTGTAGGCTCAGCCCAGCTCGTCCCACTCTCTAAACCCCCTGCGGGGTCGTCGAGTAAGCGTGTCTGAAAAAAGCGATTTATGAGGGATAGGTAAGGCCTCTCATATAACGATAGTACGGCGCACAGACTTGGCAAGTTTCGGCTAGTGCCGCGTCGGTTTGAACTATACTTCGATTAAGGCGTCGCAAAAAAGTGGTTGCGATAGCGAAGGAGGGAACATGGCGGCGCTTGCTCCGCAAAGCGTGATACCCGTCAACTATTGGCACCGTTTGGCCGATGGGCGTGTGCAATGCGATCTCTGCCCGCGTTTTTGCAAACTGCACGAAGGTCAGCAGGGTTTGTGTTTCGTGCGGGCGCGTCAGAACGAGCGGATGGTGCTCACCAGTTATGGCCGCTCCAGCGGTTATTGCGTCGATCCCATCGAGAAAAAACCGCTTTATCATTTTTTGCCGGGCACGCCGGTGTTATCGTTCGGTACGGCCGGCTGCAATCTTGCCTGCAAATTTTGTCAGAACTGGGACATGAGCAAGGCCCGCGAGATGGACGTGCTCGCCGACCACGCCCCGCCCGAACTGATCGCCCGCGCCGCCCGTGATCTCGGCTGCAGCAGCGTGGCCTACACCTACAACGATCCTGTGGTGTTCATGGAATACGCGGTGGACGTGGCGCAGGCCTGCCGCGCCGAAGGCATCAAGTCGGTGGCGGTGACGGCGGGTTATATTGCTGAGCAGGCGCGCGACGATTTCTTCCGGCATATGGACGCCGCCAACGTGGATTTAAAGGCCTTCACCGAACGGTTTTATCACAAGATCTGCGGCGGTCATTTACAGCCGGTGCTGGAGACCTTGCTGTATTTAAAACAACACAGCTCGGTATGGCTGGAAGTCACCACCTTGCTCATCCCCGGCGAAAACGACGGTGAAGCTGAGCTGGAAGAAATGAGCGCCTGGATGCTGGAACACCTCGGCCCCGATGTGCCTTGGCACTTCAGCGCCTTTCATCCCGATTGGAAGATGCTGGACATTCCCTCTACGCCCTTGACCAGTTTGCTGCGCGCGCGTGACATCGCCCGTAAACACGGCATGCGTTACGTCTACACCGGCAACGTGCACTATACGACCGGCGACAGCACCTATTGTCATCATTGCGGAGAAAAGGTGATCGGCCGCGATTGGTATGTTCACACCGCTTGGCATCTCACCGACAGCGGTCATTGTCTGTCTTGCGGCACGCCGCTGCCCGGCGTATTCGCCGGTCCGCCGGGCGATTGGGGGGCTAAGCGCCGGCCGGTGCGCTTGAAAGATTTCTCCGCATAATCGCCGCGGGCGTTATGACACGTGCTGGTTACTCGCGGCCGGCACTACCCGTGTTCGCAGCGACCTCCACGGTTTCCCGCGAGGTGGCCAATAATCTCGACACCGCCAGGCCGGCGGCATAGTAATAGTTTTCGCGCACCAGAGGACTGTCTTCGAACACCGCGCCGTTGAGATTGTCTAGGCGGGCGAAGGCGCCTATCCACCAATCGCCATAACGCTTTTGTGCGGTGAAGGTGATCCGGCTGCCGGAGTAACCGCCGTCGGCGTGGTATTCGGGGCGCACGGTGGTGGCTTGGCCGGGCAGTACTTCATAGAAATAATCGTGATAGCCGCGGGTGGCGAACAGCGGTCCGGCGCCGATGCCGACCTTCCAGGGACCACGCGGGCCGCCATTGCGGGTTTCGTATTCGATAAACGGCGCGAATACCCAACCTTGATCGTCGAACTCGCCCCAGGCTACCGAGAAGGCGGCGCGTAACGGCAGATGCAGCCACGCCGCGGCATCGCGGTGCTCGGTGCGCCACAGCCGGTATTCCAATTGCGGCCCGATTTCCAGCGTCGGGTGAAGATTGGGCATGCCGGCGCGGGTGCCGTCGCTGGTTTCGGGGACGGGTACGCCGGCCGCCACGCTGATGTCGAGCAAGAGCCGGTCGCTGGTGAACAGTTTGCCGCGCAGGCCGCTTTCGTCCACTTGCAGATAACGGCCGCGGTATTTGAGGTACGGTATGGGGAAGGCGTAGCTGCGGCCCGCGTCGGCGCCGCGGTAAAACGGCACGGAGATCACACCCAGACCCAGCCCCACTTCCCACAGCGGCAGGGATTGGGCGCGGGCGGGTGCAGGCAAAGCGGCGGCTAGCAGCGCGGCGGTGCTGAGTGAATGGAGGAAACGAAATGATATCGGCATCCGGGTGATAGCCTTTGAGTCAGGGAATGGAATAGGGATTACCAGCGGCGTTCGATGATCTCGCGGATCTCGCGGTCGTCGAGCAAGATGGGGTTGGTCTTCATGCTATTGCCGCGGCTGTGGGCGACGATCTTGTCGAAATCTACCGGTGACACGCCGTAGTCGCGCAGGCGCGGCAGGCGCAGCTGTTCCGTCCAGGCGACTAGCGTCGTGACCAACGCGTTGCAGGCGGTCACCTCATCGCCGTGTGGCGTATCGCTCAACAGCGCGCCCAATTCGGCATATTTCTTGAGGGTCAAACTGTCCGGTGCGCGGGCGCGCAGGGCGCGGATATTTATTTCGCACGCGGTCGCCAGCAAAGTGCCGCACACCACGCCGTGCGGGATCGGAAAAAAAGCGCCGAGCGGTGAGGCCAGGCCATGCACCGAACCCAGGCCGACTTGGGCGAGGGTGATGCCCGACAGCAGCGCGCCGTAGGCCAGACCCGCCCGCCCGGCATCGGCGTCGGAGCCGTCGCCGCGCCAGGCGGGGAAGAAGCCTTCCCGCACCGCGCGGATGCCGCTTAAGGCCAAGGCGTCGGTAAAAGGATGGGCCTGGCCGGAGACGTAAGATTCCAGCAACTGGGTGAGGGCGTCCATGCCGTTGGCGGCGATGAGTTCCGGCGGGCAGCTGCGCAATAACTCCGGGTCGACCACCGCGTAAGCGGGGACCAGGCATTCGTGACGGAAGGATTTTTTGAAGCCGTCCGGGCCTTGCACGCTGAGCACGGCATTTTTGGTGGCCTCACTGCCAGTACCGGCGGTGGTCGGCACGGCGATAAAGGGCACGGCCGGCCCCTGGTACACAGCGCTGCCCACACCTTCCAGATAGTGCAGCACTGACTCGTTATGCCGCAGCAGACCGGCGATGGCCTTGCCGGCGTCCAGCACGCTGCCGCCACCGATGGCTATCACCACGTCGAGGCCGTTGTCACGCTGACGGGTGACCGCCTCATCGATATCGCCAGGTGACGGTTCACCGCTGATGATTTCGTGTTCACAGGTGATGCCCTGCTGATGCAGGCCGCTGATGAAAGGGGCCCAGAACGGCGAGGAAATGAAGGCGCGTTGGCCGGTCACCAGCAAAGCGCGGCCGCCGAATTCACGGGCGAGCCGCGGCACCTCGGCGAGCCGGCCCGCACCGAAGACGATGCGCGGCAGGCGGGAAAGGCTGAAGGGAATGGTGTTGAACATCAGAGCGCCTCGGGAAACAGACCGGTGTATCTCATTCCCAACCGGTCTTCGGTCATCCACGGTGCAACCAGCTCGCGCCAACGCAGATAATGGGCGGTATTTTTGTGGGCGGCGGCGTCGGCCGCAGTACGGTATGCCTCATACAGCACGAAACGCGAGGGATGGGTGTCGTCCTGCAGAATATCGAAGCGCAGATTGCCCGGTTCGCGCACCGAGGCATGGTGATTGGCCCGGCAGGCGGCGATGAAGTCCGCGATATGTTCCTGTTTCACATGAACCTGAACGAGGGTGACGTGCATGCTCTAACTCCGCTGTGTACCGCCCGCCACGCACCGGCCGGCGGGACAAAGGAGCTTATCTTCAAAGCTTCACGGCTTGAGTGCAAGTCCTGCCGGGTGTTTTACCTAGGCATGGGCTGGGAGTGATCTATATTTACACTATACGTAGTTCAATGTCGCTTGCCGCCGGGGCTAGCGATGAAAGGCACGGAAGGGCATTTAGGATTTTTCATGCGGCAAACACAGGTTCCTCACCGTCGGTCATAGTAAAGTTGAATCTAGGTCCGCGATGTTTACACAGATGTTTACATGATAGAAAGGATAAGGCATGGGCTTGGCCACTTCGTTGGTAAGATATTTGATACGCAATGGCGTAAGTTACGAGGTGGTGACACATCGGATTACTCCAAGCAGCGCCGCTGCCGCCCACATGGCGCAGGTCTCCACCAGCCGGATGGCGAAGAGTGTGGTGTTGAAGGATGACACCGGTTACCTGCTGGCGGTCTTGCCCGCTTCCAGCCGGATTTTATTGAGCCATGTGCACCAACTGTTTCAGCACGCCATCGGTTTGGCCACTGAGGATGAGGTGCGCGGTTTATTTTGGGATTGCGCTCCCGGTGCGGTGCCGCCCCTCGGTTCGGTCTACGGCCTTGAGGTGATCGTGGATGATGCTATCTGGTACTCGTCTTATGTGTATTTCGAGGGGGGAGATCATCTCGCGCTGGTGAAGGTGTCGGGAGATGATTTCCGGCGGCTGTTGCCTGGCGCGCGGCATGGCCGTTTCAGCCGCCCCGCGACGCCGGCCTCCCGTTCAGCATGGGCCGCCGCGCTGGCTTGATCCGTACCGCTCTGGGCTCATACTAGGCGGATATTTTTAATCTGCGCAGGTTCAATTCCCCGCGGTTTATCGTGGGATCAAGCTGGCGGGGCATGTGCGCGAGGCGTCATGTTTTTACCCCGGGTCAAAGCACGGGAATGTGTTAAATTCCTGTGCAGTCGGATTAGCATAGCGATATGTAAGGAGTGTCGAGCATGGGTGAAGAATGTCTTTTCTGCAAAATGGTCAATCGCCAAATCAAGCCTGATATCGTCTATGAAAATGAGGCGATAATAGCGTTCAAGGACATCAATCCGCAGGCGCCGGTGCATGTGCTGATCATTCCCAAAAAACACATCGCCACCCTCAATGATCTCGAACCCAACCACGATGTGCTAGTGGGTGAAATGTACTTGACGGCGAAAAAAGTGGCTCAGCAATTGGGCATCGCCGAGGGTGGCTACCGTACCGTGATGAACTGCAACGCCGATGCCGGGCAAACGGTGTTCCACCTCCACCTGCATGTGCTGGGCGGGCGCCAGCTGGGTTGGCCGCCGGGGTAAATCCAGGGCATAAAAAAACGCCGGCTAAAGCCGGCGTTTATTGTTCACGGAAAGATTACGTGTTTACTTGCGTTTGCTGGGGAGGCGGGCGCCATCCTCGACGCGGTAAACCAGCACCAGCAAGTAAGTCAGCAGTACCGTTGTGACCGCGGCGACGCTAATGACCATATTCGTAATAAGACCTTCGGATAACATGATTGCCTCCCGTTGAAGAACCCTGCCGGAGCACGTCCAGCCTACACAGGTCTTACCATAACATAGCTTTTTACGGCTGGGTAGCCGGCGGTGTGGTGGGCCATGGCCTGCTCCAGCGGATTATTGATGGGGTGGCAATCCCACCGCGACGCTGCGCATGTCGATGGCGCCCATCTCTATGCCGCTTACGGGAAAACTGACGGCTTCGCCCGGCCGTTGCTGGGCGATCACATAAAGCAGCGGCAGATAGTGTTCGGCTGTCGGTACGCTCAGACGGGCGTCCTCGCCGTTGCCTAAATAGCGAATCAAGGGCGCGTGTTCGCCGGCCAACAGATGCCCGCCCACCCAATCGGAAAAGCGTTGCGACCAAGCATAGGGCGGTGCGTCGTCGGTCCAGGTCAGACGGCGCAGATTGTGAACGATGTTGCCGCTGCCGATGATGAGCACGCCCTCATCGCGCAGCGGCGCCAGCCTGCGCGCGAGTGCGTAATGCCAATCGGAGGATTGTGTCGCGTCGAGACTGAGCTGCACCACGGGAATGTCGGCGCGTGGAAACGCATGTACCAGCACCGACCAAGTGCCGTGATCGAGCCCCCAGCCTTGGATGGTGTCCTCATCCATTGCTACCGCCGCCACGGGCGCAAGCAGCTGTTGCACCCGCCGCGCCAAGGCCGGCGATCCCGGTGCCGGGTAGTCCACCTCGAATAACTCGCGGGGAAAACCGCCGAAATCATGGAGGGTGCGCGGCCGCGCCATGGCGGTGACCGCCGTGCCGCGGATATACCAATGCGCCGACACCGCAAGTATGGCGGCGGGGCGGGGCAGCGATGCCCCCAATTCCCGCCAGGCATCGGTGTAGCGATTGGGTTTGATGGCATTCATGGGATTGCCGTGGCCGAAGAAGATGGCCGGCATGCGCGGGGACTGCGTGGTCATCGTCTTCTCCTCTTCCTGCTGAAGATCGGGTTCGCCAGTTTTCAGCTCAGACGCGCGATGCGGCGCGTTCGATCGACAACGGCCCGCTGCCATGCACGACGACATATAACAGTCCGCCCATTATCGCCAGATTCTTCATGAAATGAATCATCTGATTCTGGACCTGCTCGGCCGGCACCGCCCAAAAATTGTGGAAGACCAGCGCCGTCGTCGCGGTGAACAGAAACAGCGCCGCCGCTGCCCAGCGGGCTTTATAACCGGTGGCGATCAGCAAGCCGCCGCCCAATTCGACGATGATCGCCACCACCGCCGCGATCACCGGCAGCGGCAGTCCGACGCTGGTGATGTAAGCCACAGTGCCTTGGTAGCCGGCGATCTTGTTCCAGCCCGCCATGATGAAAATGAATGCGATTAAGAGGCGGCCCACCAAAGGGCCAATGGTCTGCAGGGTATTCATGGTCGTTCCTTTGCTGTCTGTTGTGATCAACGTAAATGTGAGGGTGTTGTGTCTGGATTTTCTCCGCCGTGGCGGGGGAGGTCGGCCTTCAATCTGCGCGATTCAATGGATTTCCACCGCTTAAATCGAGATGGCCGTTGCCTCCTGTGGCTAGAATCATGGCGATGCTCCTTCAGTTAGACGAACTAACTATAGGCCACCGATACCCAACTAAATAGTGGACAATCGGCGCTTGTCAGTTGCAGAATCAGCAACAATGGATCAGTTGGCCGCTATGAAAATATTCGTCAGGGTCGCCGAGGCGGGGAGCTTCGCCGCCGTCGCCACCCAGCGCGGTCTCGCCCGCTCGGTGATCACCCGACAGGTCGCCGCACTCGAGGCGCGCCTCGGCACCAAACTCATCGCGCGCAGCACCCGCCGGCTCGCGCTCACCGCTGCCGGCGCGGCGTATCTGGAAAAATGCCGTGAGATATTGGCGCTAGTTGAAGAGGCGGAAGGCGATTTGTCCGACGCGCGGCGGGAGATCCGAGGCCGGCTGCGCCTGTCGGTGCCGCTGAGTCTCGGGGTACGTCATCTGATGGCGATGATCGTCGACTTCACCACCCTACATCCGCGGCTGAGCGTCGAGCTTGACTTCACCGATCGTCACATCGACCTGATCGCCGAGGGTATGGACCTCGCGGTACGGGTGACGGCCGAGTTGGACGACACTGTGGTCGCGCGCCGTTTGGGCATCTGCCGTTCGGTAGTGGTAGCCTCGCCCGCCTATCTCGGGCGCCACGGCTGGCCGCGCCATCCGCGTGAACTGATAAACCACGAATGTTTCGGCTATGTGCCCACCCTGCGTTCGAGCTGGCCGTTCATCATCAATCATAAACTGACCTGGGTGCGTACCCGCGGCCGCATCCAAGCCAATAACGGCGATGCCTTGCTCGATGCCGCGATCCACGGCTTGGGCATTACCTATCAGCCGACCTTCATCGCCGCGCAGGCCATCGCGGCGGGACAGGTTGAAGCCATACTCACCGACTATCCACCCAGCGAGATGAGTCTGTTCGCGATTTTCCCCGGCGGGCGGTATGTGCCGCACCCGGTGCGGGCGCTGGTGGATTTTTTGGCCGAGCGTATCGGCGATCAGCCGCCGTGGGATCTTCGCGAACCCGACCAGCCCGCGCCGTTCCCCCTCCAATCCAAATCGCGCGCCACACGTATCCGGCGAAAATCGCCACCGCGGAAACAGGGATAAGCGTGGCTGCACGCGAAGTTAAAAAACTCGAACGGCTGCAGAAAGAAGCTTAGCAGTTGCGCGCGCGGCTGGATAAAAACACAGAAGGCACCCCTCTTATCATCCCCATGCCACAGTGCGCTCCCGGTGCGGCGCCGTTCTGAATCACCGGCCAAATCCAGCCGAAAGGATATGATAAGGAAGCTCTGAATAATTCCATCCTGGAATTCTCAGAGCAAGGAAAGCGAAAAATGTGATTTTCGCTTTCCTTCATTTTCAATGGCCTGCCGCCATTGAAAATGGCGGCACCTCCCTGTGCCGCAGGCACCTCTGAATAAATCAGAGGTTCCATAAAACTTGCTCGATAGTACGCCGACGCCAAGCCAAAAAAATTGGCCGACCTGGCATCGCCGTTTCATCAAATGGCGCTGCCAGGTCGGCCGATGCGTAAAAATCAAATTTTTCTAGTAGGCCGTCAGCTTATTTTTTGATGTCCGATAACAAGGCTTTCTGCACGACCAGATTTCTCACGCCGTGCGCGTGGTCTTCTTCGAAGGCATTACTCTTACACCACTCGCCCACGCTGTTGATGTCCAGCTTGGCGCACTGGGGCCGCACGCTCCAAGTCACCTGGAGTGGGGAACACTGCTGTGCGTTGTATTTTGGACCAGTTGTTGAACCCAGGAACTGGACAGGCTTGCCGGTGTTGGTGGGTATGGCCTTGGGCTGATGCAGGCCATTGACCACATGGCCGTCATAATCCAGTTCATTGAAGTCCATGGCGCTGGAATCATTCACCAAGGTGAACACCTGGGTCTCTACCCGCAGGTCAGGGTTGGAACAGGTCTCCGAGAGGCAGGATCCCAGACCTTTACCCGGTTTGACATCACAGGAACTATGGACCCAATGTACCTCGATGGTGTCGCCCGGCTTTAGCTCGCCGTGCTCACCCTTGCAAATGGCTTCCTTGGTGGGCGCCATCTCAGCCGCTGACAGCTCCTTGCTAATACCGCACTGATATCCAGTCTCGAAGCCGTGACCATCGCCGTCACCGGCATAAATCGAAAAAGCGGCCGCTTTGTGCTCAGCATTTTTGTGGAAGTGGAGATTACACAGATTCATCTCAGTGGACGGCGGCGCCATCGCGAAAAGACGCTTGTTTTCCCCGGCCAAACTATCGATATCGCGCGGTGTTTGCGGGCCGAACCCTGTACAAATCTCGCCTGACATATGCTCCGCGCCATGGCCTGTTTCATGCTTGTCATCGCTCGCGAGACCATTCGCGGAGATCACTCCCATCACCAAGACAGCGAATATCTGACTCTTAACTCTGAATTTCATTATTTCATGCTCCCTTTAGCTACGTTTACAAGAATATTGAGTGGAAAACGTATTAGCCTCCTACCCCTGCTCCTACCCCTACTAAGCGTGCCTATCTTAGCTAAGAAAACTCATTTCCCCAACTGGCTCTGGTCACATCAGGCCTAAAATTCACCCAGAGATACCGCAGCCGCCCGTAATATTCTCAAATTTTTCCAAGGTGGGTCCGCTTAGAGGCGCAATACCTTGCATGTATATGGGTAATTCACCTACGCAGAGGTTTGCGGCTGGAGAATTACCTCCCTAAATTATAAAAATCCGCCATGAAGAAGTTGGGCATCGAGCGGCGTTTGATGGCGGCCGGTGAAGACAAAGCCATGCTCGATCCCTTTTCGCCGCTGAAGGAAGAAGAAGTGGCGCACACCCGCGCCTTGCTCGACAACATTCATCAGCAGTTCATCCAGGTAGTCAAACAAGGCCGCGGCGACCGTTTGAAAGGTGACGATCAATTGTTGTTCAACGGCTTGTTCTGGACCGGTGAACAGGCGCTGGCGTTGGGTTTGATCGACGGCCTCGACACCAGCAGCCATGTGGCCCGCGACGTGATCGGCGCGGAGAAAATCGTCGACTATACCCGCCACCCGAGTCCCTTCGAACGGTTTGCCGATCGCTTGGGTGTCGTGATGGCCAAAGGCTTGGCGTCCTCGCTGGGCCTCAGCGAAACCGCCGTGCGTTAAGCTCAAAACAGGGCGGAAATACCGGCCTCACGCCGGGTTTCCGCCCTGTCTCAATGTCTCAATGTGGATGGTTAATGGCCTGATTTCTGCCTCAGAATATCTCTGAGCCTATTCGATATCATTTTCCTCTGCTATCGAAACTGTCGCTCCTAGTTTTTCCATAAGCGCCGGCATTTCTCAAGCTATCGACGGTAAGCTAATTTGAAATGACTACACTATAGATTTTTCCGGTTGAAGATCATTATCGAAACACGATTGGGAGATAAAAGATTGCATACCAGCGTCCAGCCGACCTGAGCAGCAGCAATCCGCCGCTGCCTGGCTAAGGTATATTGAGCAGGCGACGCTTTTCGCGTTTACGTTTGATGTAACGCACCACATGCAAGCGCCACAACAGGCGAACTATCACGTTGCCCAGCACGGCGCTGGCCGTGGCGAGAATGAAGCAGCCCAATAGAAACGGCTGCCAGATCAGGATAAGCTCTTGCTTCGCCCACGCCACTGACATTTCGAACGTCACCGCGTGCATCGGTGTATCCAATAGCCACGAGCCGAGTTTATAAGCGGTATAAAACACCGGCGGCATGGTGATGGGGTTGGTGAGCCAGACCAGGCTTGCCGCGATGGGTACGTTGACCCGGAAGGGGATGGCGAGCGCCGTCGCCAGTACCATTTGAAACGGGATGGGAATGAAGGCGGCGAACAACCCGACGGACATCGCGCCCGATACCGAGCGGCGGTTGAGATGCCAGAGATTCGGGTCGTGGAGTAGCTTGCCAAAAAAACGCAAATGCTTGTGATCGCGGATGATGCGGTGATCGGGAAGGTAGCGTTTGATTATCCTTTTCGGCACAACTCTCACCAGCCGTGGTCTTGGCGCGAGAGCCCATTATGCACAGTTTTTTGGAACGATGCAGTATAGGTTTAGCCGCGTTGGCGCTGCTGTCGGGCGCTATGTTATTTCATTATTCGACCACCTTGCCGAAACCGGTATACGCCTGGCTGGGCCTGCCGCTAGTCGTCTTGGCTTGGCGTTATCCCGCCTGGCGCTTGCCCGCGTGTCTGGCAACGGGATTCGTGTGGGCGTGGTGGATAGCGGCAGGTATGCTGGCGCAGAGTTTACCCTCCGAATTCGAAGGCCGAGATCTGCGGCTGGAAGGCGTGATCGTCTCGGTGCCGGATCGCGATGAGGAGAGAACGCGTTTTCAATTCGAGGTGGACAGTGTGACGACGGAACACGGCCTGGTTCCCAACCCCGGCCGTGTGTTATTGAGCTGGTATGCGCGACCGCCGCCCGCGCTGCGGGCCGGCGACCGTTGGCGGTTGACGGTGAGATTGAAACGTCCGCACGGCATGATGAATCCCGGCGGTTTCGATTACGAGGCGTGGCTGTTCCGTTTTCGCCTGCGCGCCACCGGTTATGTGCGGGTGGAGGACGACAACCGTTTGTTGGCCTCGGACTGGCGGCAACAGCCGGTCAATCGGCTGCGGCAATCTCTGGCGGAGAAGATGGGCGCGGCCTTAGCCGGCCGGGAGTTCGCCGGTATCGTCGAGGCCTTGGCGATCGGTGAGCAAAAGCATATCGATCTGCGGCAATGGCAAATATTGCGTGCCACCGGCACCACGCATTTGATTTCTATATCGGGTCTACATGTGGCCTGTGTGGCCGGCTTGCTGTTTTTTATGGTTCGGCGGGCCTGGTTGTGGTGGCCGCGGCTGGCCTTGCGCTGGCCTGCATCCAAGGTGGGTGCGGTGGCGGGCATGGCGGCGGCCTTGGTGTATTCCGCGTTGGCCGGATTTTCCGTGCCCACCCAGCGTTCTTTGATCATGGTGGCGGTGGTGATGGCCAGCCTGCTGCAACAGCGGCGCGTGCGGCCGGTGCATGGCCTCGCGGCGGCGCTGCTGTTGGTTCTGCTATGGGATCCGCTGGCGGTGATGGAGGTGGGTTTCTGGCTGTCGTTCGTGGCGGTGGCGGTGATTTTTTACGGCATGGGTGGACGGCTCGCGCCGCGCGGTCTGTGGTGGCGTTTCGGCCGGGTGCAATTATTGGTGGCGGTAGGCCTGCTGCCGTTGATGCTGGCTTTGTTTCAACAGGTATCGCTGGTTTCGCCGCTGGCGAATATCGTCGCGGTGCCCTGGGTGAGTTTCGTGGTGGTGCCGCTCACTCTGCTGGGCGCGCTGTTGGTGGGAATAGGGTCTGCCGCGGGCGCGTTCCTGCTGGTGCTCGCCGACGGTGCACTGGGCTGGGTGTGGCCGCCGCTGACTTGGCTCGGTCAGGCATCGTTCGCGCAATGGAGTCAGCATGTGCCGCCGGCGTGGGCCTTTTTGCCCTCGGCGGTAGGCGCGCTGCTGCTGATCGCACCGGCGGGGATGCCGGGCCGCTGGCTGGGCCTGTTGTTGCTGGCACCTTTGCTGGCGGTGCCGCCGCCGCGTCCACCGCCGGGTGAGGTCTGGTTGACCTTGTTGGATGTGGGGCAGGGTTTGTCGGCGGTGGTGCGCACCGCGCGGCATAGTCTGGTGTTTGATACCGGTCCCGCTTTCAGCGAGCGTTTCGATGCCGGTGATGCGGTGGTGGCGCCTTTTCTGCGGGCGACCGGTGTGCCGCGTGTCGATCGTTTAGTGATCAGTCACGGCGACCGGGACCATCTCGGCGGCCTGTTCTCTTTACTGGAACAAGTGCCGGTGGATGAGGTGCTGACCAGCGTGCCGGACAAAGTGGTGTGGCCGGCCGGTCGGCCGCAAGCCTGTCACGCCGGTCAACACTGGGAATGGGATGGAGTGAGTTTCACCATGCTTTATCCCTTTCCTGAGTTGGGTGCCCGAGGTAACGACGCCTCCTGCGTGTTGCGGGTCAGCACCGCCGGCGCTGCGTTGTTGTTGCCCGGTGATATCGAAAAGCGCAGCGAAAAAGCTTTGCTGGCGCGAGCGCCGGACCGGCTGCGGGCCGATGTGCTGGTGGCGCCGCACCATGGCAGCAACACTTCATCCACCACGGATTTTCTCGCTGCGGTGCAGCCGCGTTACGCGCTGTTTCCGGTGGGATATCGCAACCGCTACGGTTTTCCCAAGCCGTTGGTGGTCGCGCGTTATCAAGAGAGGGGCGCGGCGCGGCTGGCCACCGACCGGCAGGGGGCTCTTACTTTGCGTCTCGGTGCGCAGGGGGTTTTGGCGGCGCCGGAGTCTTACCGTCAGCAGGCTCTTCGTTATTGGCATGACACTTTGAATACAGCTGATTAGAACGGCCGGCCTACTCAGCCGGACCGAGCGGCGCCGCGCTTCGACGGCGGTGATAAATCAAGTATGATTGGCCCCTGTTTATAAAACAGCCAGATATTTACCAATCAACAGGCGGGGTAGCTGTGTTTGAATTAGTGAAATCGGGCGGCTGGGTGATGGGGCCGCTGTTGTTGTGCTCGGTGGTGGCCACGGCGATAGTCGCGGAACGCTTTTGGGCCTTGCGCAAGCAGCGCATCTGCCCGCGCAATCTGGTCGAGCAGATCTGGCAGTGGGCCAAGGCCGGCCAGATGGACGTGATGCGGATCAGCAGTCTGCGCGGCAGTTCGCCGCTGGGGCGGGTATTGGCGGCGGGACTGATGAACCGCCATTATTCGCGCGAGGTGATGAAAGAGAGCATCGAAGAGGCCGGCCGTCACGTGGTGCTGGAGCTGGAGAGATATTTGAATACCCTGGGCACCATCGCTTCCATTTCGCCGTTGCTCGGCTTGCTGGGCACGGTGCTGGGCATGATCAAGATCTTCACCGCCATCAGTGCCGTGGGCGTGGGCAGTCCCACCGAGATGGCGGGCGGTTTGTCGGAGGCCTTGATCACCACGGTGACGGGGTTGGTCGTGGCCATACCCAGTTTGATGTTCTATCGCCATTTCCAACGGCGGGTGGATGAACTGGTGTCCACCATGGAACAAGAGGCGATTAAGATGGTGGAAATCCTACACGGTGAACGGGTGAAAGAAAGTGACATGGCAGGAGGCGGCGCCGCATGAATCTGCGTCCCCGCCGCCGCGGCGATCCGGAAATCAACCTCACTTCGCTGATAGATGTCGTGTTCCTGCTATTGCTGTTTTTTATATTGACCACCACCTTCAATCAGCAATCGGCGATCCGCATCGATCTGCCCAAGGCCTCTGAGCAGGCCGTGGTCGAACAACCGAAGTCGATTACGCTGTCTATCGACGCCGCTGGTGAGTTTTACGTCGACGGCCGGCAGGTGGTGAACACCCAGCTCGACAGTCTGAAGCGGGCCTTGCGCGCGTCACTGGGCGAGCAGAAAGAACCGCCGCTCATCATCAGCGCCGATGCCAAGACACCTCATCAAGCGGTGGTCACCGCCATGGACGCCGCGCGCCAGGTCGGCCTGATTCACTTATCCATCGCCATTCAAGAGCCCGCGGCGGGCTCACGCTAAGCGCATGCAGGAGAGCCACTTCAATCCGGCCCGGGTGATTTACGCGCGGCTATTGCGCTACGCCGCGCCGCATTGGCGGATGTTCGTGCTGGCGACGCTGGCGATGCTGGTGTTCGCCGCCACCAACACCGGCTTCGCAGCCTTGATGAAACCGATGATCGACGGCAGCTTCGTCGACCGGGATCCGGCAGTGATCGCCCTGGTGCCCTTGCTGATCATCGGTCTGTTCGTCGCGCGCGGCCTTGCCAACTTCGGCTCGTCATATTGCATGAGCGTGGTCGGGCGTGAAGTGATCCGTGACCTGCGCCGCGCCATGTTCGACCAATTGCTGCGCTTGCCTACCCGCTATTACGACCGGACATCTTCCGGCGAGCTGCTCTCCAAGTTCATCTACGATGTGGAACAGGTCAATCTCGCCGCCACCAACGCCTTGGCCAATGTGGTGCGCGATGGGTTCACGATCATCGGTCTGCTGATCTGGATGGCTTATATCAATTGGCAGCTCACCCTGGTGTTCATCGTGGTGGGGCCGCCCATCGCCATCGCCATCGCTACCGTTAATCGGCGTTTCCGCCGCCTCAACAACCGCATTCAAAATTCCATGGCGGATGTCACCGGGATCAGCGAAGAGGCCATGGCCGGTCACCGGGTGGTGAAAATCTTCGGCGGTCAGGAGTACGAGACCGCGCGTTTCAATCTCATCAATGAGGCCAACCGCAAGCTGAATATGAAACTCGCCGCCAGCAGCGCCGGCAGCGTGGCCATCGTCGAGCTGATCGCCGCGATCGCGCTGGCCGGCATCATTTATCTGGCGACTTCGCCCGCGGTGCTGGACAGCATCACGGTCGGCAACTTCATGTCCTTCGTGGTGGCGATGATGTTGTTGATGCCGTCCATCAAACGCCTGACCACGGTGATGCCCATGGTTCAGCGCGGCGTGGCGGCGGCGGAGAGTATTTTTACTTTGCTCGATACCGAAGCGGAGGTGGATAGCGGTGACAGGTCGATGGATCGCGCGCGCGGCGAGGTGTGTTTCGAACAGGTCACGTTTACGTACGACGTCGCCAAAGGTGCGGCATTGCGCGATATCAATCTCCACATCGCGGCGGGACAGTGCGTGGCCTTCGTCGGCCGCTCCGGCGGCGGCAAATCGACGTTGGTGAGTTTATTACCGCGTCTTTACGATCTGCAGCACGGCGTGATCCGTTTGGACGGCGTCGATATCCGCGCGCTCAAGCTGCGCGACCTGCGCAATCAAATCGCCTGGGTGGGACAGGACGTGGTGCTCTTCAACGACACCATCGCCCGCAACATCGCTTACGGCGCCTTGGGCGAGGTGGGTGAAGAGGCCGTCATTCGCGCCGCCGAGGCGGCCCACGCCATGGAGTTCATCCGGCGGCTGCCGGACGGTTTGAATACCCTGGTCGGCGAGAACGGTGTCTTGTTGTCGGGCGGCCAGCGTCAGCGCCTGGCCATCGCCCGCGCTTTGCTCAAGAACGCGCCTATTCTGATTTTGGATGAGGCCACTTCGGCCTTGGATAATGAATCGGAGCGGCATATCCAGGCCGCGCTCGCCGAGGTGATGCGCAATCGCACCACGCTGGTAATCGCCCATCGTTTGTCCACGGTGGAAAACGCTGATCAAATCGTGGTGCTGGACGGCGGTCGTGCGGTGGAGCAGGGCACCCACCGCGAACTGCTGGCCCGCGGCGGCCAGTACGCCAGTCTGCATAGGTTGCAGTTTCGCGATGAACCGAGCACGCCCGAACCGGTGGCGCAACATGCTTGATTCCACACGCGGCGGACCGCTCTTCACAGCGGCCAATTGAGATGCGGTTCGACGCCGTGTGGTACGGCAAACATCCCCTGAGCAACTTACTGCTGCCGTTGGCCTGGGTATACGGCGGCGTGATGCGGCTGCGCCGCGCACTGTATCGCGCCGGTGTGTTGCGCAGCACGCGGCTGCCGGTGCCGGTGATCGTGGTCGGCAATCTCAGCGTGGGCGGCACCGGCAAGACGCCGGTGGTGATTCATCTGGTCGAACTGTTGCGCGCGGCCGGAAAAAAGCCGGGGGTGGTGAGTCGCGGTTATCGCGGCCAGGCCGGTCATTGGCCGCAATCAGTGCATGCCGGCAGCGATCCGCTGCTGGTGGGCGACGAGCCGGTGTTGATCGCGCAACGCACCGCTTGCCCGGTGGTGGTCGACCCTCAACGTGTGCGCGCCGCGCGCACTCTACTGGCCGAATATGATTGCGACGTGATCATCGCCGACGATGGTCTGCAGCATTACGCGCTGGTCCGCGATGTGGAGATCGTGGTGGTGGACGGTGTGCGCCGTCATGGCAACGGCCGCTGCCTGCCCGCCGGTCCTTTGCGTGAGCCTTTGGCGCGATTGCGCACCGTGCAGTTGGTGATGATCAACGGTGCGGGCGCGGCGGGGGAGTGCGCGTTTACCCTGAGCGGCGATCAGGTGTTGGCCGTGGATGGCCGGGGCGCGTCGCGTCCGTTGTCGGACCTGGGTGGGCAAACCGTGCACGCCGTGGCCGGCATCGGCCGTCCGGCGCGGTTTTTTGAACACCTGCGTCGTTATCAAGTGCGGGTCATCGAACACCCGTTTCCCGATCATCACCGCTACGTCGCCGCCGACCTGCGCTTCGCCGACGAGTTGCCGGTACTGATGACCGAAAAAGACATGGTGAAGTGTCGAGGTTTCGCCGGCGCGACGCACGGCTACCTGCCGGTCATGGCGGAATTGGATGCGGCTTGCGCCGCGCGTTTGCGGGACGTGTTGCGGTCTTGCCTGGAGCGGTAAATGGCGCTCGCAGCCGTTTTGCAGCGGGTGTGGGATACGACTATCACATGGCGTTCCTGTTCGGCCAAGAAGGCGACGAGATAGACGGTTATCGATACAGCCGTAGCTTGTCGGAAATTTCTCTAGGTCTCATTTTTTCACCGGAATCCTCATGTCGCCGCTCACCGGTACGGCAGTGACGGAATTTTTCGGGCTGCCGTGGATGATTTTGTCGGTGTAGGTGAGGTACACCAGCACATTGCGGGCGGTATCCACCATGCGTACCACATGCAGTGTTTTAAAGATGAGGGAACGGCGTTCGGTGAAGGCATCTTCCTGCATAGGCAAGGCTTCCTTGAAACGGAGCGGTCCGACTTGCCGGCAGGCGATGGAGACGTCGGATAGTTCTTCCGCCACGCCTACCGCGCCGGCGATGCCGCCCCGCTCGGGTTTGGAAACATAACAGGTTACGCCATCCACTTTGGGGTCGTCGTAGGCTTCCACCACCAGCTGGTGCGAGCCCATGAGTTTCCATTCGGTATTGACCGAGCCGATTTCCTGAGCGGCGGCCACGCCCGGCAAGAGGGCGGATAGGGAGATCAACATAGCTAATTTGCGCATGGGTTCGAATTCCTTGGATGGACTGTTGTTTACCAGTGGTCTCAACGAGCTAGCCTAGCAGTTAATCTAAGCGCCTATTTCATTCTCGGCGCGGATGAGCAGTTCTTGCGGATGTTCCGCGATAGCACGGCAAGGCCTTTCCGCGGTGAGGCAAGCGGTTGCCACTGGCAAAGCCTCGGCTGTCATCGCCGCGCCGCTCCAGGGTTGGGCCGCGCACTGTCGACACGTCGATTTCCTGCCTGGCTCGGATATTGCCTTAAGCTGTGAAGAAAGGTTTCCACTGCTTGCCTGGCGATTCCGCGCACGAGAAGGCGGCCGGTCGGTGCCTGGGACGCTACCTTATGTTTAGCATGCCAACCATAAAGGAATATTGCATGACCCCGTTACGTGATTACGCCGAACTCGGTCAATTCATCCCGCTGCACTACCACTACAATATGCTCAACGATACCGCGCGTATGCAAGGTTTCAAAGCCGCTTTGGACTACGCGGTGCGCCCGGGGGCGCGGGTCTTAGAATTGGGCGGCGGCACGGGGGTATTGTCGCATTTCGCCGCGCGCAAGGCGGCCAGGGTGTGGTGCGTGGAGCGCAATCCGGAATTGGCGGCCAAGGCCCGCGAGATACTGACGCTGAATCCCTACGGTAATAAGATCGAAGTGGTCGAGGCCGATGCCTTTGACTATCTCCCACCGGAACCGGTGGACGTGGTGATTTGTGAAATGCTGCATGTGGCGATGTTGCGGGAGAAACAGTTGGCGGTGATCAGTGCTTTCAAAGAGCGCTATCTTAAAAAATTCGGCGGTGCATTGCCGGTGTTCGTGCCCGAGGCGTTTATTCAAGCAGTGCAACCGGTGCAACAGGATTTTTATTTCGAGGATTATTACGCCCCCACCATTTTGTTTCAGGAACCCGCTGCCGTGCAGACTAAGACCTATGAGCTGGCGGCGCCGGCGGTGTATCAGCTCGCCTCCTACGATGAAGCCTATTCCCTCAATTGCGCCTGGGACGGCACGGTCGCCATTGAGCGGCCGGGCGTGCTCAATGCCCTGCGCTTCGTCACCAAAAATATTTTGGCGATCGTTGTCGCGGAGCAGCGCAGCGTCGATTGGCACAATCAGTATTTGATCGTGCCCCTGCAAGAGCCGTTGACGGTCGAAGCGGGTGATCGTCTCCATCTTCACTTCGATTACCCGGCGGGTGGATTGTTTGCCGCACTTACGGCTTCATTGCTGATCGCCGTTGAAGCAAAAACCCGGCGTGATATACCGTTTAGTCCGCAACGTGACGCCGCGGAGCAGCGTACGGCGGCGCTGTAATAAGCCGAAATGATCGAGTGTGAAGCGGGAGAGGAAGAATGGACGAGCAGGTTCCCCGCTTTTCCGTCGCCCGACTCTCATTCAGGAAAAAGACGGCGGGATGTGTACTTCGGTTTTGTGATAATGGCCCTGCGGCAGCCTTGACAGTGTTCGTTAGAGCTGGTTAAAGTGGCTGCAAGTCTACTGAGTCGTTGGAAATCTTTTTTTGGACCCGGATCCTGTCCCGCGAGGAGAGGATGAACACAACCTTAGAACGACGTAACCGAATTTAAAGACCATGGCCCGTAGCGCGCACACTGCCTTTTCTCTCACCCCCGCCACAGCGGGGGTGTTGCGCGCGCGTGCCGGTCTCTTGCTTGCCCTGCTGCCCCGCCTGCGACTGCCGTAAGGCAGACATACCTTCCTCAAGGTCCCGCGCGGACCTATCCAATTGATCCCATTGAGCGACCGCATTACGGCGGAACCCTGTTCGTTGCCGCGGTGGGGGCGCTCCGGTAACATGTCGCTAGCGTTTTGGAGACCATCATGAAAGATAAATTGTTTATTTTCGACACCACCTTGCGCGACGGTGAGCAAAGCCCCGGCGCCTCCATGACCAAAGAAGAGAAGCTTCGGGTGGCCAAGGCCCTGGAGCGGATGGGGGTGGATATCATCGAGGCGGGTTTCCCCATCGCCAGCGTGGGTGACTTCGAGGCGGTGCAAGCGGTGGCCAAGGCGGTCACCGAGAGTACGGTGTGCGGCCTGGCCCGCGCGGTGGACAAGGACATCGACCGCGCCGCCGAGGCGCTCAAAGGGGCGAACTCGGCGCGTATTCACACTTTCATCGCCACTTCGCCCATTCACATGAAAATGAAATTGCGCATGGAGCCCGACCAGGTGGTGGAGCAGGCGGTGCGGGCGGTGAAGCGGGCCCGCCAGCACACCGACAATGTGGAGTTTTCGCCGGAGGACGCTGGGCGGTCGGAGATCGATTTTCTCTGCCGGATCATCGAGGCGGTGATCGCCGCCGGCGCCCGCACCATCAATATTCCTGACACCGTGGGTTATGCCATGCCCCATCAATTCGGCGAGTTGGTCCGTCAATTGATCGAACGCGTGCCCAATGCGGGCAAGGCGGTTTTTTCCGTGCACTGTCACAACGACCTCGGTTTGGCGGTGGCCAATTCCCTGTCGGCGGTGATGAACGGCGCACGGCAGGTGGAGTGCACCATCAACGGCCTGGGTGAGCGGGCGGGCAACGCGGCGCTCGAGGAAATCGTGATGGCGGTGCGCACCCGGCAGGATGTTTTTCCCTGTAATGTGGATTTGGACAGCACGCACATCGTCGCCTGCAGCCGTTTGGTGTCGAGCATCACCGGCTTCGCGGTGCAGCCCAATAAGGCCATCGTCGGCGCCAATGCCTTCGCCCATGAATCGGGCATTCATCAGGACGGCGTGCTCAAGAGCCGCGAGACTTACGAAATCATGCGCGCTCAAGACGTGGGCTGGAGCGCCAACCGCATGGTGTTGGGCAAACACTCGGGGCGGAACGCCTTCCGCACCCGTTTGAAAGAACTCGGTATCGATTTCACAGCGGAAGAGGAACTCAACGCGGCCTTCGTGCGTTTCAAGGAACTTGCCGACAAAAAGCACGAGATCTACGACGAGGACTTGCAGGCCTTGGTGACGGACACCAACTTGGCGACGGAGAACGAACGCATCAAATTGGTTTATTCCAAGGTCTGTTCCGAGACCGGCGAGACCCCGGAGGCGGCGGTGACCCTGTGGATCGACGGTGTGGAAAAACAAGCGGTGGCGCGCGGTGACGGCCCGGTGGATGCCACCTTCAAAGCCATCGAGTCCATCGTGCAGGGCGGCGCCAATCTGTTGCTCTATTCGGTGAACGCCATCACCAGCGGCACCGATTCGCAGGGCGAGGTGACGGTGCGGGTGGAGAAGGCCGGGCGCATCGTCAACGGCCAGGGTGCGGACACCGACATCGTCATCGCCTCGGCCAAGGCCTATATCCATGCCTTGAACAAGATGCTCGCGCCGGCGGAACGCGCTCATCCGCAACTGTAAACTGATGACTAACCCGTCCGATCATCCGCGCCGTTCCCTCTACCTGGATGCCATGGGCATCCAGGAATGGGCGCGGCGCGATGAGACCGCGAGTAAGCTGCCGGCCGCGTCCGTCCCCGATCCCGCGCCGGTGTCCGCTGTCCGCGCGGGGCAGATGGGGAGCGATGTCGCTACGCTGGATTGGGAACCCTTGTGTGAGCGGGTGCTGGCCTGTACGCAATGCGCTTTGCACAAGGGCCGCACCCAGGCGGTGTTCGGCGTGGGAAATCGCCAGGCGCAGTGGATGATCATCGGCGAGGCGCCGGGGGCGGATGAAGACCGTCAGGGCGAGCCGTTCGTGGGGCGCGCTGGAAAGCTGCTCAATAATATGTTGCTGGCGGTGGGGCTGAAGCGCGAGGAGGTGTATATCGCCAATATCGTCAAATGCCGTCCGCCCAATAACCGTGATCCGCAGCCGGAAGAGGCGCAAAGCTGCGAGCCTTATTTGCAGCGGCAGATCGAGTTGATCAAGCCAAAACTCATCCTCGCTTTGGGGCGGATCGCCGCGCAAAATCTGTTGAAGTCCACGGAGGCGGTCGGCGTCTTGCGCGGCAAACGCCTGAATTATGGTGATACCGGCATCCCCCTCGTCGTTACCTATCATCCCGCCTATCTATTGCGCTCGCCTCGAGAAAAACGCAAGGCTTGGCACGATCTGCAACTCGCTCGCGCGATTGTGGCGGCGAGCTCCAGTTAAGTTAGCCGTGGCGATCGTGCTGTCATCCGCTGGATCACCCGAGGCTGTATGCCTGCGGCGCATGGATGAACGTGATCTGGCGGCGGTAATGGCCATTGAATCGCGCGCCTACGAATTCGCGTGGACTGAAATTAATTTTCGGGACTGTATGAGGTCCGGCTATTATTGCCGTGTCCTGGAAGCCGAAGGACAAATCCTCGGTTACGCGGTGATGTCGGCGGGGGCGGGCGAGGCGCACATTCTGAATCTGTGTGTCCGCCTCGAATCACGCAGCCGGGGTTATGGGCGGCTGTTGCTCACCGACATGATCGACCATGCCCGCCAGCTCGGCGCCGATATGTTATTTCTCGAAGTGCGGCCTTCCAATGAGCCGGCGCGTTGGTTATATGAACAGCTCGGTTTCAACGAAGTGGGCCTGCGTAAGAATTATTACCCCACCCGTACTGGCCGGGAAGATGCCTTGATTCTGGCGCGGCAGCTATAAACACCCTCTTTTCTGCCTGGAAAATCGCTTGTTAAGGAACCTCTTACATGGACACCGCCCGTTTGCCAAGTGAAAAGCGATGCCGAAAAGAATCGATTGCAGTCTTACATCCGGCCTGTTCGTGGAGAGTAGTCTCCTGGCCTCCATGATA
>JAHFRV010000052.1 GCA_023266095.1 Gammaproteobacteria bacterium | reverse complement strand
CTCAGCATAACAGCGCACCGCGCCGTCACCAAGGCCAAAACGGCGAGGCCGCATGTTTGCGATGGATTCAGTAAATGGTTGAAACGACCACTGAGGGGTGTTGGAAGTTGAAAGGGCCTTTACTTGATTTTTATTATCCACTGTCGTCACAGAAAAAGTGTGCACCTGGTCACAAATCATGCGGCACTATTCCAGTGTTCAAAAAAAAGCCTCAACAGTTAGTTGAGGCTCAGTGGGTGGCTCAGGTGACGGCGGGGGGGGTTTGGGGGGGATGAGGTGCCGCCACCTTAGTCAATTAGTTTATCGGTCCAAGCGGATCCGACTTTAGGGTGGAATTAAAAAATATTTTTCGAACAGCCGATCCCTAGGCCGGGTTCTCCCCAAGCGCCCGCTATTCCTTAGATTTTTTTGGCCTGCTCGGCGGCATCGCCCACGTAGCTGGCGGGGGTGAGGGCCAATAAACGAGTCTTTTCCGTGGCGGGGATATCGAGATTTTGTATGAAGTGGCCCATCCGTTCCGCCGTGATGGCCTGGCCGCGGGTGAGAGCCTTCAGTTTTTCATAGGGTTCGGGGATGCCGTAACGGCGCATCACGGTTTGCACCGCCTCTGCCAGCACCTCCCACGCGTTGTTGAGATCACCCGCCATGCGGGCGGGGTCGGCCTCCAATTTGGAGATGCCTTTGAGCGTCGACTGATAGGCGACCAGCGAATGGGCGATGCCCACGCCCAGGTTGCGCAGCACCGTCGAATCGCTGAGGTCGCGCTGCCAACGTGACACCGGCAGTTTGGCGCTGAGATGATGAAAAATCGCATTGGCCAAACCCAGATTGCCTTCGCCGTTTTCGAAATCGATGGGGTTGACCTTGTGCGGCATGGTCGACGAGCCCACTTCGTTGGCGACAGTTTTTTGCTTGAAATAACCCAGGGAAATATAGCCCCATACATCGCGGCAATAATCGAGCAAAATAGTGTTGAAGCGTCCGATCGCATCGAAATATTCCGCGATGCAGTCGTGTGGTTCGATCTGAGTGGTGTAAGGATTCCATTCCAGCCCCAGTCCCGTGACGAAATCGCGGGCGGCCGCTTGCCAGTCCACTTCCGGATAGGCGGCGAGGTGGGCGTTGTAGTTGCCGACCGCACCGTTGACTTTGCCTAGCAAGGGCACGCTCGCCGACTGTCGCCGTTGCCGTTGCAAGCGATAAGCGACATTAGCCATTTCCTTGCCCAAGGTGGTGGGCGAAGCGGTTTGACCGTGGGTGCGGGCGAGCATGGGTTGCTCCGCATAGCGATGCGCCAAGCGGGTGATGGCGGTGATCAGTTCGTCCATAACCGGCAGCAGCGCCCGGCTGCGCGCCTCTTGTAGCATAAGGCCGTAGGCGAGGTTATTGATGTCTTCCGATGTGCAGGCGAAGTGAATGAACTCGCTGACCGCGCTCAACTCGTCATTGCCGGCGATTTTTTCTTTTAGGAAATATTCCACGGCCTTGACATCGTGATTGGTGGTGCGTTCGATGTTCTTGATCCGCTGCGCGTCGTCCAGATTGAAATGCTCGACGATGTGGTCGAGGATGTGATTTGCATGTTGACTCAGACCGGGTACTTCGCCGATGCCGTCATGGCGGGACAACATTTGCAGCCAGCGTACTTCTACCAACACGCGGTGACGCATCAGGCCATATTCGCTGAAGATGGGTCGCAGGTCCGACACCTTGTCGCCGTAACGGCCGTCGATAGGTGACACCGCGCTGAGGGAAGAGAGTTCCATGATCGCTCCGTCTAATTTGAATGCCGCCGATTATACCCGAGGGCGTTGCGATTGATTCACCTGAATCGTCAAGCCGCCAAGAATGTGAAGATATTTCTATTAGTCGGTTAAGTCGCCGTTTCGCGATTCTTCAACGAAGTGAACCGGCGGATTTAGCCTGAACCGGACTCCGCTTGCAGTTGTTGCGCGGCGCTGAGTATATGACGGCGGCCGAAGAATAACTGCCAGCGGCTGCCGCCGCACTGCCGCCACAACACCGCGGAACGGATGGCGGCGAGCAGGAGGGTACGTACCTTGTTGGCGTTGTCGGGATTGGATAAATGGCCTTGGGCGCCGGCGACGACGATGCGCGGCGTCAGGGTGCTGATGGTGTCGAGGTAACAGGACGCCAGACTGGCGATGATATTTTCGTGAGTGATTTCGAAGTGGACGCTTTGTCCGCGCGCTTTTTCAACTCCGGCGCTGATCTGCTGCAACATGGCCGGCCGTTTTACCAGTTGCCGTTCCAAATGCAGCACATTCACGACGTATTTCACCACTTCCAGATTTTGCGGCGAACGGGGGTCGCCGATTTGTTTGACCAGCAATTCCAAGCCGTAACGCACGCCGGCGATGCCGCCGTATACCGCTTCGGTATTGGCCGGATTGGTTGCGAAGAGGCTGTGCACACAGACCGCGAAAGCATCGCGTCGTACTTTGCCATCGTGGGCCAGGTCACGCACCAGGCCGGTGGCTTGAAAAATACCGGCCAAGGCCAGGATTTGATCGGTGGTACTGCGCTGGATCATGGTAAATAGTCGTTTCGTGATGAGTGATGGTGAAAGGGATTGCGCGGCTCAAGGCAATAAAGCATCGATGACCCCGCCGCCCAGGCAGGTTTCGCCCTGATAAAACACCACGGATTGCCCCGGTGTCACCGCACGCTGCGCTTGAGCGAAGACCACTCGGTAGCGGCCGTCGTCGTCGCGGCTGACGGTGCAGGTTTGATCGGGTTGACGATAACGGGTTTTGGCCTGACATTGTAGCGGTAAATTCGGCGGGTCGCCCGCCACCCAATGCAGGTCGTTGGCCAGCAAGCCCCGGCTGAACAATAAAGGATGATCATGCCCCTGCACGACGATAAGGGTATTGGAAGCCAACTGTTTATCCGCCACGTACCACGCCGATTCGTCCGCGTCACGCCGCCCGCCGATACCCAAGCCTTTGCGCTGGCCGAGGGTGTAATGCATCAAGCCATAATGCGTGCCTAGGCAGGTACCGTCCGGG
Organism: Gammaproteobacteria bacterium; assembly: GCA_023266095.1. GTDB lineage: Bacteria > Pseudomonadota > Gammaproteobacteria > DRLM01 > DRLM01 > CAKKSB01. The sequence goes on along the minus strand of JAHFRV010000052.1, from coordinate 20,542 downwards.
TCGCGGATATCACCGGTCTGTGCGGGCAGATAACGCGATAAAAACCGGCTGAAATCGCGTTCGCCTATGAAACAAATCCCAGTGCTGTCTTTCTTGGCCGCGTTATCGAAACCGGCCTCGGCGGCGATGCGGCGCACCTCGGATTTCTGCAATTCGCCGACGGGAAACAGAGTGCGCGCCAGCTGTTCCTGTCCCAGGGTATACAGAAAATAGGTTTGATCCTTGCCGGCGTCGCGCGCTTTGAGCAAGTGATAACGGCCGGCCGCTTCGCGCACCCGCGCATAATGGCCGGTGGCGATGTAATCCGCGCCATGGGCCAAGGCGTGCCGCAGGAAGGCTTTAAACTTGATTTCTTTGTTGCAGAGAATGTCGGGATTCGGTGTACGGCCGCGGCGGTGTTCAACCAGAAAATATTCGAACACTCGTTCCCAGTATTCGTGCACGAAATCGACAGCGTCGAGTTCGAGCCCCAGCCGCTCGCAGACATTCCAGGCATCCCGCGCATCGTCGGCGGCCGTGCAGGGAAAAGCGGGGTCGGTCTCTTGCCAGTTTTTCATGAACACGCCGCTGACGTGATACCCGCGGCGTTGCAGTAGTAAGGCCGCTACCGAGGAATCCACGCCGCCGGACATGCCGGCGATGACGCGGGCGGCGGCGTGCTGCGAGGCGGAATGGACTTGGCTTTCGGTCATCGTCTATGTCATCGAATCGCGGGCGGCGGTAAGGGCTGTCGGCGCGGGGCGGTTAAACGGTGTTGGACACGTCCGCGTAAAGGTCCAGCGGATAACGACGGCCGGCCAGGTAATCGTCGACACAACGTAATACCAGGGGGCTGCGCAACTGGCCGCCGATTTCCAGCATTTCCGGCCGGGTCAGCCACCAGGTTCGGACGATACCGGAATCCAGGGGTTGGGCCGGATCATGGTCGAAACACTCGCCGGTGAAACAAAACCGCAGATAAGTATCGCCGTTAGCCGGATGGACCAAACGATAGACACCCAGCAATGCCGTGGGGCGGAAACCCCAGCCGGTTTCCTCGCGGGTTTCCCTCACCACGGCGTCGAGGAGGCTTTCGCCCGCCTCGACGTGGCCGGCCGGCTGGTTGTAGACCACCCGGTCTCCGCTGAGCTCCTCGACCAGCAGATAACGGCCTTCATTTTCAACGACGGCGGCGACGGTAACGTGGGGTGTCCAAATCATCGGGAAACTATAACACAATCAGCTAGCTCATTCAGCGCGGGTAGGCGGCCGGGATGGGGGCAAGACACACTCCAATTTCCGCCATTCACCCGGCCGCAGATCACCGAGTTGCCAGGGACCGACGGCATGGCGTACCAGGCGCAGAGTAGGGTGGCCGACCGCGGCGGTCATGCGTCGGACCTGACGATTGCGACCCTCGCGCAAGGTGATGTCCAGCCAGGTGGTGGGAATGGCGGCGCGAAACCGGATGGGTGGGGTGCGCGGCCACAGCGCCGGCTCGGTGATGACGCGCGCCTCGGCGGGCGCGGTGAATCCGTCGTTGAGCAGCACGCCATTTTGTAACTGCACCAGCGCCGCGGTGGAAGGCAAACCTTCCACTTGCACCCAGTAGCGTTTATCGAGCTTATGGCGGGGATCGCTGATGCGGTGCTGGGTGGGGCCGTCATCGGTCAGCACGACCAGCCCTTCGCTGTCGCGGTCGAGCCGACCGGCGGAGTAAACATTTTTCTCCGGAATGAAATCCGCGAGGGTTCGGCGGCCCTCGCCATCGGTGAATTGGCAAAGCACGTCGTAGGGTTTGTTGAATAGGATGATCTTGGCCATGGCTGGGGTTAGCGGCAGCGTGGAACGAGCTGCTACAATGCGCTCTTTGTTTGTGTCATTTCAGGAGCCACTGATGTCCTACGAGAAGATTAATGTGCCCGCTGACGGGGCGGCTATCCTGGCCCAGGCCAATGGGTTCTTGCAAGTGCCCGATCGGCCCATTATCCCCTATATCGAGGGTGACGGTATCGGCATGGACGTGACTCCGGTGATGCATGCGGTGGTGAACGCCGCTGTGGCGAAAGCCTATGGCGAGCGACGGTCCATCGCCTGGATGGAAATCTACGCGGGCGAAAAGGCCACCAAGGTGTACGGCGAGAACATGTGGCTACCGGCGGAGACGCTGTCCGCATTGCGCGAATTTTCCGTTGGCATCAAGGGGCCGCTTACCACGCCGGTGGGCGGCGGCATCCGCTCGCTCAACGTCGCGCTGCGTCAGGATCTGGATCTTTATCTCTGCCTGCGGCCGGTGCGTTATTACCCCGGTACGCCCAGCCCGGTGAAAGCGCCGGAAAAGGTTGATATGGTGATCTTCCGCGAGAATTCCGAGGACATCTACGCCGGCATCGAATGGGCCGCGGAAACACCCGAGGCGAAGAAACTCATCGAGTTTCTGCAAAAAGAGATGGGCGTGAAGAAGATCCGTTTCCCGGCGACTTCCGGCATCGGCATCAAGCCGGTGTCGCGTGAAGGGACGCAGCGGCTGGTGCGCAAGGCCATCCAATACGCCATCGACAATCACCGCAAGTCGGTGACCCTGGTGCACAAGGGCAACATCATGAAGTTCACCGAGGGTGCCTTCAAGAGTTGGGGTTATGAAGTGGCGAAGCAGGAGTTCGGCGCGACCGAGATCGACAGGGGTCCATGGTGTCGCCTCAAGCACCCCGAGACCGGCGCGGAGATCGTCGTCAAGGACAGCATCGCCGATGCGTTCCTGCAGGAGATATTGCTGCGCCCCGAGGAGTTCGACGTGATCGCCACCCTCAATCTCAACGGCGACTACATCTCCGACGCGCTCGCGGCGCAGGTGGGCGGCATCGGCATCGCCCCCGGCGCGAATCTCTCCGACACCATTGGTTTGTTCGAGGCCACCCATGGTACTGCGCCTAAATATGCCGGTAAAGATATGGTCAATCCCAGTTCGCTGATCCTCTCGGCCGAGATGATGTTGCGTCATTTGGGTTGGACTGAAGCGGCGGACCTAATCGTCAAAGGGGTGGGTGGGGCGATTGCGGCTGGCACCGTCACATATGATCTGGCGCGGCTCATGCCCAGCGCGACTGAGCTGAGTTGTTCAGGCTTTGGGCGGGCAGTGATAGGTAAAATGTGACAGTGCAAATCCGCTGCGGGCTGAAAATGCCCGCAGAGTCAGCGCAAAAAGACTAAAATGCCTAATTAATGGTTTCGGTGTTCGGTTCTATCCCGATCAGAGCCGGGCGGATGCTCGCCGCCATCCAGCCTTTAGGGCCTTGCTGGATTTGAAATTCAACTTTCTGTCCTTGTTTTAGGGTACGGTAGCCTTCCATTTCAATAGCGGAAAAATGGGCAAATACCTCTTCGCCCCCCTCATCAGGCAGGATGAACCCGTAACCCTTGGCGTTGCTAAACCACTTTACTATTCCAGTAGCGGTTTTCATCTTATAACATCTCCGCAATATTGCGGCTGAGGCCGCTTATGCAATTGCCAGAGATCCGTGGTACAGCTTGGACCTCGATCCCCGCTCGTAACCGCATGAGCATCTTGAACTTAAGCATAGACACTCTTATCTAACTCAGTATCATTGTCAAGTATGGGGGGAGAGTTCTTTAAGGCGTCGCGTAGACCCCGAATGGGTGTCCAGAGAGGATGGGTAATGTATACACTCAAGGGATTCCTAAATTCGTTCGTTATATTGAGTAGGCACTGACATATGAGTGTAAAGCGTGACGCGGCCCCCGGCGAGGGGGTGGCCACTAAAGAGGCAAAACCACAATTGAAGCAGCCACCTTTGTATAAGGTGGTGATATTGAATGATGACTATACCCCTATGGATTTCGTGGTAGAGGTTTTGCAAAAATTCTTTGGCATGGACCAGGAGAAGGCGACACAAATCATGTTACACGTACATACGCGAGGTGCGGGAGTCTGCGGTGTCTATACCCGTGACATAGCGGAAACCAAGGTACATCAGGTCAATCGTTACGCGCGCGAAAATCAGCATCCCTTGATGTGTATGATGGAGCAAGTGTAAATGCGACATAAGGAAGTAGAGGTAACTGCATGTTAAGCCAGGATTTGGAAAGTACACTTAACTCAGTGTTTCGTGAGGCGCGTGATCGCCTGCATGAATTCGTCACTGTGGAGCATTTGTTACTGGCGTTGCTCACCAATACTGTCGCAACCAAAGTCCTGCAAGCCTGCGGCTCGGACATCGAACAACTGAAGAAAGAACTGAACCGCTTCATCGAAGAAACCACTCCCCATCTCGCCCCGGATGATGGGCGGGAGATCCAGCCGACCTTGGGTTTTCAAAGAGTGTTGCAACGGGCTGTTTTTCATGTGCAATCCTCCGGTAAAAAAGAGGTGACCGGGGCCAACGTCCTGGTGGCCATCTACAGTGAACAAGACTCTCAAGCCGTCTATTTGCTCAACCGCCAAAACGTCAGTCGCCTCGACGTAGTGAATTACATCTCCCATGGCATCTCTAAAATCCATGGTGAGGAAGACGACGCGGATCATTTGCCATCGTCAAACGACGACGACGAAATAGGCGAGGCACCGGCCAAGACACCTCTGGAAAATTTTGCAACCAACCTCAATGAGTTGGCAAGACAAGATAAAATCGATCCTTTAATTGGCCGCCACGAAGAAATTCTGCGGACTGTGCAGATATTGTGTCGCCGCCGGAAAAATAACCCGCTCTTCGTAGGAGAGGCGGGGGTGGGCAAGACCGCGCTGGCGGAAGGTTTGGCCAAAATGATCGTTGACGGCAAAGTACCGTCGGTGATCGCGGACAGCACGGTTTACTCGTTGGATTTGGGCGCGCTATTGGCAGGTACCAAGTACCGCGGCGATTTTGAAAAACGGTTGAAGGCGGTGCTGGCTCAATTGGCACGGGAGCCGGGCAGCATCCTCTTCATTGACGAGATACACACCATCATCGGTGCTGGCGCGGCTTCGGGTGGGGTGATGGATGCGTCCAATCTTATTAAGCCGGCGCTCACTTCGGGTCGGATGCGCTGCATCGGCTCGACCACCTATCAGGAATACCGCGGCATCTTTGAAAAAGACCGAGCCTTGGCCCGCCGTTTTCAAAAGATCGACGTGGGCGAGCCCTCGGTGCAGGACACGGTGGAAATTCTGCGCGGCCTCAAGTCACGTTTCGAGAAACACCACGGTGTGAAATACGCGCGCGGCGCCCTGCAGGCGGCGGCCGAATTGTCGGCTCGTTATATCAACGAAAGACATTTGCCCGACAAGGCCATTGATGTGATCGACGAGGCGGGAGCTACCCAACAATTGTTGGCGCCTTCCAAGCGTAAGAAAATCATCGGCGTTACCGAGGTGGAAAACGTGGTGGCGAAGATGGCGCGCATCCCGCCGAAGAGTGTGTCCGCTTCCGATAAAGAATCGTTGCGTAACCTGGAACGTGATCTCAAGCTGGTGGTGTACGGCCAGGATGAAGCTATCGACGCGCTTTCCACCGCCATTAAAATGGCCCGCTCGGGTTTGGGGCACGCGCAAAAGCCGGTGGGTTCTTTTCTGTTCGCCGGTCCGACCGGGGTGGGTAAAACCGAAGTCTCGCGGCAATTGGCCAAAATTCTCGGTATCGAACTCATTCGTTTCGACATGTCCGAATACATGGAACGCCACACCGTTTCACGTTTGATCGGCGCGCCGCCCGGCTATGTGGGGTTTGATCAGGGCGGTTTGTTGACCGAGGCCGTCACTAAACATCCCCATTCGGTTTTATTACTGGATGAGATCGAAAAGGCACATCCCGATGTGTACAACCTGTTATTGCAGGTGATGGATCATGGCACCCTGACCGACAACAACGGGCGTAAGGCCGACTTCCGCAATGTGATCGTGATCATGACCACCAATGCTGGCAGCGAGCAAAGCAGCCGCCGTTCCATGGGCTTCACCCATCAGGATCATTCCAGCGACAGCATGGAAATCCTCAAAAAGGCTTTTACCCCGGAGTTTCGCAATCGGCTGGACGGCATCATCCTGTTCCGTCAATTGGATGAAACTACCGTGAGTCATGTGGTGGACAAGTTCATCGCCGAGCTGGAGGCCCAGCTCGAAGAGAAACGAGTGACACTGGAGGTGGACGATCTGGCGCGCCGCTGGCTGGCGAAACATGGTTTCGACCCGCAGATGGGTGCCCGCCCCATGGCCCGGGTGATCCAGGAACAGATCAAGAAACCCTTGGCGGGAGAGCTGCTGTTCGGCAAGCTCACGACCGGAGGCCACGTTTCCATCTCAGCGCAGAACGACCTTCTCACCTTTGAATATGAAACCAGTGAGGCGGCACGGGTGCCGGAGCAAGTCTAAATCCTCAGCGGCGGATTGGCGGGGATATTGCCCCGCGCGAACGTCACGCCCTCTAAGTCCCAGTACTACCTAAAGCAGAGTTGGGAGACGCTGTATGGCAATGGGAGAGGGGGGGTGTGCTCAGCGAGCGCGGAAACTGATGCGTCCTTTGCTGAGGTCATAAGGGGTCAACTGTACTGTGACCTTATCGCCGGTCAAGATACGGATATAGTGTTTACGCATCTTGCCCGAAATGTGAGCAGTCACTACATGACCGTTGTCCAGCTGGACACGGAACATGGTATTGGGCAGGGTTTCAATGACAGTCCCTTCCATCTCGATATGGTCTTCTTTCGCCATACGGCAACCGTTCTCCGTTAATTCAACTTGGTGATTTGCCCAAGGAGGACTCCTTGGGGTTGTTAATTTAGAACGCGCATATTGCCCGAACTGGGGGAATTTTTCAAAGGCGGTGAATTAGCAGCGGGTCAGCGACCGTCATGACCCAGTTGAAACGAACCGCAAATCTCAAGCCCGATAGGGCTGCCAGCGTCCTTGCCGCAAGATCTCCATGGGCTGAAATTGATTCTTATACGCCATTTTCGGGCATTGCTCGATCCAATAACCGAGATAAAGCCAGGGCAGATCCAAGCGCCGGCACTCTTCAATTTGCCACAAGACGGCGAAACCGCCCAGGCTGCGGCGGGTCTGAGCCGGATCGAAGTAGGTGTATACCGCGGACCAACCTTGCTGAACCCGGTCGATTACCGCCACGGCCAGTAGCTGGTCTTGTTCGCGGAATTCCGCGCACCAGGTCTCGCTCCACGGACTCATGAAGAAAGATTCATATTGAGCCGGATCATTCACATCCATGCCGCCGCCCGGATGGCGGGCCGCGATGTAGCGGCGGTAAAGATCGAAGTGCGCGGCATCGAAGCGGGCGGGCACTAGGCGGACGTGGATATCCTGGTTGTATTGCCAGGTGCGGCGTTGCCGGCGGGATGGGATGAAGGCGTCGACGGGAATGCGCACTGGTACGCAGGCGGCGCATTGACGGCAGCGCGGGCGATACACCAATTCGCCGCTGCGACGGAAGCCCATATCGACCAATTGGCTATAAAGAGTCGGGCTCATGTTAAGGCCGGGATCCACGAACTGGGTCGTGGCGACTTCAGCGGGCAGATAACTGCATACCTGGGAGCTGCTCGCATATAATTTCACGGTGCGTGGCGGGGGTTGAGTGTGGTCCGGATCATCATTCATGCTGTCTGTCCTGCGCGGGCGTGGTCGGCCAGGGTGAGCATGGGGCGATGTGTTCGCACCACTGCTTGAGTTGGGCGATGAACTCGCGGCGCGGAACCAGGGTGGCGCCGAATTGGCTGAGGTGGTTCGATGCGACTTGGCAATCGATGAGTCGGTAGCCACATTCCCGCAGCTGGATGACCGCCTGGGCAAAGGCTACTTTGGAGGCGTCACGTCGCCGGCTGAACATCGATTCGCCGAAGTACACCTGGCCTATCGCTATTCCGTATAACCCACCCACCAAGGTTCCTTGGTGCCAGGTCTCGACGGAATGGGCATGACCCAGCCGGTGCAAATGGCAATAGGCGTCGATCATCTCTTCGGTTAGCCAGGTTCCTCCGCCATCGGCGCGTGGTTGCGCGCACTGGCGGATTACCTCGGCGAAGGCATGATCGAAGCTCACGGTATATTCGCCTTTACGCAGCGTCTTGGCTAGGCTCCGTGAGATGTGCAGCGACGGTGGGTAAAGTACCGCCCGCGGGTCCGGCGACCACCAGAGTATCGGCTGACCCACGCTGTACCAGGGAAAAATACCGAGTCGATAGGCCTTGAGCAGGCGGTGCGGGCTGAGGCTGCCACCCGCCGCGAGCAAGCCATTAGGTTCACGCAAGGCCAGCGCCACATCGGGAAACGGCTCGTCGTCGTCCTGCGCATCCAGCCAGTACAATCGAGTCATCTTTTTACTCCGCCGGCTGCGTCGACCGAATCCTCCGCCATTTTGAATGGGAGGTGAGTGCGGAGTTCGTCGCGGTGACGCAGCATGAGACCGCGTTCCTCAGCGAGAAAGCGGGTCACGGCGCCATGAAAGCCGGGGTCCAGCATCCAGTGGGCGGAATAGGTAAAGGTGGGTATGAAGCCGCGGCTGATTTTATGTTCGCCTTGGGCGCCGGGTTCAAAGCGTTTCAGTCCTTGTCGGATGCAGTATTCAATGCCGGCGTAATAACAGGTCTCGAAGTGCAGGCTATGAAACGCCTCGCTGGCGCCCCAATAGCGGCCGTACAAAGTATCGTCACTGCGAAAGCTGAGGGCCGCCGCGACATAGTCGCCTTGATGATACGCCAGCACCATTAGCAGGTGTTCGGGCATCGTCGCGCCCAGTTCTTCGAAGAAGCCTGGGCTGAGCGGCACCATCCCGCTTTTTTCCAGGAAGGTGTTGCGGTAAAACCGATAAAACGCCCTCCATTCTCTTGTGCCCAATTCGGTTCCCATCAGCGTCCGTAATTCGACGCCGGCCTCCCGCACGCGCCGCCGTTCCCGGTTTACTTTCTTGCGTTTTTCCGCCGTGAACTGGCCGAGGTAATCGTCGAAATCGGCATAGTCTTGATTGTGCCAATGGTATTGGCAATCCAGCCGTTGTTGAAAGCCATGGGTTTCCAGTTCCAGAGCTTGGTCTTGGCTGGTGAATAACCAATGCAATGAGGAAACGTTTAATTCCGCAGCCAGGGTTTTTGCTTTTTCAATCAGGCTGTGGCCGACGGTTTCCGCTTGGGCCGTGGCATTCAAAAGTAATCGGGGGCCGGTGCAAGGGGTGTAAGGGATGGCCGCCACCAGTTTTGGATAATAGGCTTTACCGTGCTGCGCATAGGCCTGCGCCCAGCTCCAATCGAAGACGAATTCACCCCAGGAATGGGATTTGAGGTAAAGTGGAAGTGCGCCGGTTAATGCCGTTCCGTCCCAGGCCAATAAATAATGGGGAGTCCACCCGCTGTGGCTGCCCACCGCGCCGTGATGTTCCAAGGCGCTGAGAAATTCATGACGGGCAAATGGATAGCCGCCGGTGGGAAAGCGGTTCCAGGCGCGGGCCTCGATACCGCTCAATTGTTCCGCGATGGTGATGTGCATGTGGGGCATTTTAACGAATCGCAGGAGGTCGCGGTGGAGTAAGTGTTAACTGGGGTTTGCGCGGACTTTAATCTTCATATATTCAACGACAAGCTCTCTACATGATGGAGCGGATCATGCGTCATTCTGCCCAAAGATTTTTCGCTTTAATCCTATTATGGCTCGTGGTGGGTGTGATCCCTGCGGCCGCGGCGGCGCTGAGCGCCGATGAAATCATCAACAAGGCCTACCGCGTCGATGGCGGTCAAGATGGCATTTCCCGTTTGACATTCACTTTTCATAAACCCGACACCCCTGAAAAGAAACTGACTTTCAGCATGGTCTGGAAGGAGTATGGCGGAGAAGGGGATATCACTAGCAAAGTTCTTTTTTTCAGCGAATTTCCCCCGGACGAACGCGGCAAATCTTTCATGGCCTGGATTTACAAAGATCGGATGGACGACCATTGGGTGTATTTACCCGAGCTGCGCATGGTGCGCAAAGTCAGTCACGGCGCGCATATGCGCAAGCACGACGACGATGATTTCGCCCTCTCGGTGCTGACCCGCGGCGACTTGGTGCCGCGAAAACCCGAGGTCGATCGCCATGCTTTGCTGGGCGAGGAGGAGATCAAGGGCAAGGCTTATTACCTGGTGGAAAGCACGCCCAAGCAGGCCAGCGACACCTATCCTTATCAAAAAGTGCGGCGCTGGATATCCAAGGATGAGTTTCTCGTCGAGCGTATTGATTATTACGGCAACGGCCAGGTGCCGGAAAAACAACAAGAAATAAAATGGGAGCGGCGCGGCAAAGCCTGGGTATGGTCCCGGGTGTCGGGTCTGCAAGCGAAAAACGGGGCGCATACCCTGCTGGAGATCAGCGACATTCGGGTCAATCTCGGTTTGAAAGACGAGGTTTTTTCGGCGCGCAGCTTGCGGCTGGGGATAGAATCAGTGCAATGAGGCCGGCCTGCTGCGAGACAGGTGCTCAATATTGTGGCTACAAATCCCGTTGGCCTAAGGGCTGATAAATGGGTTACAATCGCGCGCCGCGGGCCAATCTGAAAGTTCTAACATATTGATCCAAAAGTTCGGAGAGGTGGCTGAGCGGTCGAAAGCGGCGGTCTTGAAAACCGTTGAAGCGCAAGCTTCCGGGGGTTCGAATCCCTCCCTCTCCGCCAAATCCCCTTGCGTACCACGCGCGCGGTCAACATCGATAGAATTTTTTGGCCATGCCCGATTCATTGCCTGTCATCTTCATCTTGGGACCCACCGCATCCGGCAAGACCGAGCTGGCAGTCGAGCTGGTGCGGCGTTTCCCTTGCGATATCATCAGCGTCGATTCCGCCATGGTGTATCGCGGCATGGATATCGGTACCGCCAAGCCGGGGCCGGATATCTTGGCGCAGGCTCCGCATCGGCTCATTGATATTCTCGACCCCGCTGTCGCTTATTCCGCCGCGCAATTCCGCGCCGATGCTCGCCGTGAAATAGCGGCGATCCATGCTGCTGGACGCATTCCTCTTTTGGTGGGTGGGACCATGTTGTACTTCCATGCGCTGCAGCATGGCTTGTCGGCGCTGCCTTCCGCCGATGCCGGGGTGCGCGCCGCTATCGATGCCGAGGCGCGGGAGCGGGGCTGGGACGCGCTTCATCAGCGCTTGGCCGAGGTCGATCCCATTGCCGCCACGCGCATCCATCCCAATGATCCGCAGCGTATACAGCGCGCCTTGGAGGTGTATCAACTGACTGGTCGGCCTTTGTCGGCCTTTTTCACTAGCCAGACCGCGAACCCCGCGGTGCCGGCCTGGCCCGGGACACCCATAAAGCTGGTGATGGCGCCCGGTGACCGCACAGCAATGCGGCGGCGTATCGAGACCCGTTTTAATGAAATGTTGGAGCGGGGCTTGATTCGTGAAGTCGAGGCCCTATATCAGAGGGGAGATTTAAATAGGGAATTGCCGTCCATACGCTCAGTCGGGTACCGGCAAGTGTGGGATTATTTATCCGGCGAGCTTCCTTATTCGGCCATGATTGAGCGGGCGGCGATCGCGACACGCCAGTTGGCGAAACGGCAGTTGACGTGGTTACGGCGTGAAGAAGAGGCGCAATGGTTCGACAGTCTTGAGCCCATGGTGTTTAACAGTGCAATCGAATATATTGAAGCCGCCATGAATACATAAGCAGGGAATATGCTAATCTTGTCAACGAGCCCGCGTTATTCTACGGAATAAGCAGGGGTCCAATAAGGAAATAAGGAGAAAAGAGTATGAGCAAAGGGCAATCCCTCCAAGACCCTTTTTTGAATACATTGCGCAAGGAGAAGATTCCCGTTTCCATCTATTTGGTTAATGGCATCAAGTTGCAGGGGCAAGTGGAGTCATTCGATCAATTCGCAGTGTTGTTGAAAAACAGCGTGAGCCAGATGGTTTACAAACATGCCATTTCCACCGTAGTACCATCCCGGCCGGTGAAAATGACGTTTTCGGAAGAGGATACGTCCTCGGGACCGGGTAACGCGTAGTGTTCAGGAGCGATCAGAAGTCACGTGCATTTTATTGAGCGCCCTCGTGGGGGTGAACGAGCTGTCCTGGTCCATGTGGATTTCAACGCCGCGGATGTCCAGGAGGATTTTCAAGAATTTTACGAGCTCGTCCGCTCCGCGGGGGCGCAATCCATGGCCGTGGTGCGTGGCGCACGGAAAGCCCCGGACTCCAAATATTTCGTAGGCAGCGGCAAAGCCGAAGAGATACGCGCACAAGTGGAACAGGCTGGGGCGGAGGTGGTGATCTTCAATCACAGTCTTACCCCCGGCCAGCAGCGTAACGTCGAACAATTGGTGAATTGCCAGGTATTGGATCGCACCGGTTTGATTCTTGATATTTTCGCCCAGCGGGCTACTTCCTTCGAAGGTAAACTCCAAGTTGAACTGGCGCAGTTGCGTCATCTGTCCACTCGCCTCGTGCGAGGCTGGACCCATTTAGAGCGGCAAAAAGGCGGCATCGGCTTACGGGGGCCCGGCGAAACTCAGCTGGAAACCGACCGTCGCTTGATCAGGCAACGCATCGAGCAACTCAACAAGCGTTTGGAAAAGGTGCAGCGGCAACGCGACGAACGGCGCCGTTCCCGTGAACGTTCCCGCATGGATACCGTGTCGCTAGTCGGTTACACCAACGCCGGTAAATCCACCTTGTTCAATACACTCACCGGGGCGGGGGTACATGCCGCCGATCAACTGTTCGCCACTCTCGACCCGACCTTGCGCCGTCTCGAACTGCCCGGACGTGATGCCGCTATACTTGCCGATACCGTGGGTTTCATCCGCCATCTGCCGCATAATTTAGTGGCCGCTTTTCGCGGCACTTTGGACGAAACCCGCGACGCCGGTCTGCTGTTGCACGTCATCGACGCCCGCGAGCACGAACGCCAATCCCGCATCGATCAGGTCGATCAGGTATTGGAGGAAATCGGGGCTGACGATGTGCCGCAGATCCAGGTATTCAATAAAATCGATTTGCTGACCGATGGTGTGCCCCGTTTGGACCGTGATGCGGAAGGTCATGTGCAGCGGGTGTGGGTGTCGGCCCTCACCGGTGCCGGCATGGAGTTGTTGCGGGAAGCAGTGGCGGAACGTTTGCATCAATTGGGCGCCGCGCCAGGCGCGGATCAAGGTATGCGCAAGGTGAAGCAACGAGTGTACATCGCGCCGCAGGCGGGTAAACTGCGGGCGCGTCTGTTCGAACAAGGTCTGGTGAGCGGCGAAGAACCCAGCGAAGCGGGCGGCTGGGTATTGACACTGGAACTGTGGAGCGATGAATTGGACGCCTTGACACAGACTGAGGGTTGCCGATTGATGACGGATTATCCACTCGACGCCGTCAGCAACGGCTAGCCGGTTGCGCATCGCTGTCCGACACACCTACAATGGCCCCCTTTATGAATATCGATTATTCAAGCACTAACGGAGTCGCAAATGGCCTGGAATGAACCGGGTGGGTCGCCAGACAAAGACCCCTGGGGTGGACGGCGTAAAAACCAAGGTCCACCGGACCTGGATGAAATGATCCGTAAACTGCAGAAAAAGCTGGCGGGGATTTTCGGCGGCAAAGCGGGCGGTAGTGGCGGCGGTGCCGGTGGTGGTGGTAGTGGCGGCGGTGCCGGTGGTGGTGGTAGTGGCAACACAGCTTCGGCCGGCGCCGCGATGATCATCGGCGCGGTGTTTATCGTCTGGCTGGCTTATGACTCCATTCATTTCATCCAGCCCGCCGAGCGAGGTGTGGTGTTGCGTTTCGGAAAATACGTGGACACCCTGCAACCCGGCCCCAGCATTCGTTTGCCGAGACCGATTGAAAAAGTCGTGCGTGTCGATGTGGATCAGATACGCACTGTGGAAATCGGTTACCGGGGCGAGGGCGGCCGTCAGGGCGTGACGGTGGCCAACGAAGCGCTGATGTTGACCCAGGATGAAAACATCGTCGATATCAAGCTGGCGGTGCAGTACAAAGTTAAATCTCCCGATGATTATTTATTCTTCGATCGCGATCCGGATGTCACCATGCGTAAGGCCACGGAGAGCGCTATCCGCGAGACCGTCGGTAAAAGCCAGATGGATTTCATCTTGAAAGAAGGTCGCAGCGAAGTCGCGGCCCGCACCAAGGATTCCTTGCAAGCGACCTTGGATCGGTATAACACCGGGTTGATCGTCACCAGCGTGAATATCCAGGACGCCCAGCCGCCCGAGCAAGTGCAAGAGGCCTTCCTCGATGCCATCCGGGCCCGCGAGGACCAAGAGCGTTTGATCAATGAAGCGGAAGCCTACGCCAACGAAGTGATACCCAAGGCGCGCGGTGAAGCGGCGCGTCTGGTCGAAGACGCCAACGCCTATAAGGCGCGGGTCGTTGCCTCGGCGGAAGGTGAAGCCAACCGTTTCCTGCAAGTATTGCGCGAATACCAGAAGGCGCCGGAAGTGACGCGCGAACGTTTGTATATCGAATCCTTGGAGAACGTGCTGCAAAACTCCAGTAAAATTATGGTGGATGTGCAGAAGGGCAGCAATCTGCTTTATTTGCCCCTCGACAAGCTGACTCAGCGGCCGATTGAGGAAGGGGCTACCGCCACTCCCAATTTGATGTCCGCGCCGCCACGTGCAACACCGCCGCCCGCGCCGGCGGCGGACGCCCAGCGCAGTACCAGCCGCAGCCGGGAGATACGTTGATGAACCAAAACCAAAAAATGCTAGGGCTAGTCATATTGCTGGGCGTGCTGATCTTGGGTTCATTTTCGATCTTCACGGTGAACGAGACCCAACGGGCGATCCTGTTCCGGCTGGGCGAGATCGTACGTACCGATTATGAGCCGGGCCTCCACTTGAAGATTCCCTTCGTTAATAACGTGCGTACCTTTGAAAAACGCATCATGACCTTGGATGTGGAGCCGGAGCGGTATCTGACCAGTGAAAAGAAAAACGTCATCGCCGACGCCTTCGTCAAATGGCGTATCGAAGACGTGGCGCGTTTCTACACCTCGGTGCGCGGTGACGAGGCGCAAGGCGCGCTGCGTCTGTCGCAGATCATCAAAGACAGTCTGCGCGGCGAATTCGGCAAGCGCTCGATTCAGGACGTGATCTCAGGCGAGCGTGAGCAGATCATGAATCTGGTGACCGTGAGTGCGAGCAAGCAGGCCCAGGAGTTCGGTATCAACATCATCGACGTCCGGCTCAAACGCATCGATTTGCCCGCCGACGTCAGCGACTCGGTGTTCCGGCGTATGGAGGCCGAGCGTTCGCGAGTGGCGCGGGAATGGCGTTCGCAGGGTGGTGAATCCGCCGAGCGGATCCGCGCCGACGCCGACCGCCGTCGCACGGAGATCGTTGCGGAAGCGTATCGCGAGTCGCAGACCGTACGTGGTAGCGGCGATGGCGCGGCCTCCGAGATCTATGCCAAAGCCTTTGATAAAAATAAAGAGTTCTACTCTTTCTATCGGAGTCTGGAGGCGTACCGGAATACCTTCAAAAGCCACAATGATATCTTGATAGTCGATCCCAACGCCGACTTCTTCAAATATTTCAAGGATGCCAACGCCCGCCGAAAATAATCCTGTCTGTAGTGGGATGGGGTCGGGTATGGCAGCTAAATCGTGTATAATTTCCGCCGCTTTAAGGTCGGCGAGGGTCGAGACGCCGCGGGCGCTCATGCCCTCGCCGGAGCGGCTTATTGCCGCGCGACTCGCCCGGACAAGACGGGGTAAAGTAACGCGCGGTATGTGGCACGAGCTCTTGATTGGTTTGGCGTTGATGTTGGTGATTGAGGGCGTAGCACCCTTCCTCAGCCCCTCTTTGATGCGCCAAGCCTTGTCGACCATGGCGCAGATGGATGACCGGTCCCTGCGCCTGTCCGGCTTGTTGAGCATGGTGATCGGGGTGATCTTGCTTTATCTGCTGCGTTAACATCAGCGCAAGGTGTGCGGAATGTGAAAAAGAATGGAAAAATTTCTGGCGCGACGACATCAGCGACCGATCCGTTTATCGCGCACGATGACCGTTGGCTGCTGCCCGAAGGTATCGAAGAGCTGTTACCCGAACAGGCCGAGCGCCTGGAGCGGTTGCGCCGTCAGTTGCTGGATTTGTTCGCCAGCTGGGGTTACCGCATCGTCATTCCGCCGATCATCGAACACCTCGAATCGCTGTTGGTGGGCACCGGCCGCGATCTGGAATTGCAGACCTTCAAACTCACCGATCAGTTGACCGGCCGCCTGCTCGGCGTGCGCGCCGACATGACGCCGCAAGTGGCACGGATCGACGCCCATCGGCTGAAAACCACTGCGCCCTCGCGTTTATGTTACGTGGGCCCGGTATTGCACACCCGGCCGCAGGGCTTCGCCCGCACCCGCAGCCCGTTTCAAGTCGGCGCGGAGTTGTACGGCCACGGCGGTATCGAGAGTGACGTCGAAATTCTCGCGCTGATGGTGGCCACCTTGGCCACGGTCGGCCTGCACCGGCCTCACATCGACCTCGGCCACGTCGGGGTGTTTCGCGGTCTGGCGCGCGAAGCCGAGCTCAGCGACGAACAAGAACAGGTGTTGTTCGACGCCCTGCAACGCAAAGCCAAACCTGAAATCAACCAATACGTCGAGGCCTTGGCCATCGAACCCGCTTATCGCCGCATGTTCTCCGCCTTGGTGGATTTGAACGGCGGCGGCGAGGTCATGGAAGAGGCGCGGGGCCGTTTGCGGCAAGGTGGCCGCGCCGTGCAGCGGGCCTTGGACAATTTGCAGCAGATCGCCGCCGCGGCCCAAACCCGCATGCCGGAGATCGGCCTGCACTTCGACCTCGCCGAACTGCGCGGCTATCACTATCAAACCGGCGTGGTGTTCGCGGCCTTCGTCCCCGGCCACGGCCAGGAAATCGCCCGCGGCGGACGTTACGACGACATCGGCCGCGCCTTCGGCGGCGCACGACCGGCCACCGGTTTCAGCACGGATTTGGAAACACTCATTCTGCTCAGTCGCAATCACAGCCCGCGCAGCGGTGGCATCTTCGCGCCCTGTGTCGACGATAAAGCACTCAGCGCACTGGTGGCTGGTTTGCGCGAACAAGGCCAGCGTGTCTGCATGGCCTTGCCGGGTCAACTGGGCGGAGCGCGGGAAGTGGGTTGTGACCGGATCATTGAACAACGCGACGGCGATTGGGTCGTCACGGCGTTATAGCCACGTTTCAAGAACCTTCGAGAAAGTAGCATGGCAAACAGCAAAAGCATCGTAATCATCGGCACGCAGTGGGGCGATGAGGGTAAAGGCAAAGTGGTGGACCTGCTCACCGACCGGGTCGGCGCGGTGGTGCGTTTTCAAGGCGGCCACAACGCGGGACATACCCTGGTGATCGCTGGCGAGAAGACCGTGTTGCATTTGATTCCCTCCGGCATCTTGCGGCCCGGAGTGCAATGCCTGATCGGCAATGGCGTGGTGCTTTCGCCCAGCGCCTTGCTCGAAGAAATCGCGATGCTGGAGAAGCGCGGGGTGCCGGCGCGGACCCGCTTGAAGATCAGCGCGGCTTGTACATTGATCCTGCCATATCACGTCGCCCTCGATCTCGCTCGCGAGAAAGCCCGCGGCAAGGCGGCCATCGGCACCACCGGCCGCGGTATCGGCCCGGCTTATGAAGACAAGGTGGCGCGCCGCGCCCTGCGCCTCGACGATCTATTCCACCGCGAGCGTTTCGCCGCCAAGTTGGGCGAGGTGCTGGATTATCACAACTTCGTTTTGCAGCATTACTACAAATCTGATCCGGTCGATTTTCAGCAAACCTTGGAAGCTACGCTGGCCTATGCCGAAGTGTTGCAGCCGATGGTGGCCGACATCCCCAGCTTGCTGGCGGACTATCGCAAGCAAGGCAAGAATATCCTGTTCGAGGGCGCACAGGGTTCGCTGTTGGATGTCGACCACGGCACCTACCCGTTCGTCACCTCATCCAACACTACCGCCGGCGGCGCGTCCACCGGCACCGGCGTGGGACCATTGCATCTGAATTATGTGCTGGGCATCACTAAGGCCTATACCACGCGAGTAGGGTCCGGACCTTTTCCCACCGAGTTGTTCGACGAGATGGGTGCGCACCTCGCGCGCCGCGGCCATGAATTCGGTTCCACCACCGGTCGGCCGCGCCGCTGCGGCTGGTTCGACGCCGTCGCCTTACGGCAGGCCATCGAGATCAACAGCGTGTCCGGGCTGTGCATCACCAAACTGGACGTGCTGGACGGTATCGACGTCATACGCCTGTGCGTGGGTTACCGCTGCCAAGGCATAGAATATTCCACGCCGCCGGTCGGCGCCGAGGCCATGGCCTGTTGCGAACCTATCTATACTGAAATGCCGGGTTGGAAGGAATCCACAGTGGGCGTGCAAAGTTATGAGGATTTGCCGGACAATGCGCGGGCCTATTTGGCGTGTATCGCGGAGATCGTGGAAGCGCCCATCGATCTGATCTCCACCGGTCCGGATCGGGAAGACACCATCGTGGTACGGGACCCGTTCGCCGTTTGAGAGCGTGATCCTCGCCGCGTAAAATGTGTATCAGCCTAAACGATTCGATGTGTCGCGGCGAGCGGAAAGTCTAAACTCTTTCTATCCTGCTTCTCCTTGCTCTTTGACATTCACCCTTGAAGTCGCTTTGGCCTTCCTGGATCCTTTCAAGGGTGCGGTTCGATTGCGATGACCGTTGTAACCGCCAATCGAAACGGAATGGCTGTGGCACGGCCCAACGGATGCGTGCAGAATCCCGATGCACCGGATTCAATAAGAAATGGTTCTTTTCCGGAATCACCGCCGAGACTGCTCTCAATACGGTGGTCCCGCGTCGTGCAAACCACGCAGTGTCTATCTCGTGTAACGCACGATATGTCGCGGCCCTCATGAAGCCATCATCCGTGCTGATGCGAAAGGGTGTCCCGTGACAGCAATGCGGCAATCCCATTTTGCTTGTGTGGTCCGCTTTCTTCAACACGTAAATCTGCTATCGTTCTTCCTGGGTAAGATGCTTGTAGTTCATTTCTGCAACTCCGACGTGGTGGTCAAAGGGTTCGACTACTATTACAGCTCACCTGCTTAGTCACAGTTAATCAAAATTGCACTTCATCCTTGAATCCGCCGTTGCTCTTTGAATCGTTACTACAATAGTTTGTAAGGCAATTGTTGATTTTAAAATCGATGATTATTAAAAGGGAGTGAGGCTATGGTATTAAAATCGGGTCAGGTTATCAGTGTATCAACTCACTGTTTAAGAAATGATGGAAATCGAACAATAATAACTGGTCAAATTAATTTATCCTCGCCAGAAAGAGAAAATATTGAAGATTTTTTGAGGAATAATATTCAAGATATTCCCAGAGCGGTAATATGTCGTATGGCGGAAATTATTGCAGGTATGGCCGCGGAAGGCATTAATTACTCCATGTTTTCGATGGTTGAAAATAGTAAGGAAATATCTAATACGTTTAGATGTGACATTTTTCAAGTAAAAAGACTAACTGGCTATTATCGGTTTACAGTAGAAAAAACGGCATTGAATACAATTTCTATTGATACCACAGATTTATACCAGGCAGCCTGGTTTAGGTTATTTTTAACCCTATTTCCAGGCGTCGTGCATGATATTCGGGGACGTTTAAATAATATCGTGATTAATTTGGAACTCGCCAAAAACGCTTCGATAGATTTTTATTATAATAATGAGGCGCCAAGCATGCCTGAATATAATGAGCTTGAAAATCGTCTCAAGATTCCAATCAAACAGGCTTACGATCTGGATAACTCCATCCAATCGCTGCTTGAAATACTGGATACCACGCCTGGTATTCAGATGAACTTTAATATAATAAATATGCTTGATGATATTTATTCGCTCGTTAAATCTACAGCGAGAATTAAAGGTATTCAGTTTGTTTGGCAATCATTTAAAGAACCAATATTTGTCAAAGGGGAGAAATCAGCCGCGCGACGTGCATTGCTTCAAATTATTATGGAGATTGTTAATTCTACTAAAAAAAACGGTAAGCTATATGGAAATAGCTATTTAGAGGATGAAGACTACATATTTTTAATGCACGGCAATCGAAATGAATTTGAAGAGCGGATATTGGATTTATTATTTAACCCAGACATCGAACAACTAGTTATTAATCGAAACACAGCAACCCTCCATGCTGCTAGAAAGGCGCTTGCTGACATAGGTGGTGTAACTATTTTAAAATTCGATGACGACATGCAGCGGTTTGAATTACACATTAGATTACCGAGAGTTCATAGTATTTTATAAGCATCGTGACACAGTTGTCCGAGGCAACAATAATTTCGAAGACTATCTGAAGAAAAGGTGCTAGACCAGGGAGGGTAAAAAAGTTTCTGTGTAGATGGATTCTCGTTTAGCACGCCGGCATCCTGCTTTCGAATAGTATCGTAAATTGTGCGATTCGTGGACATAATTTCACTATTAACCCGGCAATCAATTACATGAATTAAGCGGCATAAGAAATTTTGTTGTGCCGAAACTATGTCTGAACCCGAGTAGGCTTCTTTTGCAACATGCGCATATGACTCACCACCTTTG
>JAHFRV010000091.1 GCA_023266095.1 Gammaproteobacteria bacterium | reverse complement strand
CTTGGATCGCCGTTACGTTGGCCAGTTCGCCAAACGGGGTGTAGCTTTGGCTCGTCGTGGTGCTCCCCAAGGCGGTGCCGGTGAGGAAACCAGTGGTGGCACTGCGGGTGAGGGTTAAGGCACCGGCCTGGGTGAGCAGGCCGTCGTTGTCGTAGGCGTAAGGTATGTTCGTACCATTGACGCTGAGGCCGCTGGGGTTGAGGTCGGTGTTGTAGGTGCGGGCTACGGTGCCCGTTACCGCGCCGCTCCAGGTTTCGCTCAGAGGTAGGGCACCATCGTAGGTGTAACCGAGCGTGGCGCTCGCTGCGGTGAGGGTGGTGAGCTGGCCGCTGGTGGCGGCATAGGCGTAGCTGGTGGTGCCGGTGGGGGTGGTTAAGGCGCTGAGGCGTCCGCCCGTGTCATAGGCGAAATTCACTAATTGCCCGTCGGGACGGGTGATGCGGGTGAGGTCTTTGTCGAGGTTGTAGGCGTATTGCGTTTGTGGCGTGGGCAGCCCGGCGGCGGGCGGGGTGTATTGTTGTTCCAGGTCTACCGGCGTGTAGGCGAAGGCGTGGCTTAAGCGTCCGGGCGGGGTGAGGCTGGTGAGGTTGCCGTTGGCGTCGTAGGTGTAAGCGATCACGCGACCGTCGGGGAGGGTGTGTTGGGTGACACGTCCGGCGAGGTCGTAGGTATAGGACTGGGTGCGGCCCAGGGGGTCGGTGGTTGCGGCGAGGTAGCCTTGGGGGTTGTAGTTCAAGGTGCTGGTGCGGGCGGTGGCGCCACTGCCTTGCGTTAAGGTGATGGGGCGGCCACGGGAGTCGTAGCTGTAGCTCAGTGGCTCGATACCGGTGATTTGTTCCAGCACGGGCCGCCCTTGAGCGTCGGTTTGGGTGAGGCGTTGGCGGTTTAGGGGCGTGGTGGTGGTGAATTGTTTGAGGGCGGCGTCGTAAACGCTGGTGTAGAGCTTGCCGTTGAGGCTGATCTGGGTGGTTTCACTCACCAGGCTCAAGGGATTATGGGGGTCGGTTAAGCTCGCGGTGCGCGTGGTGGTGGTGACGGCACTCAAGCCGCTGGGGAGTGCCACCGTCATGCTCTTGGTGATCGGGGCTTGCATACCAAAACGTGGGTCGGGGCCTTCGACGCTGGTCGTTATTGTGCCGTCCGGCGCGGTGTCGACGGTGGTGCCGTTGGTTTGTATCAAACTGGTGGTTTGTGTGCCGTCGGGTAAAAGATTGGTGCGGCGCTTATCGCCGGTGGACAGACTTTCAACCCGGTACGTGGTAGTGCGGTTTTCTGCCGAGGTCATGCTGGCCTGGTAGCCGTTAGCCAGCTCGGTGCGGGCAAGCGCCCAGAATCCCCCGGCGGCGTTTTGATCACGGGTGAGGTGCCCCAGGGTGTCGTACGTCATCTGTGAGGCATTGCCCTTGGGGTTGGTGAAGGCGGTCAGCAAGCCGTCCGCCGTGTAGGTCATCTGGAATGCTTCACCGGCGGGATTGGTGAGGGAGGCGAGGTAGCCGTTGGCATCAAGTGTGAGTGTGGTGCGCTGGTTGTCGGCGGAGACTATCGCCGGGGGATTGCCCGTAGCATCGCGTTCGATGCGGGTGATGTTACCATCCCCATCGGTGACTTGGATTAGCAGCCCCTGGCTATCGTAGGTAAAGCTGTAAAGGACGGTGTTGGTCTTGGTGTCGAGGGTACGCAGATGACGGCCAGCGTCGCTAAAATGATAAAGCTGGGCGCCATCTGCAGAGGGGATAAGCAGATCAGTACCATCGAATCCTGGAAAAGGTGGCGCAACTTTGCGAATACGATGATTGTGCGTGTCTGCAATAAACAGATTGCCTTGAAAGTCGATCGATATACCGAAGGGTGTAGATAAGAGAGCCGCCCTCGCCGCACCGCCATCGCCACTAAAGCCATGATTTAAACCACTTGCCACTACCGTGGTTATGATGCCATCCTGGCCAACCCTGCGAATGCGATGATTATCAGCAATAAACAGGTTACCTTGAGGGTCGATGGTTACAGCGTAAGGATTATATAAACCCGCTGCGGTTGCTATTCCGCCATCACCCTCGAAAGATCCGGCACCATTACCCGCCACCGTGGTAATGATTCCTGCGGTGCTCACCTTACGAATGCGATTATTAAGTTGGTCTGCAACAAATAAGTTTCCTTGGGAGTCGATGGTTACGCTACGAGGATTAGCTAAACTCGCCGCAGTCGCCAATCCACCATCACCACTGAACCCGCTCGTGCCATTGCCTGCTACGGTGGAAATACTTCCATCCACACTCACCTTACGAATGCGGTGGTTGCCATAATCTGCAATAAACAGGTTGCCTTGGGAGTCTACAGTTATACCACCATAAGGAACTAGGCTCGCTGCGATCGCTGGCCCGCCATCACCGCTAAAACCTGCCGTGCCATTTCCCGCCACGGTGGTGATAATTCCTTCCGGGTTCACCTTACGAATGCGGTAGTTGCCATAGTCTGCAATAAACAGGTTGCCTTGGGAGTCTACAGTTATACCATGAGGCAAATACAGCTTCGCCGCAGTCGCAGCTCCACCATCACCACTGAATCCTTGACCTCCACCCGCCACGGTGGTAATAATTCCTGCCGGATTCACTTTGCGAATGCGATGACTGGAATACTCCGCAATAAACAGGTTGCCTTGGGGGTCGATGGCTACACTGACAGGACCATATACACCTGCTACTGTCGCTGGCCCACCATCACCGCCGGTAGAAAAATTACCATTTCCCGCCACGGTGGTGATTACTCTATTTATTGCCTGAGCACTACGCCGCGTCCCATCACCCAAGAACAATGTTTGCCCACCCAGGTCGTAATGGTGGTGAATTGTGGCTGTCCAACCGCCCAAGCCTTGGCTGCGAACATCGTTTATTCCCTCAATCGTATCACGCCATCCCTGCCAGATGGTTATTTCCAGGCGCCTAAAGCCAGTTATCGGTGCACCTGAAGCAACACCGAAACTTCGACCAAATTGTGCTGGCTGTTGATATACCGCATCATAGACATAACCAATGTTGATGATAACAGGCTGCTTACCTTGCAAAGCGCGGCCATAGGCATCTTTGCCGTCCCAGATAAACGAATAGGTTTGGTTGGGTGCCGCTGTAAAGGCATGATTGAACTGTCGACCAGCAACATTAATTTCAAGTTCAATACGCTTGAGGCTGGCAGGAACGCTGGCGCCACTCAAGGGAACCATAATTCTGTTAGCCGTCTTGCGCCCCGGTACCCGGTCACTACGGTAATTGAGTTCAAAGGGTGTGCCGGTCACGTTGATGCGTTCACCAAGAACCTGGTTCTGGCACTCAATAATTGAACCGCCTTTACACGTAGGCTTGTCCTCTTTCTTGTCTATTTCAGGTGGCGGTTGATTGGGTGGTGTGGCATCCTGCGGCGGGCCATACGGCCAGTTGTAATCCCACGGTGTGAAGTGAGGTACCGGCACGCGCCACAAGCTCGCGCCGGGCGCGTAGAGACCAGCAAGTTGCTGGCGTTCGGCATCACTGATGTTCAATGCGGCAAGCTGGGTGGCATCGTCCGCCAAGCCATCGCCATCGGTATCCACATCGGCCAAACCGCCGGTGATACCCAGCACCTTGATGACGCGCCCGTTGGGCGCGGGGATCCACGCGGCTTTGTCGCGGTCGTAATAACCGGCGGGCACAATGCCGCCGACCGGGAAGTTGAGAAAGTTATCGACATACACCGGCACCGGCTGGCTGAAGGTTACCGTTTTGGCGCCGGCGGCGATGGCTTCGTCAACACTGAGTTCCACGGCATAGGTGTAGCCGCTGGTGGGTGGCAATGAGGCGGGCATGGCGTTGGGGCCGTTGAGTCTCCGACGGTGTATTCGGTGGCGCGCACGTTGAGCGTGGTGAGTGCCTGGGTGCTGCCATCGGACAATACCATCTGCGCGGTGGTGCCTTGCGGGAACAATATTGTGGCGCGGCGGGTGCCGTCTTGATCGGTGACGATGCTGCCTTGGGCGGCCTGGATGGGCGTGGCGGCGGTGAGGTCAATACGCGTCACCTGGGTGTCTACGGGGATAAGGATAACATCGGGCAATGCGGCGTAATCCTGCCACGGGGCATTGATCTGGCGTTGTGCGGGCAGGTAGCCGGTTTTGATGTAGTTGATGGTGAGGTAGCCACCACCATTCACGGCGAGATCGAACATGCCGTCCGCACGGCTCAGGGTTTGGCCAAACTCCGGGTGATTAAGTACGGTGAGGGTAACGCCGGACAAGGGGGCGTTATCCCGAGTCAGTACTTTGCCACGCAATACGGCGGCACGCTTGGCTTCGATGGTGCCGGGGGCGACGCCGGTTTGAATGGGGTGGGTACCGGTATACAAAAATTGGGTGGCGGCAAAGACGGTGGTGCCCACGGTGCGGTCAACGGGCGGTGCAACCGTGGCGGGGTCAGGCGGCAGGCCAGTGGCGGGCGGCGCCTCCACGGTGATGGTGGTGGTTTGGGTGTGGCTACGCCGTCCGTCGCTGGCGGTGAAGGTGAGCGTAAACTGGCCGGTCTGTGCGGCATCCGGGGTAAAGGTGAAGGCGCCCGTGTTGGCATCAAGACTGGCGTTGGCGGGCATACCTGAGGCGCTGTAGGTGAGCGGATCGCCGTCGGCATCAGTGGCGGAAAGGGTAAAGCTGAGTGTCGCGCCCGTTCTGACTGTCATCTCAGGAATGGGCGCGAGCACGGGCGCGGTGTCGGTCTTGATGGTGAGGGTGGCGCTTCTGGTGCTGCGTGAGGCGCCGTCACTGACGGAGAAGTTGAGCGTGAGCATGCCTGCCTGGGCGGCGACGGGTGTCCACGTGAACGCGCCCGTCACCGGGTTCAGGCTGGCGTTGGCGGGCAAGGGTTGCACGGCGTAGGTGAGGGAGTCACCTTCGGGGTCGGTGGCGATCAGTGTGAAGGCGAGGGTCTGCCCAACCCGCACGGTGTGATCCCCCGGTGGGGATAATACGGGCGGCGCATTGGCTTGAACGGTGACCAGTGCGATCTGGCTGCTGCTTTTTTTGCCGTCGCTGACGTTGAAGGTGAGGGTTTGTGTGCCAACCTGCTGGCTGCCAGGGGTAAAGGTGAATACGCCGGTGGTGGCATTGAGGCGGGCATTGGCAGGCAGCGGGGTAACGCTATAGGTGAGCGGGTCGTCGTCGGTACGGACGACGGATAACTGCAGGGTCAGGGTTTTACCGACCTTGACGGTTTGATTGGGAATGGGGTTCAGTTGGAGCTTATCTTTATCCTTATCTTTATCCTTATCTTTATCCTTATCT
>JAHFRV010000090.1 GCA_023266095.1 Gammaproteobacteria bacterium | reverse complement strand
GCCAGCGTCACGCTGTAGTTCGCGCCATTGTTGCCGTCGTTGATCGTCGCCGCACTCAGGTTCGCCGTCTTGTTGCCCGCACCCGCGTTCTTGTTGGCATAGGCGATGGTCGCCGCCGTCACCGTGTCGCCCGCGACCAGCGGCGCGGTCAGCGCGGCCAGGTCGCCCGCCGCTGCGGTATAGGCCGTCCCGCCGTCATATATCTTGCTCACGCTCGGCGCGGTCAGTGTCACCGCCTTCGCCGTGATCGTGCTGGTCGTGTTGCCCGCCAGCGTCACGCTGTAGTTCGCGCCATTGTTGCCGTCGCTGACTGTCGCCGCACTCAGGTTCACCGTCTTGTTGCCCGCGCCCGCGTTCTTGTCGGCATAGGCGAGGGTCGCCGCCGTCACCGTATCGCCGCCGACCAGCAGTGCGCTCAGCGCGGTCAGGTCGCCCGCCGCCGTGGTATAGGCCGTGCCGCCGTCATAGGTCTTGCTGACACTCGGCGCGGTCAGGGTCACCGCCTTCGCCGTGATGCTGACCGAACTCCCCGTCGTGACCAGCGCATTGTAGTTGGAAGACAGACCGCCGTTGCCGCTCGCCCCGAGCGTCAAGCCCGTCACGCTCGCCAGCACGCTGCCCGCCTGCACGTTCCTGCTGGTCAGGTTGCTCGCGTTCCCCGCGCCGCCGACGGCAAAGGTCTCGCCATGCACGCCCGTCGCCGTCAGCATGCTGCCCGCCACTATCGTGCTGCCGTCATACGCGCGCGATCCGCTCAGGGTCAGGTTCGCCTTGTTCACCGTGAGCGCGCCGTTCGCATAGCTGATGTCGTAACCCTTCTGGTTTGAATACAGCCCGGAAGGCGTGAGGGTATAACTACCCACATTGATTCCTCCTCCGGTAACACTTGCCGAGCCGAGCAGGTTGGAATTAGGTACAGTGGAATAAGACACGCCCCCGCCATATGCCACGCCATTGTAGGTTGTGCTGGCTGAATTAGCCGTGACGGTGAGCGGCGTCAGGAAGGACTTGAGCAGCGGCCGGGTCTGACCTTCGTAGATGCGCCAGACAGGGGTGGCAGTGAAATCGAAGCCGGTGTAGCTTGCCTGGGCCTTGGGCGCCGCCGCAATGTCGGTGAGGCTGGTCACGGTACCACCCAAGCCGCCCGATGTACCACCGATGCTGCCTCTGCCCGTGCTGACGGAATCCCAGTAGCTGTTGGTGATCGTGCCGGCGAGAAAGTCGCCGATGAAACCGCCGCGCAACCCGCCACCCGCGGCAACGGCGCCACTCGCGTAGCTCTTGTCGATGTTGGCCCGGTTTTGCCCCACCAGACCGCCCATATAAGTGGCGCCGTTGACGGCGCCGGTAGCGTAGCAGTTGCTGATGTTGACGGTGTTGGTAGTCGTCGTGCCGATCAGGCCGCCGACGCCGGACGAGCTGCCGCCGCTACTCGTGCCCGTCACGCTGACGCTGGCATAGCTGTTGGCGACGCTGCCGGCACCCCCAACCTGCCCGATCAAGCCGCCGATCACGTTAAGGGCGCCGGTCACGCTGCCGCCATCGGCATAGGTGGAACTGACGGCGCCGTCGCTGCGTCCCGCCAGCGTGCCGACGACGGATAGTCCGGAAATGCTGCTGTTGAGCAGCCCGACATTGCGCAGCGTGGAGCCGACGTCGGCATAGCCGAACAGGCCCTGGTAATTGTTGGCCGCGACGTTGGCCGGGCGGTTGATGGTCAGCCCGGTAATGGTGTGGCCGAGGCCGTCGAAGCTGCCAGTGAATTTTGTGGTGCTGTTGCCTACCGGCGTGAAGCCCCCTGCCGCGTACCATGCGCCCTGGCTGGTTGGCGTGGCGTCGATGTTCGCGCCCAGGGCGTAGTTGCCGCCGAGAGTTCCGACCATGCCCTGCAACGTACCGTCGTTGCTACTGGCTGCCGCGCCCAAGCTGGTGATGACGGTGTAGGCGACCGTGCCGCCACCCGTACCCAGCTTGGTGCTGAAGTTACCGCCCGCAGGGAGGTTGATTTGCGCGCCGTTGCTCAGCGTGTAGTCGCTGCCGCCGCCCCCCGCCGACGCCTGGCCGTATTCCAGCGCGAGGCTGGCAGTGCCGGAACCGTTCAGGCTGGCGTTGATGGCGATGTTGCGGTGGGCGGTCAGCGTCAGCTTGTTGGCCGACCAAGAGACCGCGCTGTTGATGAAGATGTCGCCGTTGCCCGCAGTCGTGGCGTTGGTGGCGATAGCGATGTTGCCGCCGCCCCCCAGATTGGTGGAAAGCGTACTGGCGCCGATGCCGGAGGTGGTGAGTGCGCCGCTGCCCGATGCGATGGTGAAGTCGATCGGGTCGATCAGCCAGGTGCCGGCCAAGCCGTTGAATGCGGCAGTAGTGACCTGGGTATTGTCCGCGACCTTCACATGGGCGGCGCTGGTCTCGATAAAGCCCCCTCTCCCCGGCCCCTCTCCCGCTAGCGGGAGAGGGAGGAGCGAAGCGGAGGGAGAGGGTGCAGAAGCGTCAAGCGTACCGCCCACGTTCACCGTACCGCTTCGCATGTCGCCCAGCAGCTTGATGACGCCGTTGTGGTTCTCGATGCTGCGCGCCTCGATCACACCGGTGTTGTTCACCACGGCGGTGGACAGCGCGTCGGCGGCCTGTGCGGTCATCAGCACCGTGCCGCCGTCTGCGCGGATGAGCTGTTTGTTCTGCGCCAGCGCGTCGAGCGCGCCTTGTTCCACTTGGACGTTGAGCAGTTTGTCGCCGTTGAAGTCCAGTGTGATTTGATTGCCTGCCGCCAAGGCGACGGTGCCGAGTTGCGCGGTGATGACACCCTCGTTGGAAACTTGCCCGCCCAACAGGGCGACATAATCCGCGTTGATCGCGCCCTGATTGGTGACCGCGCCGCCGGAACCTGAGAAGGTGCGCTTTCCGGCAAAGAAATCGGCATCGCTGATGTTCAGCGTGGATGCCACCAGCCCGCCGACGTTGACTTGTGCGGACGTGCCGAACAGCAGGCCGTTGGGATTCAATATCCACACCTGGCCGTTAGCGTTGAGCTGGCCGAGTATCCGGCTGGGGTCGCTGCCCAGCACGCGGTTGAGCGCGATGGCGGAAGCGTTAGGCTGAACGAAGCTGACGCGCTCTGCCGCGCCGATGTTGAAACTCTGCCAGTTGACGGCGAGATTCTGCGACGTCTGGCTCACCGTCATCGCGGAGCCGTTTTGCGCGATGCTGCCGCTGCCCGCCGACACCGCGCCTCCCGTGGGCAGCGCGTGGGCATCGAGTGTGAAGGCGGCAAGAATGGCTGCAGCAAGGGGCTTGACGCTGGAGCTGCGCTTGCCCCGTCCACGGGCGTTTTCCGGGGCGGGTACCAGGCATTGTGCGGCTTCGTTCCAGACGAGACGGTAGGTATGGTTCATGGTCGTTTGCTTCTCGTTTTTATCAGGCGGCGGATTATATCCTTGTGGCGCACAGGGTTGAACCCCCTAAATAGGTGGAAACGCACATGGGGCTAACAGGCTCAGGACAAATCCCGCCCAACCTATCATTTGGTTATGCTTTTGAAGTGGGAATGGAATAAGAGAAATCAGGATACTTGGCCGAGCCACAGAGCCATGAGGGAGGCGCGGTTGTTCACGCCAAACTTGCGAAAGATGGAGGTAACGCATTCATGGGTCGAGTGATAGCTGCGATCCAGTTCCGCCGCAATCAGTTTCTCGGAGAGACCGGTCAACAGCAGATGCAACACGCGCCGCTCGGCGGGCGTCAACGGAGTTACAGCCACCAGCAATCCATGCGAGAGCATGAGTTGCCGATGGAACCACTTAATGCCGCGCAAAGCATAGGCGACAGCATCCCGCTCGGCTTCCGCAAAATGGGGATGATCCGGCGCGCGGTGAATGCCGAACCAAGATTCGGCGTCCTTGTTGACCGGAAAAGCTACCCAGATGGAATCCGCAGTGCCGACACCCTGATAATAGGTGCGGTAGTAGGGTAACTCGAACCACTCTGGGCTGACCAGATCGCACAGCCGGTTGGCGCGGAAAGCGCCTGCACCCTCGACGTTGCGGATGGTGGTTACATCCACGACGCCTTGTTCCAGCTTATCCATCTGCTCCCGTACCGCATCGTCCAGCGGCGGTGAGGGATACAGATGATGGACGACGCGCGGTCGCCAACCCTTTATCGGGTCATCAGGAAACGTAGCATCCAGACGGACAGCCCCCATCCAAGTGATATTCCATGCTCCGGCCAAGGTGCATAGCCTGCCCATGAGGTGGGTCAGCGCCTCGTCGGCACGTGCGACATCGAAGTCCGCCAGTTCATCCCACAGGGTGTGGATGAACTCGCTGTTGTCTTCTTTCATCATTTTAGCTTCCATCAGCGTTCCAATTTTACCGAACGAGTTAGCCCGCGCGCTGCTGACGAAACTCGGCGACAAAAGCGTCGAACCTCCCCGCCGCGATGGCCGCACGGATTCCGCCCATCAACTCCTGATAATAATGCAGGTTGTGAATGGTGTTGAGGCGTGCGCCGAGTATCTCGCCGATGCGGTGCAAATGGTGCAAATAGGCGCGGGTGAAGTTGCGGCAGGTGTAGCACTCGCACTGCTCGTCCAGCGGGCGCATGTCCAACCGGTATTGCGCGTTCTTGATCTTGATGTCGCCAAAGCGCGTAAACATCATGCCGTTGCGCGCATTGCGCGTGGGCATCACGCAATCGAACATGTCGATGCCCTGCGACACCGCATCCACGAGGTCTTCCGGTGTGCCTACACCCATCAAATAACGCGGTTTATCCTGCGGCAATTGCGGCGCGGTGTGCTGGAGGATGCGCAACATATCTTCCTTCGGCTCGCCCACCGACAGCCCGCCGATGGCATAGCCGTCGAAGCCGATACGCTCCAGTTCTTGCCGCGACTCGTCGCGCAAGTGTTCGTGCATCCCGCCCTGCACGATGCCAAACAGCGCATTGCTGTTGCCCTCATGCGCGCGCTTCGAACGCTCCGCCCAGCGCAATGACAAACGCATGGAATCGCCGGCCTGCCGTTCATCCGCCGGATAAGGTGTACACTCGTCGAAGATCATCACGATGTCCGAGTTCAGCACCTTCTGGATGCGCATGGACTCTTCCGGCGACAGGAAGCATTTATCGCCGTTCACCGGCGACTGAAACTTCACCCCCTCCTCGGTGATCTTGCGCAGCGCCCCCAAGCTGAACACCTGGAACCCGCCCGAATCGGTGAGTATCGGCCCATCCCAACCCATGAAACGGTGCAGCCCGCCATGCGCCTCAATCACCTCCAGGCCGGGACGCAGCCACAGGTGAAAAGTATTGCCCAGCACGATCTGCGCGCCGATCTCGCGCAACTCGACCG
>JAHFRV010000007.1 GCA_023266095.1 Gammaproteobacteria bacterium | reverse complement strand
AGCGGCGGGCTTACGGCTACCGCGATGAGGAGTATCTCAAGTTGAAAATCATCGCTGCCTTCTTGCCGCCACTACCGAAATTCACGAAAAATGACCCACACTAATCCGCGTAGACCCTATTTATCGAAGTCACACCGTTAAGAAAAGTGCAACCCCTGACACCATTCTCCAAGCCTTCGTGAAGCACCCCCTCGCCAGCGCTTCGCCGCCGGCATTCGGGGCATTGACCTCACCCGCGCATCGCCCACCTGCCCGACACCAAAAAAACGGAAGCTGGGATGGATGCAACATTTCATCCTCCCCAGCCCGCCTCCACATCATCCTTTACATTATGAAATTCGACATAATTACTCATGGAAATGTACATATTATTTATTTCGGAACATCACTCTTGTCGTATTCTACAAAACAAATATGTGGCAAAAGCGCTCGATTCCACATCAATAGACAGCTCGGCGATTCGCATGCCCTGGATGGATAAGTCAGA
The DNA here is from genome assembly GCA_023266095.1 of Gammaproteobacteria bacterium. Lineage (GTDB taxonomy): Bacteria > Pseudomonadota > Gammaproteobacteria > DRLM01 > DRLM01 > CAKKSB01. The sequence continues at coordinate 87,107 of JAHFRV010000007.1, read as the reverse complement.
CTCATCAAAATCGAAGAATTTGCTGTGGCTTGAGTTACTCGCTCGCCAGTAAGAGACCCCTTGATCTAGTCGTATTGTCAGTATGTGTTTAGATGAAAACTTAATCTCTAATGTGCGACCATGCTGTGACTTTCGTTTATCAACTGGACGAATCACGGCATTCATGCCGTTATACTCCAGCGCATGATATATCGCACTGTCACGCGATGCCATGGCGGGCCAATTATCCCAAACAACACCTCTCCGACTGTTTCCGCTGGAAGGCTCATTGGTAGTGGTTATATGAATAGCAGGGTTGTTCCAATGTGAAATTCCAACCGTATCTCTTAGACCAACGATCAAATCGACTAATAAGGCAGTAGCAAGGGGTGAGAAGAGATAGCGGTCATGATAGGAGATGCTGATGATGTCTGCCGCGGGATCCGACAACAGTGAATTAGTTGAGGGATGGGATTGAGCGATAAGATTCCAAAATCGTTTGCCAAACCCCTGCAAGGAGCCGTCCAGTTCATTACGCACTTCGATCTCTTTGTCACCAAGATTTTCGGAATAGGAACGCAAAGATTGGGCAGCAATTCTTTCTCCGTCAATGGCCAATGGCTCAAGTTTATCTCCCACAATAAGCGGGGCTTGAGAAATTCCCCATGTCATACCGAAGGCCGATGTCGAAACGTCATTAATCGCCCACCGATGCGCTTTCCCGCCTTCACGTAGTTCTGCCAACACCTGCGCACCTTTAGCCTTGGGGATGGCGTCTGTAATACATACCACGATGAGGGAGCCCGGGAAATCCACAAGACTGGCAAGAAGCCGACGATCTACATCCTCAAGCACATCAAAACAGCGTCTCTCAAGGACGATCTCGACCTTTCTATTGGCCGCAGCCAATTGATAGGCCAATGCGCGCAATGGTGAGGGGCCTATGTCCCATTCATCCTGTGATCCACCGGCAAAGAGCCGTATCTCTCCATCGCCTGATTTCCTGCTCACCCGTAACACAGCTTCGACAATTCCGCCGTACTCGGCGCGGGAAGATAAACCGAAGAACGCTAATTCATCGGGTAGCCACAGGGATTGTAGCCAAGTGGCTGTTAGCACCTTTAACGCCGCATGGCGATCTAGATTTTCGGCGGCGAAGCGTTGATCGAAGTCAAGTACGCAGTGGGGACAGGCGCTATCACAATCTGCCCGGCAGTCGAGACGACCGCGAGCAATACGAAATATTTGGCCCATGAATTGGCTGGCGTTAGAGGCATAACCCGCTGCGAAACGATCATAGATAAGGATTGAACGGCAACGGCTATTAGATTCGGCACGGGCCTCTTTTTCATCACAACCCAACTCATTTGCCTGCACCCCCAGCAGTTCGGCCAATGAATCACGCAATGCTACCGCCAAGGTCAGGGCTGTTACCCGGTCATTGATCCAGAGCCCCGACTCATTCTTGAGCTGTATCTCCAATACGTCGGTGTATCCCTCATGGCCGAGCGTAATACCGGGCTTGATGGCCCACTGTTCGTGGCTGCCCGGACACTCCTCGCGCCCTTCGCTGCCTTTGGTCCCTTGGCCGCCGCGCAGTCTCTGGTGGGGCTTGGTGAACTTCGTCGGCATCGGTTCATTACCCATGGGGGCAGCACGACCGCAGGCAAGGCAGATGGCATAGCCCTCGCCATGCAAACCATTGGATTGGTGAAACAGATGTCCTCGTGTAGTAACACGAAAGCGGCCAAAATCAGGATTAGGTAGCGGCGCCCATGCGCCATTGGCACTCACCCATGGCGCCTCGACCGGAATGAAATCCTGGGTCGTAACGTCGTTATCGGGTTCATCGTAGAAATCGACTGAGAAGCCAGCGGGTTCAAGAAATGTACGTCGATTCTCCGGTTTGATTACGGCATTGCACTTTAAGTTTGAGCAATGAAGCGTCTCTTCCATGAGTCGTGATGAACCATTGTGATTACAGTGATCGCAACGCCATGCGAACTTTAACGCCTGTTTCTCCGTTACATCCCGCCGACTGGGATCGTAATGCCAATTGAGAGTGATACCGGCGGAACGATAGACCAATCCATCCATGACCACTTCGGCGCCCGGCGCGTATTCACGCAGCGCCATCACACTGTCGCGACTGGCCAGCTCGCGACGGCGATAACGATTGTCCTCACGCCCCTTCTTACCGTCCTGTTCACGCCTCATCCGTTTGAATTGCGACAGGGTGAGGTTATCAAACGCGGCGATGTGGGTGGGGAATCCATAAGCAGGCAGAAACCCCTGGGTGGCGAGTTCCCGCAATAGATACTCACCCGCCATGCGATCCTTCTGGTACTGAACCGCTTTATGGGCCGGGTTAGTCTCGCCAAAACCTTTGGTGACCTCTTCCTGACGATTTAGCGCTTCCCATTCAGGCCGCCAACTCGCAACGACTTCTTCCATCGCATTGCCAGCATCCCGTACCAGCCGGGCTGGCTCTCGTCCCTCATAGAGGCTATGGCGCACCAGTTGGCGTAATCCCCTGACCAGCCGTTCTTCTTGACCATTGAATGTCTGGCACCACGCGGCAAAACGTTCCGCAGGAGTTAGCCCTTCAGCCGCAGTAAAAAACCAGCCACAGGTAAGTTTGGAAGCGTCTTGCCCGCTGGCTATCTCGGTCGCCAAAAAGTAGGTAAGCACCAGGGAATTGACGTGACGCTGGACGATCACCGCACTATCGAGCGCAACCATTGGGGCGGGCAATCGGGTGACGAAAGGCCAATCGGTCTTTGAGAAGACTATCTGGTCGTGAGGATTGGATTTGCATAAGGTGAGTGAAACGGAACGCGGTTCCTTACGCCGCCCCGCGCGCCCGGCACGCTGAAGATAGTTGGCAGGATGGGGTGGGACGTTGTTCATCGCCACCATCGCAATGCCGCCGATGTCGATACCCATCTCCATGGTAGTGGAGCAAGAGAGAAGATTCAGGTCTCCGGTCTTGAACGCTTTTTCATAGCGATCGAGACGATCGGAGGGTTGTTGGGCGGAGTGTTCGGCGGCGACAAAATATGGAGAGAGTTCGATGGCGAAATCATTAACTATTGGCCATAGTCCTACTTCCCGTAGCTGGCCAATCTCCGCCTGCTTATTCAGCCACTCACGGCTACGTGCCATATGGAGCAACGCATCAGCATCTCCGCCAAACGGTTCATCAAATAGAGGAATTTTGACCTGCTCGCATTTCGATGTGGCCTCCGTGTGCTGGAGAGGCAAATACGGAGTTACGCCCCGAAGGGTGGTATCGAGAAAATGACGGGTAACCGGGCAGACCCAAGCGGTCGTGATAGGGGCAAATGCCATCTGGTTCAGCGGTAGGATCCTGCGTCCACCGCCTGAAGCCTGAAGAATCCCGCTTTCATCGGTTAACGCCTTCCAAGCCGCAGTCAGTGCAGCGTCCACCACATCCTCGCCATAGGTGGTTTCGATGTCGGCCTTGAGTACATGGGCCAATAGCCGCACCAGAGTACTGCGGCTATTGGGTTGCTTCTTACCCTTTGACAGAATGTATTGAGCACGTGGCCAACGTCTCTCGTCTCGCGCTTTCTCCTTTCGGTCGCGCTCCACCAGCCAGGTTTGTGGAAATGGTATTCCCAGCCAGTGGCGACAGCTTTTCGATATATCCAGTGAACCGCCCGCACGAACGAAGAAATCCAGTGCAATCTTCAGTAGGCCGCGCCACTCGTCGAGAGTGAAGCCTGGAGGAGGCATGGTAATTTTATTCAGCGCCGGATAGTGCACCGCCACCAGGCCCATCGACTCCAGATTATTGAGCCGTTTTGGCCGTCGCCCGAACTCCCTGACCAGAAACATACGCGCCAGGTCTAACGGCCCCTCTTGTCCTCCGAAGCTTTCATGCGATACATCATCGCGATAGTGATGCCACATACGCTCGAAGTCCTGCCCCTGATTTGCGAGTTGATGCGCCATTTTATCGAAGAGAACGGGGGTGGGACAGGACAGGAAGTCAAGCTTTTGCCGTTTTTCCGTTAACCTATCTCCGATGATCTGCTTGCCTTCTTTTGAGGGAATAAGCGGCAGGAGAGCCTCATCTTCGGCGATCTCCTTTCGGAGTTTTGTTGCCTCAACTTCGGACCGTTTCATACCATCCCGCAATGCCAAGTGATAGACCAAACCACGCACCCGGTTCCGCTCCGACTCCTGTTGAAGCTTGGCAGCGACGCGGGCGGTTCCTTGACGGCTATCGTTGAAGGTAAGGAGGCGACGACCGCGATAGGGATGGTCGGCGGGTTTATCACCGTCGGGCGCGAACTCCAGCAACGTCGGCAGGATTACCCCAAGCGAAAACGGTGCGCCGATGCGCGCTTCCTGGAAGAGCTTGCGGCGACGAGTGCCATTACTTCCACCGCCACAGCAGGGGCAGACGAGACCATCGCCACCATCGTCTTGAACAATCAACCGCAGGGTCGTGGCGCCGTCATCGGCCTCCACATATTTGCGATTCTGCCGCTGAACCACTTGCTCGCCGGTTTTCTCCAGATGACGACGATTAACTATCAGAACCTTTGTCTCCGGACCTTGATGCGCCTCGTCATCGGGTTCCTGCTCCTCCTGATCGACATCCTCTTCGCCGGGTTCTGCCTCCAGTTCGAATTCATCGATGGCATTAAAACCTCGGGGTTGTAGTAATCGACCGCCTCGATCAGCAGCAAGAAGATGAGGTGCGCCGCAATCGTCGCAGGCGACCAGTTCATAGACCGGACTACCACAGTGGCAATGCTGGCGCGGCTCCAGATAGATCTGCCCGAAGGGCCACTTGTCATCCTGCAATGCCGTGCCCACATTTTCAGGACAGTTGGGATCGGCGCAAGCCCAGATTCCGGAGAGGGTCTGGTGAAAGAGGTGGGCGCGTAGCGGCAGGAATGAGAAACCATCGGTACTGCGGGTGTCGCTCAGAAGGTCGAGCCAGCGGAGCGCCTCGTACTGTTGATCGCGGGAAAACGGCCCCTCAGTTCGATAGACCGTTTGGCACACCTCCGATAATCGCGCGACCATCCCATTGCCGCCCTCTTCCCGGTTCTTTTTTTCGTTCTCAATGAAAAGACGGCGGATGGCTCGTGCGGTGGGGTGAGCCGACAGAGCGGCATAGCGTTCCGGCGTGACTTTATCGAGCTTCTTTTCCGCGTCGATTGCCAGCAGCTCGCCCAATGAGCTTCGCCATTTCAGGCCTTCCTCAGGTAGCACAGGAATATGGCGATGCCCGGCGACGAGATGAACCCGCTCCAATCCGACTCCGGCCACATCGGCTAGAAACCGCTTCAGCTTTTCCCCTGTTTCGCCATTCGGGTCGCCGATGGTGGCCGATGTGGCGACAAAACGCACCTGCTCAGGCTGCACGCCGAAGGCATGCAGCACGCGCCGCATAAGCAGCGCGATCTCTGCGGCCTGCGATCCCACATAGGTATGCGCCTCGTCCAGCACCACCCATTCCAGTTTGCCTTGGGACTGTTCCAGAATAGGCGCGTCTACAGTGCGTACCAACATGTACTCCAGCATGGTGGCATTGGTGACCAGGATAGGTGGTGGTGACGCGCGCAGCGTTTCACGATCCATCGCCTCATTGGGATAGCCCCGCTTCTGGTGAGCGGGAAGCTTGTCAGGCGTATTGCCATTGAATAGGCAAAATCGAATGTTGTCATCGAAGGCGTGGGTCCATGCCCGTAAGCGTTCTCGCTGGCTATTGATCAGGGCGTTGAGAGGATAGAGGAAAAGCGCCCGTACCCCGATTAAACGGCTATTCTTCTCTGCCTGTAACCGTGCGAGCCGATCGAGGATCGGCACCATGAAACATTCGGTCTTCCCTGAGCCGGTGCCACTGGCCACTACCAGAGATTGAGGTGGCTCGTTCCTCAAAATCTCCCACGCCCTCAGTTGATGCTTGTAAGGGTGGCGGTCTCTATTAAAACGATAATCCTCGGCCAATACTTTGGGTGGCTGATCCATCGCCTGTATCAATTCCGTGGTCAATGACTGCCCTGCCAGATCGGACATAGTTAGCTCATCCTCATCCCAACCGAACACCGCCTCGAAAGTGGGGTCGGCCAGAAAACTCCCCGTCTCACCGAAGGGGCGGGAAAAAAGCTCGGAAAGATGACGATACAACGGCACATGCGCAAACCCCAATCGACTCAATACCGCTGATCGGGAGCGGTCTGCCAATTGGGGTAATAGGCGGGCAAAATACTGCTGATCCATTTCTGACTCCCTAAAGTTGCATTACACCGGTAGAGAGGCAGCGGGCAATGGTCAAATCGAATGCCTCTGTAAACCAGTCTGGGTCAAAAGCTTGATATTTGCGCAGGATATGGATGCGTTCGGGATGATTGAACCACTCGCCGGTACCATCGGTGGTAACCTGAATCGCCAACAGAATCGGCAGGCCGATAACTCCATCTCTGAAGGTAAGACTCTCCTTCGGGAATAGATGAGCGAACGAGCCATGCTGACGAGCATCATTCACCCATGCAAACAGGCCGGAATCAATGGGCCAGGTTTCATCGGCATGGTCGCGGAGTAGTCTTTGCAGTGCGCTCTGTTCTCCGACAAAAAGTCGTTGCTGAAAATGCTTGTCGCTTCCTGGGTCGCGCATCATCCGAATTTCCCTGCCGTCGTCCTGCAGGATTACCGACCGTATAATTCCCAATAAATTACTCAGCGTCGGTTGGTGTCTGGTTAGCTCTATTACCCGCTCAGTCAAAAAATTATCAAATCGCTGTTGAGCAATCTCTTTACCAAGCCACGAGACGCATTGCTGTTTCAACTGATCTGCGGCTGCAATCCATTCTTTGATGGATACCATTTCCCAAATGAAAGGCTGTTCCAGCGGAAACCGTCGCAGAAATACATCGGGCAAGTTGTGCAACCGTAACGCAAGGGCCGCCATACCCACTGACGAGTGAACCAACCGCCGCCAAAGATCGAGGGTAGCCAATGGCAAATGGCCGAGGTGCTTGGCCAACCGTTCCAGGTCCGCCCAGCTCGGATCACAAAAATCGGCAGCGATGGCCTCAATCACCTGTGACAACGCCGCTGCACGCTGATCCCTATTCTCTATAGCGAGGGCGCGTGTCAGCGGAGTGGCCGCGGAGGTATCCCCTGGAATCATCCACAACGTCGGCCTGAACGGCAGCGCGGAATTAGCGCCGGGGTAGATGAGCCAGGAACCCGGTTCACGGCTTTCGCTTGCGAACTCCCACGCGCCTGTGGGCACTCCTTCGGAGCGTTTTGCCGAAAGCATAATGGCCTCCTCACCGGGCCGCTCCAGGCGCAGAGCGAACATGGGAAGCTCACCCAGGGTTTCTGACGCAATCTGCCTCATATCTTGCATCTTGAGGCTGACGTCGCTGCCTTCGCGCTGCATGGGACAAACATAACGTGATACCCGGATACGCAGGGTTTCTCTGTGATTGATCGAGAGCGTGACCTCAACACACGCATCCAGCAGCTCGTCGGCAGCCAACAGTCTCTCTATGTCGTCAGCGTAGTCCTGAAGGCGGATGTCGATGCGCAACGAACCTTGGACGGTGCGTATGCGACGACACATCTCATGAGCGCTCTGACGATCCTTGGTGTGACGTAGACGGAAGCAGAGTTCGACTGGAACCGGTGAACGAAACATTGTTACAAAGCGAGTCCCTGCCAGCCGTTGCACGGATAGCCGAGCATCAGTGGGAAGCTCAACTCCGTTACCATCGAAGGCACGAGCGCCTTCGGAAGGGAAGGGCAGTCGAATCTTCGCGGGAGTTGCATTTCCTTCCCAAAATACCTCGACATCAATCCACTCGGGGGGAGTCGCATGAGATGAACAGATTAACGCCAGGGAATCACCGTCACGGTTCGTGCGCATATCTATACCCACGTTTTCCAGCAAGCGTGCGCCTGCCGCTTTCCAGTGTTGCAAGTAGATAGTCCCGCGACTCAGATTCTCGGGCTCAATATCAACTTTTGCTTCCTTGGGAAGCAATACCATACGGGTGCGATGTTGCAATTCCTGACGTTCTGTATAAGTGACCTCTACTGGTCCAGCAGTAACGTCTTTTGGCTTCCAGCTTAGGGAATGTTCAGAAACCCAGGACTCGCTTATCTCACCGTGGATCATACGAAGGACTGGTCTTCCTCGATAAGCTTGAGACGGGTGCAGGAATTCTGCCCACACTCGATCTCCAGACCACTGGAAACTCTCTTCAGACGCGTTTGCCTGACCAGTTCGAATCGTCCAGCGCTGTCCCAGAGTATCCGTAATGATGGCCTCGCCTTTGACTTCATAAACTTCGCGATCTGGCTCTTCGATAAAGGCCTTGAGAGGACAAGGAGTCTCTGTCCCCATCACCACCTTCCAACCATTGGGTATCGCGACTAGCGCTTCAATCGTTTGCACGCTGCCGCCACCTTGGCGAATTAATCGAGGCGAGTCCTCTTTGGTCTGTTCGAATATCCATGGCAACTTCTTGTCAAGAGGCTGCCCTTTGCGAAGGGTCGCCGCCCAATGTCGGCCATCCGTTGCGCGAAGAGAGAGTCGGTGTTCCTCCATGGCCACCTGACCTGCGAACCGGCACGGGCGGCGCTCCAGACGGTAACATTCATGCCCAACCAATCGTCGGGCATTGATTGATCGCCGCTGATCTGACACCTCAATGACAAATTCAACGGTGCGCGGAATGCCGCCAGGGTCGGCAATGTCAAAGAGTGTGCAGATAGCTTGCGTGGCCAACGTATCCGGCAGTGTGATGCTCGAATAGAGTCTCCAGATTTCATCGTTCTGTGATTCCAGTAAACGCTCTACTCTAAGCGAACAGCCTGACGGCTTTCCTGGATCGTCCGCCGCGTCACGAATCAACTGCTCGATAAGTCCCTGGACTTCACTGTCCTCCACTGGAAGAGGGAATCGCTCGCGCCAGGTAGGTATTCGTTGGTCAAGCTGAGCGACGGCATTCGTGCTTTTCGTGAGATTGGCATCCTTTCTGAGACTGAGCACCGTTGTAATGACATCGGTCAGGAGGATGTATATCTCTTCTCTCTGGTAGCTCTTGGGCAGTTCATCCTTGAGACTCTCTATCCAGCCACGAATCTCTCTGAATCCCGCTGTACTCCCTCGCGCAAGCCCGAGCACACGCCGCAGGACTCGACCGATATCGCCTCTGGCGATAGCAAGTAATTGCATCGGCAAACCACCCTGGACAGCCACCGAACCGAGGTAGCGAAGACCACTGGTTTCTGACAGATTCAGTTTCCACTTCCGTAAACCACGCTCGATACATTCTCCCCGTTGAGTGGCCGTCCAACTTTCTGCTTGCGCGCCAATATCCCGCAAAATTGGCTCCCAAGACCATTTCGAACCATCATAGCGGCGACGCCACCATTCCGAGGCGTAAAGAACGAAGAGAGCGCAAAGGAGAGGACTCAAATTGACGAGAGACCCCAAGGTTCCAAATTTCAGGTAACTATCAAGTTTGCTGCGCAAGGTTGTTTGAAGTGTTGCGAACTGTTCTTCCGTCAACCGATAGGCATAAAGTGGACGCCCATCAGGCGCATTGAGCCCGTGGCTATCCAAGAAGCCGCGCTTCCATTGAAATAATGACGATTCTTCAATATCGAACATCAATTACCCCAATGGCGCTTGCAGTTTTTGCATCGACTCCATCCGCTGTCCCAATCCGGTTGCTTTAGTTATATTGAAAGCAGCAATTTCTTCTCGTTCTCTGTCATTGTATTCTTAATCGTTTCGACGAGGCTTTCACGAACTGCTACCAGCTCATCGTAATCGATTTCTTCGGCCGTCATCTCGTTTTAACATGCTTCTTCCTCTTCCTTTCATGTCGTAATAGCCTGTTCCGGCATACGCAGCTGCCCCTCGTGCGGCTCGAGGAAGGCATTGGCGGCGCCCAACTGGGCCAGCGCGCGCTCGTAGTCGTTGAAGTCGATCCGCGCGGTAAAGTCCTGCGCCCGGTCGAGCATTCTGATGTACGCATCGGTGTTGCCCTGGCGCGTGAGCGCCCGCAGGGCCAGCAGGTAATCCTCCCGGTAGGCCGTCGGGATGATAATCCGCGCCCGGCCACCGTGCACGAGTTCGGCGTTCAGCATGACGCGGGCGATGCGGCCGTTGCCGTCGGCGAAGGGATGGACCTCGGCGATGAGGAACATCATATACAGCGCGCGGCTCAGTGGGTCCTTGAGGGCGCGGCAGGGTTCGAAGCCTTTTATTAAGGTGCCCGTGACCAACTCGGGCGTCACGAACACCGTCTCCCCCGCGCGGTTCACTTCTTCTTTGAAACGTCCCGGCTGTTTTTCGGGGCGACCGGCGAGCAACGTGGCGTGGCGCGCCTTGAGTAGCTCAATCAATTCTTCGGCCGTATTGGGAGCGGGCTCATCTCCTCGCTGTTGGCAACGATCTGATAGGTGCCGAGGATATCGTGGGCATCGGCCGGGCGCTGGGGCACGCGCTTGCCGCGAAAGACGATGTCGGCCGCCTCCTCCACCATAAACTCAGTGCCTTCGATGAAGTTCGAGAAGTAGGCTTCGAAGAACGCGAGATGACGTATACCCTCCGGGGTGAGCGCCGGCGCCGGGCGCACGGGCAGCACCGCGCGGCGCAGTGCCGCGAAGAGGGCCATGAAGCGCTCCAGGCGATGGGCATCGTAGGGGACGCCGGCCGCGCGGGCGCGGGCCGACGCCGAGTTCAGTTTTGTCTTGCGCGTCCCCGAGGATCGCGCCGATCAGAACGTCCAGGGCCTTGAATTCCTCGTGCAGCTTAAGCTGCGTGGCGATGCGCCGGGCGGCGTCGCGCAGGCGGTTGAGCTCGTCCTCGCCGTGGACGCGCGCGATTTCATCCAGGTACTCCTCGATCTCCCCCCGCGACCAGTTCTTGGGCGCGCCGCTGCGCGCGCGTGCCGGCTGCAAGTTTTCGAGCAACGCGCGCGGCCGCGAGGCGAGATACAAACCGTCCATAAACGGGCTGTCCCCTTCTATCGAACCCTCGCCCTTAAGCAGCCGGATGGTGATCCCGGGCAGCGTGACGCGCTTGGTGTATTTGTAGGTGAGGAAGATCGTATCATCGCGCGCCACCCCGCCTTCGAGCGCCGAGCGGTGGCTCACCACCGCGCCCGGGTAGTAGCGCGCGAGGATGCGGTACAGGTGCCGGCGGATGATGCTCTCGGGCGAGTCTTTGAGATTGGTGGTGTAGAGCTTGGGAGCGATGCGGCGCAGCCGTCCGGCCCGGACCTCGCGCGAGATGGCGACGGACTCTTTCGGCGTGGCGCTGCCGTAGATAATCTCTTGCGCGGGCGGTTGTTGGATTTTTCGCATTAACGGGTGGCCAGGTCCGGGAATTGTTAAGAATCTTAGAATAACCGGCGGCAAATGTTAATTTTTTTATAATAAAGTGCAAAATTGGGACGACCGCCCCCTTAGCCACCGACCATTGTTAGATCAGGGTTATCTGTCGCACCCGTTCGAAGAGGCACACCGCCGCCGCGGCCGCCACGTTGAGTGATTCCATTTTGCCCGGCAGCGGGATGCGGACGTGCTGCGTGGCGCAGGCCGCCAGTTCTTCACTCAGTCCCGCCCCTTCATTGCCGAAGAGCAACGCCAGCGGCCCGCGCAGGTCGAGTTCATAAAGTGATTGCGGTGCATTTAGCCGCGTGGCGATCACCCGCGGCAAGGTGGTGCAGAGCGCGGGTAGATCCTGCTGCTCATGAATGGCCAGCACAAAATGAGCGCCCATCGCGGCGCGCAAGGCCTTCGGCGACCAGGCCTCGCTGCAACCCTTGGAGAGATAGACCGCATCGACGCCGGCCGCCGCCGCCGTGCGCAATAGACCGCCGAGATTGCCGGGGTCCTGAATATTTTCCAGCAGCACGGCGCAAATGGGCGAGCGTTCGTCATGCCGTGGAATATTGTAGAGCGCGAGTATGCCCACCGGCGTCTCCACCGGCGAGAGCGCATCGAACAACGCCGCACTGAGTTCGATGCTGGGCGTGTCGGCGAATCTGCGCAAACAGGCCTGAATTTCGCGATCGTCGCCGCTGCCGTGACGCAGAATGAGCAACTCCACGCCACCGCCGGCATCGGCCAAGGCCTGCAACAAATGCACACCGTCCAGCAAGGTCTCACCGCGCTTGCGCCGCTCGCGGGGATTGTCCGCCAGCTTCTTCAGCTGTTTGTATTGGACGTTGTCGGCGGAAGTGATCTGTTTCAACGTGGGTCTCATCTCAATGCTTGATCGCGCCTGATCTTAAATGTAGGGGGTAGGTTACGCTGCGGTAACCCACCCTACCTATATAAAAAAATCACGCCCCAAACTTCGCCGCTATGCTCAAGGCGACCGCCTCCGCCGCCTCAATGCCGTCCACCGCGGCGGAGAGGATGCCGCCGGCATAACCGGCGCCTTCACCGGCCGGATAAAGTCCTAGTGTGTTGATGCTCTGGTAATCCTCGCGATTACGTTTGATGCGCACCGATGAGGAGGTGCGGGTTTCGACGCCGGTGAGCACGGCGTCGTGCATGGCGAAACCTTTGATCTGTCGCTCGAAGGCGGGCAGCGCTTCGCGGATTGCCGCGATGGCGTAGTCGGGCAAGGCGGTGCTCAGATCGGTGAGATGCACACCGGGTGTGTACGACGGCAACACACTGCCCAATGCGATTGACGGTCTGCCCCGCAAAAAATCGCCGACCAGCTGCCCCGGCGCCGCGTAATTACTCCCGCCCAACACAAAGGCGCGCGACTCCAGGTCACGTTGCAGCTCGATGCCGGCCAGCGGGTGAGCACTGGGGAAATCCGCCGGCGTGATGCCGACCACGATGCCGCTGTTGGCGTTGCGTTCGTTGCGCGAATACTGGCTCATGCCGTTGGTGACCACCCGCCCCTCTTCCGAGGTCGCCGCCACCACCGTGCCGCCGGGACACATGCAGAAGCTGTAGACGCTGCGGCCGTTCTTGCAGTGGTGCACCAGTTTGTAATCCGCCGCGCCGAGATCGGGATGACCGGCGAAGCCGCCGAAGCGGCAGCGGTCAATGAGCGCCTGCGGGTGTTCGATACGAAAGCCGATGGAGAAGGGTTTGGCCTCGATATAGACGCCGCGGTCATAAAGCATCTGAAAGGTGTCGCGCGCGCTGTGACCGATGGCAAGAATCACGTGATCGCAGGCGATACGTTCGCCGCCGGCCAGCACCACACCACACACCTGACGGTTGTCGATATCAATATCAGTCACGCGGCTCTCGAAACGGAACTCGCCGCCGAGGCCGATGATCTCCGCGCGGATCTTCTCCAGCATGCTCACCAGACGGAAGGTGCCGACATGCGGCTTGCTGAGGTAGAGAATTTCCTCCGGCGCGCCGGCCTTGACGAACTCACGCAATATCTTCATACCCAGATGACGCGGATCCTGGATCTGGGTATGCAGTTTTCCATCGGAAAAAGTGCCGGCGCCGCCCTCGCCGAACTGCACGTTCGACTCCGGATCGAGCTGGTGATTACGCCACAGCGCCCAGGTGTCCTTGGTACGCTGCCGCACTTCCTTACCCCGTTCCAGGATCAGCGGCTTGAAACCCATCTGCGCCAGCAACAGCGCCGCCATGAAACCACAGGGACCCGTGCCGATGATCACCGGGCGGGTCTTGAGATTGGCCGGCGCGCGCGCGACGAATTGATATTCAGTATCCGGCGTGGGTTTGATGTGCTGCTCGCCGCTGCAGCGTTTCAACAGCCGCGCCTCGTCGATTACCGCCACATCCAGCGAATAGACGAACACGATCTCACTCTTCTTGCGCGCATCGTAACCACGGCGGGCAACACTGTAGCCGAGCAATTCGCGCGCATCGATCTTCAGCCGTTGCAATATCGCCACGCGGATCGCGTCCGCCGGGTGGCCGAGGGGGAGTCTGATTTCAGTGAGTCGTAACATCGCAGGGTCCGTGGCCAACCGTCGGGGCGGCGGCTATTTTACCCTTTTAACGCGGCAAGATGTCCTTAGTCTCCACAGTCTCCGCGCCATAATCGACGAGCAAGACGATTGGCCGGCATCAATCAAACAGGTCTGATAACGCCTCCTCTCCCGCAAGAGAGAGGAGGCAATTCATCGCCCTTGTGAGGATTAGCTGAACTTGGAAAACTTAACGCGCGGCGGTGGCGAGTTGATCGAGGGCCTGACTCAAGCGCGCGGCGGGCATGTAGCCGGGCACCACGGTGCCATCCTCCAATACCATGGTCGGCGTGCCCGACACCCCGACCCGTTCCGCGGCGGCCAGGTGTTTTTTCACGGGATTGTCACACGTCTTTTGTTCCACGGCTTCTCCGAGTTTGGCGCGGGTCATCGCCGCCCGGCGGTCTTTCGCGCACCACACGCTGACCATCTTGTGATAAGAAGGCGTGTCCACTCCCGAGCGCGGGAAGGCCAGATAACGAATGGTGATACCGGCCTTGTTGTAGTCCGCCATTTCGCCATGCATCTTGCGGCAATAGGCGCAATCCACGTCGGTGAAGATGGTGACCACGTGTTTTTCCTGTTTGGGTGGCGCGGCGAAGATGATCATATCCTTTTCGTTGAGGCTTTTGATCAACTGCACCCGACCCTGGGCGCGGCGCGCCTCCGAAAGATTGGCCTTGCTCGCCACATCGATGAGATCACCCTGCAAGGCGAAACGACCGTCCTTGCTGACATACAAGACTTCCGATCCAAAACTCACTTCATACAAACCCGGCATCGGACTCTCGACGATGCGGTCGGGAGTCATACCCGGCGCTATTTTCTGCATCGCCTTGGCGATGGTTTCGACATCGTCCGCCACGGCCAAGCCCAACATACTCGTCACGGCCAACGCAGCCGCGGCCCAAGAAATCAATTTGCTTTTCATCGTTACTTCGCTCGTTATAAAAAATCGGTAATCGTTGGAGGTCATCGCGGCGACGGGGTTCCCTGGTCCCTTCAACCTCGCGGATGGTGCTCGCCATGCACTTGTTTCAAACGCTCGCGCGCCACGTGGGTGTAAATCTGTGTGGTCGACAAGTTATGATGGCCCAGCAACATCTGCACCGCCCGCAAGTCTGCCCCGTGGTTGAGTAAGTGGGTAGCGAAAGAATGCCGCAACGTGTGGGGCGACAAGCTGGCGCGCACGCCCACCCGCCGGGCGTGACGCTTGATCAAATACCAAAAAGCCTGGCGGGTCATCGCCTCGCCGCGTTGTGTTACAAATAATGCTTTGCTCTGGGCCCCATGCAGCAAACTCGCCCGCGCCTCACCCAAGTAACGCTCGACCCAGCTGGCGGCCTCTTCACCCAGGGGCACCAGCCGCTCTTTATCCCCCTTGCCCACCACCCGCACCACGCCCTGGCGCAGATTGAGTTGCGTCACTTCCACACCCACCAGCTCGGAGACCCGCAAACCCGAGGCGTAGAGCAATTCCAGCATGGCGCGGTCACGCAGGCCCAAAGGTTGATTGATATCCGGTGCGCTGAGCAGCGAGTCCACTTCGGCCTCGGTGAGGGCCGTGGGCAAAGGCCGGCCCAGTTTCGGTGAATCGATGAGGGCGCTGGGATCGACGCTCAAGCGCCGCTCACGCACTTGATATTGATAAAAGCGCCGCAGGCTGGACAATAAGCGCGCGGTGGTGCGCGGCCGCGCGCCGCCACGCACCCGCTGCGCCAGATATTCCAATACCTCATCCCGCCGAGCGCCGAGCAGGTTACGTCCCCGCGGCGCCAACCACGCCGCCCAGCCTTTGAGGTCGGCGCGATACGCCGCCAAAGTGTTGCCGCTCAAACCCTGTTCCATCCACAGGGCGTCGAGACATGCCTCGATCATCGCCATTTGATCGCCGGCCGGCGCGGCACCGTTCAAAACGCTTGATTTCTCGCTCAGTGCCTCCACGCTCACGATCCGGCCCGCTCGTGTTGCAACAACCAGTGCTTGAGGGCCAGGGCCGGTCCTTCGATACGGCCCATGAAACCACCGGCGCCGCCGGCCGCCACCACCCGGTGACAGGGCACGAACAGCGGAATGGGATTGGCGCGGCAGGCGCCGCCCACCGCCCGCGGACCGCTGCCGAGAAGTTCGGCCAGGTCACCGTAACGGCGGGTTTCACCGGCCGGAATGGCGCGCAGCGCTGCCCACACGCGTTGTTGAAACGGCGTCCCTTTTAAAGTCAGCGGCAGATCGAGTGTCCGCTGCGGATCGCCGAAATAAGCCCGCAACTGCGCCGCCGCCCGTCGCGCCAAGGCGGTGACCGGCGCTTGGTCGGGCACGGTATCCTCGATGAAACTCACGTCGCACACGGCCCCGTCCTCTTCGCGTAGCGCAATCTTCACACCGGGTACCGGGCTGGCGAGTATGACATCGTAGTCATCGGGCGACGGTGCTGCGTGGGTCAGCCGCAGACCGGAAATCGAACGGGGTTGAGCGCGGTTCATGGCATGCCCTCCAGTTGATCCAAAGCCCGCAATGCGTAGGCGCGACGGGCGGGCTCAGTATCGTCTCCCAAGAGGCCAGCATACAAGCGGCGCGCATCGGCACGCAGCCCCGCCTTGGCCAGCACCGCGGCGGCATGATAACGACCGAGCTGACCCCAGTTATCCGCCGCGCCGGTTTCGCCCGCGAGATAGGCCGTCCGCAAATAGCTGAGGACGGCGCGCTGATAGTCGCTTAACGCCTCGTAAGACTGGCCCACCCAGAATTGCAGCTCGCGCTGCATCGCCATTTCCGGAGTAACGGCGGCCAGGCTCTGCAACACCTCCAGCGCGGCCTGGTGATGGCCCAGGCTTTGCGCCACCCCTGCCGCGCGCATCATCGTCCGCCGTTGCGCGGGCGTGAAGCTCATGGCCTGCCCCGCCAATCCCTTCAACACGCTGGTGCCCAATTCGTCGCTGCCGGTGGCGAGCAACACCCGCGCCCGCGCCAGCTGCCAGGCCACCGTTTCCGCTTGCGTGGCGGCGGCGGGTACCGGCAGATCACCGATCAGCTGCGTGGCGGCCGGCAGTTCCCCTGCCTCAAGAGCCACTGCCGCCAGACTGTAGCGAACCCCGGACGGAATGGTTTCCAGACTGGGAAACCGTGCGGAATCGAGATAGAGAATCCGCAGCACGGCGGCACGTCGTTCATGGTTTTCAAATGAATCGATCAGCTGCTGATGCGCGGCGGCGGCAAGGGAGTGGGCCGGGTCATGCCAGGCCAGGACCGCCATCAAGGCCCGCGCCTCCACGGGTTTGATGTCGCGTAGGCGCTGCACGATCTCGAACCAGGGCGGATAATCATCGGTGCTTAACTGGGCGCGCTGCGCCAAGACCATGCCATAGTTGAGATAGGCGTCCCACAAAATATCGGCGTTGACCGGCAACTCGTCGCCCGCCGCACCGTGCCCGAGGACCAGCGCGCGTTCCAAGGCCTCGATACGGGTCAAATCGTCGGCAGCGAGACGCGCCGCCTCGGCCGCCACCGCCCACAATTTCCGCCGCGCGGCCGGCTCGCCGCCGTCGGCCAGCGCCAGGGCGCGGGCTTGGGTGACGACGCTATCCGGCGCCAAGCCTTGGCTCCGCAACCCGGCGAGCAGAGCGAGCGCGCGGCTCTCCAGCTCGGTCTTATCGGCGAGCAGGAGAGCCGCCTCGCTGGCGCGCCCCTCGGCGAGCCACACCCGCGCGCTGAGCCGGGTTTCTTCCTCATCGGGCTGCGCCGTGTCTTGTTGATAACGTTGCAGGGCGAGGGCCGCGTCCTCGATGCGTTGTTCGGCAAGATAACTCTCGATGATCAGGCGCCGCCATTCAGCAAGCTGTTCCGCGCCGAGACTCTCTTCGCGAGCCCAGATCAAGCCCGCCACGCGTTCCCGCGCGGCGGTGGGATGACCCAAAGCCAGCTCGGCCTCGGCGGCGCGGGTCTCAGCCCATTTGCGCAGGTCGCCAGGACTGTCGGGCGGTAACGCCTCCACACGCGTTATCGCTTCCTGCCATTCCTCGACGGCCAGAAGCAACGCGATGCGCTGTTTTTCCCAGTGTGTCCACCCGGCGACATCACCGTCGGTCTCGGCTTGATATCGGTCGATCAGCGTTTGCGCGAGTTGCGGCGCACCGTGACGAATCAGTGCGGCAATGTCGTTATCGCCGCCGTCGGCGTGGGCGAGGTTACAGGCCAAGCCCACCAGCAACAGGGCGAGTGTCCTGGCCATAGATCGCGGATTTAAACGCGGGGGAAACAACAACGGACTGCGGAACCCGACGTTTCCGTTCCACAGTCCGTTGCGCGCAGCGGGCATGGCTGCGTAAAAGTTAAAGCTTTTCTTTGATGCGGGCGGATTTGCCTTGGCGGCCGCGCAGGTAATACAGCTTGGCGCGGCAGACGTCGCCCCGACGAATCAGTTTGATGCCGGCCACTACCGGGCTGTGGGTCTGAAACACGCGTTCCACACCTTCGCCGTGGGAGATCTTGCGCACGGTGAAGGAGGAGTTAAGGCCGCGGTTGCGCTTGGCGATGACCACGCCTTCGAAGGCCTGCAAACGTTCGCGGTTACCTTCTTTGACCTTCACCTGCACTTCCACGGTGTCGCCGGGACCGAAGGTCGGAATCTCCGCCTTCATTTGTTCGGCTTCAAGCTGCTGGATGATGTTGCTCATACACTATTACCCCAAAATATATTCACGTTTTTACCAAAACGAACGTCCGCTCATACACCGCGTTCGCGTTTAAACTCCGCCAACAACAACTGCTGTTCCGCCGTCAGCGCTAAACTCTGCAATAAATCCGGGCGTTTCAGCCACGTGCGGCCCAGCGCCTGTTTCAAGCGCCAGCGCCGGATGGCCTCATGGTCACCCTGCATCAATACTGCCGGCACCGTCGCGCCGTCGATCTCCTCCGGCCGAGTGTAATGGGGATGATCCAGCAAACCCGCCATGAAAGAATCCTGTTCGGCGGACTGTTCGTGGCCCAATACCCCGGGCAACACGCGGATCACCGCGTCCATCATCACCATCGCCGCCAGCTCACCACCGCTCAGCACGTAGTCGCCGATCGACCATTCCTCATCGACCTCGCCGTCGATCACGCGCTGATCGATGCCTTCGTAACGGCCCGCCACCAATATCATGCCGGGGCGCGCCGCCAAGTCCACTACCGCCACCTGATCCAACCGCCGCCCTTGCGGGCTGAGGTAGATCACCCGGCTGGCCGGGGCCTGGGCCCGCGCCGCGCGGATGGCGTCGCGCAGCGGCTTGACCAGCATCACCATACCGGGGCCGCCGCCGTAGGGCCGGTCGTCCACGCTGCGGTGACGATCCGTGGTGTAATCCCGCGGATTCCAGAGCGCGAGGTCGACTATCCTCCGCTGCACCGCCCGGCCCGTCACCCCGTGACGGGTCACGATCTCGAACAACTCCGGAAACAGACTGATGACGTCGAAACGCACCGTTTAAAATTCCGGATCCCAATCGACCCGCATCACGCCCTGCCCGAGATCCACTTCAGTGACGACTTGGCCCCACACATAGGGGATCAACCGTTCCCGCTCGCCCTTCACCACCAACACATCGTTGGCGCCGGTCTCCAGCAAATGGTCCACTACCCCCAGCTCAACGCCGTCCCGGGTGACGACCCGCAAACCTTGCAAGTCGCTCCAATAAAACTCATCGGGCCCCAAGGCCGCCAGCGTCGCGCGCGGAACGGCGATCTCACAGCCGGTGAGGGCCTGCACCGCATCGCGGTCGTCATAGTCCGCCAAACGGGCCACGATGGTTTTACCGTGAGGCCGCCCCTCGGCCAGGGCCATGGGACGCCATTCACCCGCCAGATGCACCCACCACTGGCGGTGGGTCAGTATCTCTTCGCGCGGTTCGGTGTAGGAATACACCTTCACCCAGCCGCGCACGCCATAAGGCCCGCCGATCCGGCCGATCACCAGCCGCTGGGCTGCTACCACCATCGCCCCTCGCTCGGGTGAGGCACGGCCAGGGTTCAGGCCTTGGGCTGGCTCTTCAATAATTGATCGACGCGATCAGAGGGTTGGGCGCCTTTCGACAGCCAGTAGCCAACCCGCTCGGCATTGACTTCCAACTTGGTTTCGGCGCCTTGCGCCACCGGGTTGAAGAAGCCGACGCGCTCAATGAATCGGCCATCCCGCGCGCTGCGGCTGTTGGTCACCACGATGTGGTAAAAAGGCCGTTTTTTCGCGCCACTTCGAGCCAAACGAATGCTTACCATGTCAGTACCTGTCCCCAAAAAATTCATGTGCCGCATCCCTCGCCGGGCAAGGTAGCGGTAAAAGCGCGTTATTTTACGCAATTTTCCCGAAATGGGAAGGGGCAATGCCGGCGCGGCCGGCGGTTCAGAAGGGCAGGCGGCCCGGCGCGCGGCCGCCCAAGGCCCGCAACATCTTGCTTAAGCCCCCTTTTGACATCTTTTTCATCATGCGCTGCATCTGGTCGAATTGCTTGAGCAGGCGGTTGACGTCCTGCACCTGAGTGCCCGATCCGGCGGCGATACGCCGTTTGCGCGAACCCTTGATCAGGTCGGGTGTCCGCCGCTCCAACGGGGTCATGGAGCCGATGATGGCCTCCATACGCAGCATCTCCTTGTCATTGACCTGCTGCTTCACCGCGTCGGGGACGCTGCTCATGCCGGGCAGCTTGTCCATCAGGGCGCCGATGCCGCCCATTTGACGCATCTGCTGCATCTGCTCACGGAAATCCTCCAGATCGAAGCCTTTGCCTTTTTTCAGTTTATTGGCCAGCTGTTCGGCCTTGCCCCGATCGAGGTTACGCTCCGCCTCCTCCACCAAAGACAACACGTCGCCCATACCTAAGATGCGCGAGGCGACCCGGTCGGGGTGAAAGGGCTCGAGGGCCCCGGTCTTCTCACCCATGCCGAGAAATTTGATGGGTTTACCGGTGACATGGCGCACTGATAAGGCCGCGCCGCCGCGGGCGTCGCCGTCGGCCTTGGTCAACACCACACCGGTAAGGGGCAACGCCTCACTGAAGGCCTTGGCAGTGTTCACCGCGTCCTGACCGGTCATGCTGTCGACCACGAACAGGGTCTCGATGGGGCGCAGGGCCGCGTGCAGGCGCTTGATCTCGTCCATCATCTCCGTGTCGATATGCAGGCGACCGGCGGTATCGATGATCACCACGTCGATGAATTGTTTGCGCGCCGACTCCACCGCCGCCAGCGCGATGGCCACCGGGTCCTGGTCCGGCGTGCTGGGGAAAAAAACCGCGCCTACTTCTCCGGCCAGGGTTTGTAATTGATCGATGGCGGCGGGACGGTAGATGTCGCAGCTCGCCACCAGCACGGTCTTTTTGCGGCGCTCCTTCAAAAAGCGCGAGAGCTTGGCCACCGTGGTGGTTTTACCGGAACCTTGCAGGCCCGCCATCAACACCACCGCCGGCGGGGTGACATTGAGCTGCAAATCTTCGTTGGCCTGACCCATCAGGGCCACCAGCTCGTCGCGCACCACGCCGATGAGAGCCTGGCCGGGCGTCAGGCTTTCCAAGACATCCTTGCCCACGGCACGGGCGCGCACATGTTCGATGAAGTCGCGGACCACCGGCAAGGCGACATCGGCTTCGAGCAGGGCCATCCGCACGTCGCGCAAGGCCTCTTTAATATTGTCTTCGGTGAGCCGCCCTTGGCCGCGCAGCGTTTTTAAGGTGCGGCTCAGCCTTTCGGTCAAGCTTTCAAACATGATATCCCCTAGTCGCGCCCGTCCCGCCGGGGCGGCGCGCCAAATTGCACGATGGAGGGGGATTATAACGTTATGAGGTCACCGCTGTTCAAGCGATGAATACGGCGCCCGGCCAAGGCGATCTGGCATTCACTGGTGATCGCGTCCTCTTCGCCCGGTTTGTTGTGGGTAATGTAGATTTCCGGCTGATGGCGGAGTTTCTTGATATCTTCGGCCAGCAGGCTGGGACAGTAATGCTTGGCCATGCGGCTGATGGCGAGATCGGCGTTGGCGAAGGCCGTTTCCACTATCAAGACATCCAAGCGGTCATGGGCATTCAAACCGGCCCAGAAAGTGTCATTGGTAAAGGTGTCGCCGCTGAAAGCCAGCACGCCCCCGGCGCAGGCCACCCGGTAACCCACCGCGGGCACGGCATGGGCGACCGGAATCATTTCCCAAGTCCGCCCCACCACCGTCAATATCTCACCGGGCAACATGGGCGCGTATTTCATCACCGGCTGTTGAGGGCTAGGTAGTTTATTAAAGTCGGGCCAGATTACCCAATTGAAGATATGTTGCTGCAAGGCCTGCAAGGTCTCGGGCAGGCCGTGCACGATCAGCGCTTCCCGGCGCTCTTCGAAGACGCTATCGAGCATGAGGGGAATGAAGGCGATGTGATCGAGATGGGAATGAGTGAGAAAAATATGGCGGATCTTCGCCATCTCGGCGAGGCTCAAATCACCCACGCCGCTGCCCGCGTCGATGAGGACGTCGCCATCCACCAATAAAGAAGTGGTGCGCAATCCCTGGCCTACGCCGCCGCTGCATCCCAAAACCCGAATCTGCATAGATATCCTTAGCGACATCCTTATTTTCGCCAACCCAACTATAACATGCGCCCTTTTCCGAGCGGCGGCCTGATTAAGCGCTGATGGATTCCCTCTTCTATCGCTAGGCGAGGTGTGCCATCATTCGCGCTGTTGCGAGACATTCATCAGTCCATGACCACACTCTATATCGCCATCCCGGCTATGATTCTTTACTTCGCCGCGGGTTTCAAACTCGGCCTGCGGCTTTCTAAAGGCACCCAAAATCCAGGCGCCAAACGACCCTTGTTGGCGCTCGGTCTGGTGGCCGCGGCTTTGCACGCCGCTATCCTGTACCAAAATCTCTTTGTGGTTAACGGGCTCAATCTGGGATTTTTTAATACTTTGTCGCTTTTATCTTGGCTGATCGCGGTCATGGTCTTGTTCGCCGCTCTCACCCAGCCCCTGGAAAATATCGGTATCGCGGTACTGCCGCTCGCCGGCATTGCGCTGATACTGGAACAAGTCTTCCCCTCCGCGCATGTGGTCAGCGGTGAAGTCGCCATCGCCTTGCGCCTACACATCGCGATTTCCATCTTTGCTTACAGCCTGTTCAGCGTCGCCGCCGGCCAGGCCATTTTACTGGCCATTCAAGACCGTCATCTGCACAACAAACGTCCCGGCGGTTTTATCCGCGCCCTGCCGCCGCTGGAAACCATGGAAAGCCTCTTATTTCAATTAATCGCCATCGGCTTCATCCTGCACAGCCTGTCGCTATTGAGCGGTATTCTCTATCTGGAAGATTTGTTCGCCCAGCATCTGGTCCACAAAACTGTGTTTTCCATCACGGCCTGGGTGATTTTCGCCATTTTGCTGCTTGGCCGCTGGCGTTCGGGCTGGCGCGGACGCGTCGCCATCCGCTGGACTCTGTGGGGATTTACCGCGTTGTTGCTCGCTTACCTCGGCAGTAAATGGGTCTTGGAAATCGTGCTCAATCGTTGAGGGAACGCAGTAGTGGACGTAGCGCTGGAAGTCGCCGCCCAAGCGAGCCAGCTTTTCAGCCCATAGCGTACGCTGACAGACCATGGAAGACATTCCGCTAAGCGCCTTGTTCACCGCGCTGATTGTGATGATCGCACTCTCGGCCTTCTTTTCCGCATCGGAAACGGCGATGATGAGTATCAATCGTTACCGTCTGCGCCATCTCGCCAAATCCAAACATCGCGGCGCCATGCTGACCAGCGCCCTGCTGGCGCGACCCGACCGCCTCATCGGCCTCATCCTGCTGGGCAACAACTTTGTCAACATCGCCGCCTCGGCTCTGGCTACCTTGATCGGCTTGCGCCTGATGGGGGAAACCGGTATTGCGATAGCCACCGGTCTACTTACCATACTCCTGCTGATCTTCGGCGAAGTCACGCCGAAAACGCTGGCTGTACTGCATCCGGAACGCATCGCGCTGCCGGTGGCCTATATCCTCACGCCGCTATTGCGGCTGCTCTATCCCATCGTCTGGCTGACCAATGGCATTGCCAATTCGCTGTTAAAGGTATTCGGGATTTCCGCCAAGGAGCCGGCCATGCATCAGCTCAGCCGCGACGAGCTGCGCAGCGTGGTCAACGAAGCGGGGGCGCTCATCCCGCGCCGTCATCAACGCATGCTGCTCAGCATCCTCGATCTGGAAAACGTCACGGTCGAGGACATCATGGTGCCGCGCAACGAAATCATCGGTATCGACATCGAGGGCGATCTCGACGATGCCATGCGTCTGCTGACTACCAGCCAGCACACCCGACTACCGGTCTACCGCGCGAGCATCGACAACGTGGTGGGCATCATCCATCTACGTAATGCCCTGCATCTGGTCGCCGAGGGCAAACTCACCAAGGAAGCCCTAAGCCAAATCGCCCGCGAAGCCTACTTTGTGCCGGAAGGCACGCCGCTTAATACGCAACTCCTGAATTTTCAGCGGCAAAAACGCCGGATCGGATTGGTGGTCGACGAATACGGTGACATCCTAGGTCTGGTGACGCTCGAAGATATCCTCGAAGAAATCGTCGGCGAATTCACCACCGACGCCGCAGCCACCGTACGCGAGGTCCACCCACAGGATGACGGCAGCTTCTTGGTCGACGGCAGCGCCAACATCCGCGAATTGAACCGGCTTATGGAATGGCAATTGCCGACCGACGGTCCGAAAACCTTCAACGGCCTCATCACCGAACATATGGAATCGATCCCCGAACCGGGCACGAGTGTGATGATCGCGGGTTACCCCATCGAAGTCATACAAACCAGCGCCAACACCATCAAGACGGCGCGAATCTACCCCGCGCTGCGCCGCATTGCCGCGGAAGATTAACAAACCCGGATGGCCGGCGCGGTTTAACCGGCGGCGCGGAATATCTTGTCCTTGGCAATTTTCTTCTTGGATGGCTTGGCTGCGTCATCCGTTGCCTTTTTTTCTTCTGATTCTGGTTCTTGTTCAGCCTTTTCGGCGGCGGTCGCGGTTTTCTTCACGTCATGGGCGTTGACGAAACGATTACGTCCCGTGTGTTTGGCCGCATACAAAGCCTCGTCCGCCGCCGCGATCAACATCGACGGCAATATCCCGTCGCGCGGAATGATGCTCGCCACACCCATGCTGATGGTGACACAGGCCGCCGCCGATGAATGCGCGTGGGGAATAGCGAGTTTCTCCACCGCTAGACGGATTTTCTCGGCGACGGTTTCGGCGCCGTCGGGATCGGTATCGGGCATGATAATCGCGAACTCTTCGCCGCCGTAGCGCGCCACCAAATCGCCGGGGCGATTGGTACCCTGATCGATGGCTTGCGCCACCTTCCGCAGCACGTCGTCACCACCCTGATGACCGTAGTTGTCGTTATAGGTCTTGAAGTGATCGATGTCCATCAGGATCAGCGAAATCACCTTGTTACCGCGCGCCGCGCGCATCCATTCCTGATCCAGGTATTCATCGAAACGGCGACGGTTGGCGATACCGGTCAAGCCGTCAAGACTGGTCAGTCGCTGCAGCTCCTTATTGGTCTTCTCCAGTTCGATCTGCATGTCGTGTAAAGCGCGATAGGCTTCGTCACGCTGTAACTGAGCCAGATAACTGCGGGTATGCGCGCGCACCCGGGCGATTAACTCGATCTTATCAGGGATTTTGACCAGGTAATCGCTGGCCTGCAGCTCGAATGCCTCGCTTTTTATCTTGGGATCTTCTTTGGAAGACATCACGATGATAGGAATATTCTTGGTCTCGGGATTCGCCCGGAAAAAGCGCAGCAGCATCATGCCGTCGATGTCGGGCATGACCAAATCCTGCAGAATAACCGTGGGCTGGAATTCAACCGCCTCGGCGATGGCCCGCGCCGGATCGGTGCAATAGTGATATTCGAGGTTTTCCTCGGTGACCAGCATACGCCGGATTGCTTCGGCGACAATGGGCTGATCGTCCACCAATAAAACCCGGGTCATAGTGTATGGCGCCTCGTTCGGAGCCGGCTCTCTTTTGATGATTTTGTCTTTATTCATGACATGACGCCTCTTTTCCCTGTATCGGCCCTGCCGGGAAAAACCTTCAACAACGCCGGGGCGATATCGCCTACCGGCAGCACCTCGACCGCCGCGTTGAGCAGTACGGCGGTCTTCGGCATGCCGTATACCGCGCAGGTCGATTGGTGTTCCGCAATGGTATGGTGTCCCCGTTCGCGCAACCGTAGCAAACCCATGCCGCCATCGCGCCCCATACCGGTCAGTAAAACGCCGACCACCCCACCCCGCCAATAACGCACGACACTTTCAAAAAAGACATCCACCGATGGGCGGTACACCATATCGCGTGGTGCGTCGCTATAGCTGAGACGTAACATATCGGTCAGCACCAGATGATCGTTGGTCCCCGCCAGCAGCACGGTACCGGCCGTAGGCCGGTCACCCTCGCGGGCGAGACGTACTGGGAGCGCGCATTGTTCGTTCAACCATTCCGCTAATTCGCCCGCGAATTGCGCATCGACGTGTTGAATAATCACCACCGCACCCGGGAAATCAGCGGGCAACTTCGATAGTATCGTCGCCAACGCTTTGGGGCCGCCGGTGGACGAACCGATGGCGAGCAGTTTTAGCCCGCTCGGCGCGCCGAGGTTTTTTTCGCCCGGCGCCTCGTTTGGACGGCGAACCGGGGCCGTCCTGGTCAACTTCTCGATCGTGGCTATCTTGGCCAACAAACCCGCCGCACCCTGCTCGCCTTGCTGGGCGAGTATAGGCGTGCGCACCGCGTCCAAGGCTCCGGCGCCCATGGCCTCGAACACCAGCGACGCATTGCCGCCCACCGAGCTGGTCACCACCAAAATCGGACACGGGTTACTGAACATAATCTGGCGGGTGGCCTCCGCGCCATTCATTACCGGCATGATCAAATCCATCAAGATCAAATCCGGCCGATCCTCGGCGCAGCGTTTTACCGCCTCCGCGCCGTCGCGCGCAACCCAAGCGATTTGATGCTGGCTGGCGCTGTTGACCACCCGCCGTAAACTTTCCAATGCAAGCGTCATGTCATTGACAATGGCAATCCTCATGCGGCAACACCTATCAAATCAATTACGGCTTCCCTGAGAGTTTCGTCGTGAAAACTTCCCTTGGTGAGATAATAATTCGCACCCGCCTCCAAACCGCGAAAACGATCCTCTTCACGATCCTTGTATGAAACGATCATTACCGGCATGTCCTTAAATTTTGCATCTTGGCGTATCATTCTTACCAATTCGATGCCATCTAGCCGCGGCATGTCGATATCACTGATGATCAGGTCATAATCGCCTTCACGCAAAGCGTTCCAACCATCCATGCCATCCACCGCCACATCCACCGAATAACCCGAGGCGGTCAGTAATTTACGCTCCACTTCACGCACTGTGATCGAATCATCGACCACCAGAATGCGCTTCTTCTTGGCCTGTTCGTCTTTCTGCTGCGGTTCACCGACCCGGTTGAGGCGGCCGCCCATCACGATTTTTTCTATCGAGCGCAACATGTCATCGACATCGACCACCAGCAAGGGGGCGCCGTTTTCCATCAAAGCGGCTGAACTGATATCCTTTATTTTCCCCAACTGAGGCGGCAGGACGTGCACGACCAAATCACGTTCGCCGAGAAATCGGTCCACCACTAGGCCGTAGGAATTTTTGCGTTCGCCGAGAACAACGACCGGCAAATCGTCACGCTGCGAGTTAATCTCGCCGAATCCGAAAATCTGATACGCCGACACCAAGCCGACGTGATGATCCTCGACGCTGATATATTGATGCCCTTCGACTTCACGCAGCGATTGCCTGGGAACATGCAGAATCCGTTCGATACGCGCCAAGGGAAAGGCATAAGGCTCATCGGCGATTTCAACCAACAACGCCGGCAATACCGACAGCGTCAACGGTAACTGCAATTGGAAGCGGGTTCCGCTACCCAATTGAGACGTGGCGCGCACCATGCCGCGCATCTCCTGGACCACATCGTGAACCACGTCAAGACCGACCCCGCGGCCGGAGATTTCGGTCACTTCATCCTTGGTGCTGAAACTGGGCAGAAATAAGAATTCCATCAGCTCAGCTTCGCTGAGGTCGACCGCCATCTCCGCTGTGACCAGCTCACGCTCGACCACTTTCTTACGGAGACGTTCGGTATCCACCCCGCGTCCGTCGTCTTCCACCACTACCGAAAGCATGCCCGATTGGTGATAGGCGGAAAGGCGGATAGTGCCGCGCGCCGGCTTACCGGCCGCCTCGCGCTGATCCGCCGGCTCAATGCCGTGATCCATGGAGTTGCGCAGAAGATGATTGAGTGGCGCCTCGATTTTTTCGAGAATATCGCGATCGACCATGGTCGCCTGACCGTCTATCTGCAGCTGCACTTGTTTGCCGAGCTGACGGGCCAGATCGCGGATCATCCTCGGAAAACCTTGCACCCCGTCACCAAACGGCCGCATCCGACTAGTGACCACTTCACGGCGTAAACGGCTCGATAAATTCACGGCACGACGGTCATACGACTCCAATTCCGCCAGGCGGTCGCCGAGAATTTGCCGACACTCAGCTGCCTTGCCCTGGGCCTCACGCAACATCCTGCGCAATTTATCGCGATCAAGATTCTCATCGAGCTGTTCACGCAATCCGTCAAGTAAGGTGACTATTTCAGCCTGGCGGCGCTTAAGCCGCAGCATACTTTCCACATAAGGCCGCAACCACCGCGCCTCGACCATGGATTCGCCGGCGAGTCCCATTAATCGATTAAGCTGCTCGGCGCTGATACGCAACACCCGGTCAGCTGTCTGGGTCACGGCAACATTTTTTTCCTTTTCTTTTTTGATCGGCTCGAAGGGAGCGTGTTTCGGCTTGGCTTCTCCGATTTGTTGGCTGGCGGACACCGCCTGTACCTCGCCTGCCTCGACGCGATGTTTTTCAACGGGCGCGGCCTCAGACATCGGCGCTTGTTTAGCGGGCTGATAGCGGCCGGCCAACACCTGCGACAAGCGATTCAGGAGCTGTTCGTGCACTTGCTGATGCGTCTCGCTGAGCGCCGCATCGGCTACTCCGGTAATTTGACCGATGGCGCACAACATATCACTGGATTTAAGCAAGACATCGATATCATCGGGAGACAACTGCAGTTTGCCGGTTTGCGCCGCGACCAGGCAATCTTCCATACGATGGGCGAGGCCTACCGCCAAATCCACCCCGACCAGCCGTGCCGCACCTTTGATGGAATGAGCGGCACGCATCAAAGATTCGAGTCGCTCTGGAGAAAACGCATCTTCCTCCAATTGCAATAAGCCTTCAGTCAAGACCTGGCCCTGTTGCGCCACCTCAAGACGAAATAATTCCATCATGGAAGGATCGTTCAAGGTTACGGCCGCATCTATCTCACCAGAATCAGTAGCGGGATTTTTCTTGCTGGGTGCCGGTGTCTTGCGTGTTACGGTTTTTTTGCTTCCCTTCTTCGCCGACGAATTACTCTCGCTATCCATCTCTTTATCGGCTAACTCGGCTTCCTTCGTCGATTCTATCTCAGTAGATTTTTCCACCGCCTTGGCCGCCACCGGATTGGATTTTGGTTTTTTATCGAAGCTGATCACCTCGGCCAAAGCCTCTTCCAGATCGGCCAGCTCCGTTTGGCGTGATTGTGGTAACTCGAAGTTTTCGTCATGGGTCATATCTGAAATATACGTCAGCATATCGACGCATTTCAGCAGCAAATCGATACTATCGGCGGTCAACCACAGCTTTCCAGTCTGCGCCGCGACCAAACAATCTTCCATTTTATGCGCCAGCCCGACCGCATACGACAACCCCACCAGGCGCGCCGCGCCTTTGATAGAGTGGGCAGCCCGCATCAAGGGCTCGATTTTTTCAGGAGAAGCGGGATCTTCTTCCAATCGCAACAGACCTTCGTTCAACACCACGGCATGTTGATCCATCTCCATGCGGAATAACTCCAGCATCGAGGCATCGGCCAGATTATTCATATCCTTCTTATTCATGTCATCACCCTCTTGAGCGCCGAGAACAACAACGTCTCATCCAGGCATCCGACGTGCTTACCGTCCATGTCCAACATACCTTTCATATAATTTATCGCACTATGTTCCGCGGTCGCGGGGACATTCTGCAAGTCAGTGTAACCATAACGATGAACCCCTTTCACTTCGCTTACCGGAAATACATATCTATTCTCATTATCCGAGAACACTACTAGCCGCGCATAAATACCCTGCGTGGCGTCGTCACTCGATGCTGTTCTTTTATCCACCCCCAGCAAACGTCCCAGTGAAACACACAACTGCAATTCACCACGGATATTGACCAGTCCTTTAAGCACGCCGCTCTTGGCATGGGGAACCCGGTGAACAACCCGCATGTCCACTACTTCTTGGAATAAACGGGCCGGCAAAGCCAACCATTCTTCAGAAATCCGGAACACCACTACCGATACCGAATTCTGATCCTTCTTTTTTTTAATCTGCTTGAGCTGGTCGGTCCAGGTTTTTATATAGTGCGGATCGGCTGCTCTATCCAGCAGTAAACGGCCGCTAGCTGAGTACACTTTGCAATTGGCGCAGTGGATAACTTTATCCAGTTCCGGGCAACGCGGTTTTTCATTGCCCCACACGCCGATCCGGTTCCAGCAATCGTTGATAATGATGCCTTCCGATGACTTTGGAGTTTCCTTGACATTACTCATGATCTATTCCTCTATTCATCGCCCTAGGACTCATATCACGTCACTATTTGTCTTTATCCATGACACGAGAGGCCCGCGAACGATAAACGGCAGCGGCCGCCCAATTTCCCAATAATTCAGCTTGCGCGGCGAGATGCACCAAGGCCTGATAGTGACGCGGATCCAGGTACACCGCTTTACGAAACAATTCACCTGCGAAAGAATCTTTTCCCTCCGCTTGTTTGATCAGACCCAGTAAATAATAGGCTTCAGCGGAAACCGTGTTTTTCAATAAGAATTGTTCGCAATATTCTGCCGCTGCGCTCAACTCCCCTTTATCCGCCAGCCTTCGCACTTCAACAAGTGACACGTCGCCGTTAAGGTTGGTTATGCTGTTGCCGTCGGATTTTCTGAGTTGTTTAGCGGCTTGCGCGGTGTTCTTCTCTGCCGCCGCCGTATCACCGCTCAGCTTTCTTTTCTCCACGCTACCACTACCGCTATTGACCAGTGGCTGCTGGGGAAAATGGGGCAATGGTTCGTGCTTATTTAAGGACACGTCCAGCTTATCCACCGCGAGATCCGTTTCGCGCGTGGCCAATGCCCGCTTTCTGAATGCGAATGTGCCCGACTGCTTCATGGATGCAAAAAGCTCGCTGGGCAAACGGCCGCCTTCGGCATGACCAACGAATAAGAGTCCATTTGCGGCTAATATTCGATAAAGCTTTTTAACCGCCACGTCCTGCTGCTCACGCCTGAAGTAAATGAGCACATTTCTGCAAAAAACCACGTCATACAACTCAGACCCCGCCAGATATTTTGAATTGAGTAAATTCTCGTGCTGCAAATTCACCATTTGTTTTATCGAGTCGTTCAACACGTATCCATCATCTGATTTGTTAAAGTAGCGGGAACGATAATTGCCTTCGTCACCCCGAAAAGAATTCGACCCATAAACCGCCCGCCGCGCGCGGCCCAATGCCCGGATACTGATGTCGACGGCATCAACCCGCACCGTCTCGGCATTGAAGCCCATGTCTTTCAGCACCATGGCGATCGAATACGGTTCCTCGCCGGTCGCGCAAGGGATGCTCAATATTCTTAATAGCCGTTCACGCGAAGGAGGAAACCATTCGCGGCGCACTACTTCGGTCAACAAAATAAAGGGGTTCTTATCTCTGAAAAACCAGGTTTCCGGCACAGTGACCGCGTCGATCAACTCTTGTAATTCAACCGGATCTTTTTTTATTTTGGCCAAATAGTCTCCGGCCAGCTCAATCCCAACTTCATCCATCCTCTGTCGGACGATTCTCTGCACGGTATTATTACCGATCGACTCGCTATCAAGCCCCATCGCTTCCAGCAGGAGACCTTCTATGGCGCTGAAATCCATCACCCGGCCTCGGCTTGTATTTTTTCATTTTCGACCGGACTGAATAAGGTATCCCGCAAATCGGCAGGCAGGAGTTTATCCAGGCGGATACACTGAACCATGCCTTTTTCGTCCTCGGCGAGTTCGCCTAGAAATTCCGCACTCTGCGCGCCGCGCCCGGAGGAGATGAACGCTGACCTATCGAATTTTGCGGTCTCAGTCACATGTTCCGCCAGCAGGCCGAGCATGTGTTTCCCACCCCCATCATAGGGGTAGTCGACTACGATGATTCGGGTGCTGAGATGGCGCCGTACCGTATCACCACTGATCATCTTCGATACGTCGATAACCGGGACCGCCACGCTGCGATAATTGAACAGCCCCGCCACATAGTCTGGCGTTTTAGGTAAACGCTTGAGATTTACGTGCGGTATGACCTCGACGACGTGCCTTACATCCAGTCCGAAGCGATCTTCCCCGACGGTGAAGAGAAGCAACATGATATTTACCTCGCAACGGTGTCATTAAGCACTCGCAAGCCACGATCCGGATTCATGCGCGCGTTTCTGCACCTTGAAGCGCGACACCCCGGTTTGCAGGCCATGCGCGGCGTCGTTAAGACGTTCGATGGCGGAATTGGATTGCCGTATGGAATCCACCGTCTGTTGCGCGGCTTCGTTAAGCTGAATCATCGCCTGTTTGATCTGATCAGCGCCTTGTGACTGGGATTGCATGCCTTCATGCACGCTTTCAAAGCGCGGAGTGAGAGCCTGCACTTGCTCGATGATTTGCACGAGCTGGGTTCCGACCGATTCCACTTCCGCGACACTGCGCCGCACCTCCTCCGAGAATTTCTCCACGCTCATCACCCCGGCGGTGACGGCCGATTGCATCTCTTTCACCATCTGTTCGATATCCCATGTGGCCACCGCGGTCTGATCGGCCAAACGGCGGATCTCGGTGGCGACCACCGCGAAACCTTGTCCATATTCGCCGGCTTTTTCAGCCTCGATCGCCGCGTTGAGCGAAAGCAAATTGGTCTGATCGGCGACCTTGGTAATGGTGGTGACCACGGTATTGATGTTGCTGGCTTTTTCGTTGAGCACCTCTAGTTTTGAGGCGATCGAGGCGGAGGCTTCCACCACTTGATGCATAGTCAATTCCATTTTGTCCAGGCCAGCTTGACCGTGACTGGCGGCGGTCGCGGTGGTTTCTGCTACGCGCGCCACCTCTTCCATGGTTTTGACCAGCTCTTTCGATGTAGCGGAAATCTCGGTCGACGTCGCGACGATTTCGTTGACCGTGGCGGCCTGTTCGGCGGCGGTCGCTTCCTGCTGTTTGGCGGTAGCGGCGATTTCCGTTGCCGATGAAGTCACTTGTATGCCGGACTGTTGGACTTGATTGACCAGTCCGCCCAGATTGTCCACCATCCTCTGCACACCACTCGCCAGTTTACCGATGGTGTCTTCGCCGCGAATGTCTAAACGTCCCGTCAAATCACCTTCCGCCGCGCGAACCACCACACCAAGTATGGTGTCGGCTTTTTGTTGGAGATCTTCCATCGCCCGGCGCCGTTCCTCGATCAGGTCTCGCAAGTTGTCCATCATTTTTTGCAAGCCTTTACCCAGCTTCCCGATCGCATCCTCGCCGCTGAAGCTGATCTTACTGGTTAGATCACCCGACGCGGTCTTGTCCACCGCATTCAAAAGAATATTGACCTTGTTCGCCAGCTCCTCGGCGATTTGCCGTTCACGTTCCTGGTGTTCCCGCTCGCGCTGGGTCGACGCATCGACATTATCCGCCAGGGAATTGAAGGCGATCGCGAGCTTGCCCAGCTCATCATTGTTATGGATCACCGCCCTCACGGTGTTATTGCCGCCGGTACGCGCATTCAAGGTATCCATCAGATCTTGCAGCGGGCGGGATATCCAGCCGCGGAACAGGAGATTGACGACCAATAAGCCGCCCATCAGCAAAACCACGTTGGCGAGTGCGCCTACCCACAGCTCTTTTTCGACACCGGCATCCATATCGGCCAAGGAATAAGTCAGGCGGATGGCGCCATTGACCGCTCCCGAGGGAACTTGGTGGCATTGCAGGCAATTGACGCCGCGCGTGTCGGGGGTGGCGCGAAAGGGCGTCATTACGGTAACCGTGCGCCCCTTGTCATTTTTTCCCACCACCAGAATGTCTTCGCCCATCAGCGCTTTTTGATCTAGATCGTCCATGGGCTGTTCTTCGGGAAAGCCGGCGCCGAATTGGCCTTTTACCGGCAAACCCCGCACGACCCGCGCCTCCAGCACATTGGTGCGGCGCAGCATCTTCTCACGCAATATATTTCGCTGATCCATGGTGCCGGTCAGCATCATGGTATTGAGACTGTCAAAATACAGCGTTGAGGTATCTTTGATTTGTGCCTCCGCCAACATCAAAATGGCATCTTTTTGGCGGATACCGGAGTAGATGGTTACCGAGCCCACGACCAATATGAAGATCATGGCCACGGTCAAATTGATCTTCGCGCGAACGGATAAACGGTTGGCGAAGGGCAGCCGATTAACGATGGTTTGCATGGTAAGCTTCCTTTTTCATTACACCACTGACATTCGTGGATGTAATGACCTGACTAACACGTCATTTTAAAAATGCCCCCTTTAGAATGGCCATATCGACTTACTTCGCCTTTCCTTGCGGGACCTGATTGCAAACGGGTACACCTAACGTGAACCCACTGCTATCAACGGCTAAGGTCTTCAAAAACTTTAATGATCCCCGCGCATAGCTGCTCCCCAGGCACGCATACCCTTCATGTCTAAGCCCCAACGCTATTAAATTGACCGTGTGCCGACAGTCCTGCCAGCAAGAAACGCCATATGTTTATTGACGTTACGGAAAAATCCTGTTAAAAATTCAGTTGCGCTGGAAATAACACATTATTATTAGAATTTTCAGTCTTTAATGCGCACATACGGTTGGTACACTTGTAGGAATGCCGAATTCACGATGGCAGCGGCACTCACATATTTCAGCACCGCCCGCGGTTTATGGACGCGGGGCTCGCTTGCCGTTTTTCAAGCATCGCTCCTCATAATTATGAATTGGTATGGCAACGCACTTTCGGGGTGGCAGGGTGGCCGCAATGAATGGGCTCAATAACGGCATTATTGAGTTTCCCAAGCCCAAACCGCGCGAGCCAGCGTCGCGGCGGCAAGCCCGCATCCTCATCGTCAACGATCAAGACGACATCCTCCACCTCCTCTCTAAAACTCTGGCCAAAGACGGCCAATTTCAGATCATCGAAGCCCGCGATGGCGGCGAAGCGATACGCAAACTCCGCGGTGAACCGATCGATCTGCTGATCACCGATATTCACATGCCGCAGCTGGACGGCTGGCGGCTGGCCCGCATGGTGCGTTCCGGTCTATTTAGCTGTCCCGCCACCACGCCCATCATCGTGGCCTCAGCCACGTTCAGCGAGCGCATCGCGGAAACCACCGCCCGCGAATTCGAGGTCAATCGCTTTTTCTCCCTCCCACTGGAGAACCGCGGCGAATTGCTGCATTCGGTGCAAACTCTCCTCGCCGACTCCAACCCCATGCTTAAAAAGCCGAGTCTGCTGATCATCGAGGATGATCCGGACACTGCGGTACTCGCGGAACGCATGTTACGAGGCCGCTTCGAGATCGACACGGTGAGCGACGGATGTGCGGGATTGGAGTCGTGGCGCAAAAAACCTTATGACCTGGTTTTATTGGACGTCATGCTGCCCAAACTGGCGGGGCCGGAGGTGTTGCGCACCATACTTGCGGAAGACCCGCAGCAGGCCATCATCATCATGACCGCCGATGGCAGCGCCGAACGCTGCGAGTCGCTGATGTTGGAAGGCGCGGTCGATTTCCTGGCCAAGCCGTTTCACGCCAACCAGTTGCGCCAAATCTGTGAAATCGCGGTACGGCGCGCCGACTGCCTGATCAGTAATCGTCAGTTTTCCGAGCGCACCCGCGCCCTCAAGACGGCGCAAAGTCATTACGCCGTGATTGCCGATGCCCATCAACGCTTGCTCGACAACCTCAGCTCGGTAGTCTTCGAGCTCGATGCCGATGGCCGCCTGCGTTTCCTCAACCGTGCCTGGGAACAGCTCAGCCATTTCAAGATCCACGAGAGCATAGGCTGCTTTCTTTATGACTTTCTCGCACCCTTGGACCGCGGCCAATGCCGGGCCATCATCTGCGCTTTGGCCGCGGGCCGGAAACAGCACCACGAACAGGAAGTCCGCCTGCTCAGCAAACGCGGCGAGACGGTATGGACCGAAATCACCCTTAACGTCAAGCAACACCCGGATTCGGGTATCGAAGCGATTTTCGGTCACCTCACCGACATCACCGAACGCAAATTGGCCATGGCTCAATTGGAACATTTGGCCATTCACGACTCGCTGACCGGTTTATACAACCGCCGCTATTTTGAAATCAGCCTGGAACACATGGCCGCCGGCAGCGCCCGTTCCGCGGTGCCTCATGCGCTGCTCTATATCGATCTCGACCATTTCCAAATGGTCAATGACGCCATAGGCCATCGCGAGGGCGACATGGTGCTCAAGGAAGTCGCCACCTTGTTGTCCTCCCGCACCCGGGAATCCGACTTGCTGTGCCGGATCGGCGGCGATGAATTCGCGATTCTGCTTACTCACGCCGATGCCCAGCAGGCCACGGCCGCCTCTTACGGGCTGGTCGAAGTCATCAACCAATTCCGTTACCGCCACGAGGGGCGTGAAATCGCCGTCGGATGCAGCATCGGCATCAGCCTGATCGACGGCAGCCAGTCATCCGGCGCCGCTCACCTTCTGCAAGCGGACAAAGCCAGCTTCGCGGCGAAAAACCGCGGCCGCAACCTGGTGCATATCTACGATCCCGCCGACAAGGACAGCGACGAATTACGGCAGAGCATAGACTGGGCCCATCGGGTACGGCAAGCCATCAGCGAAGAGCGTTTGGAGCTCTATATCCAACCCATCCTCGAACTCGCCACCGGCAAGATCAACCACTACGAGGCTCTTTTGCGCCTGCGCACCCGCGAACCCGCCGACATCATCACGCCGGGGATTTTCATACCCGCCGTGGAAAAGGCCGGTCAAATCCATATGCTCGACCGCTGGGTCATCAAACACGCCATTCAAATGCTGGCCACCCAGCCCTGGTTGCCGCAACTGGCGATCAATCTCTCCGGCCATGCCTTTGCTGATCCCGACTTGCTCGGTTTCGTTAATAATGAGTTGAATGACCTGCGCGTGGACCCCAAACGGATCATTTTCGAGATCACCGAAACCGCCAGTGTGGCCAACATCAACGAAACCCAGCGCATGATCGACCAACTGCAAAGTTTGGGTTGCCGTTTCGCTCTGGACGACTTCGGCACGGGCTTCTGCTCATTCCATTATTTGCGTCATCTCCCCACCGATTACCTGAAATTGGATGGCTCCTATATCAAGCACATCGCCGACAATGATCTCGATCTCGCCATGGTGCGCTCTATGAACGACATCGCCCACATCCTCGGCAAGAAAACCATCGCGGAATGCGTCGAAACGCCGGCCGTCCTGCAATGCCTACGAGAAATCGGCGTCGACTACGTGCAAGGTCACGGCATAGGTCATGCGTTGCCTCTGGAATTTTATTCCGCCTAATCTCTCCCAGGCATTCACGTCCGCCCGCGCAAAAATAAACGGCGGCCCTGACACCCATTCGCAATATTCACTTCGTACCATTTGTTGCAAGCGCTCGGACAGTCTATTATTGTGTGTATATGTATCAGGGAGGAACGTTGATGTCGTCTGTCACCCCGAGCGATGCGAATAACAACACAGAATTCCATGAATCCTCTCGAGCACAGCCTTTGCGGGCCGCGGACCTCATAATCCATTACCTGGAACAGCTCGATATCAAGTTCGTCTTCGGCATCCCCGGCGGGAGTATCGAGCCGTTATATGACGCGCTGGCTCGCAGCCAACGTCGC
The DNA here is from genome assembly GCA_023266095.1 of Gammaproteobacteria bacterium. Taxonomy (GTDB): domain Bacteria; phylum Pseudomonadota; class Gammaproteobacteria; order DRLM01; family DRLM01; genus CAKKSB01. Next base: position 49,022 of record JAHFRV010000007.1, on the reverse strand, counting down.
GGCGGACCCCGCCCGGTCGTGGCCCGCCACGAAACCGGGGCGGCCTTCATGGCCGACGGCTACGCCCGCGAGACCGGCAAACTCGGCGTGTGCTGCGCCACCACCGGGCCCGGCGCCACCAACATGATCACCGGCATCGCTTCCGCCTACCAAGATCAAATCCCCCTGCTGGCGATCACCGCGCAAACGCCGCTGCGCACCTTCGGCCGCGGCGCGGTACAAGAATCCAGCTGCACCGGCATCAACACCGTCGCCATGTATGAACACTGCACGCGCTACAACACCCTGGTCTCGCACGTCGATCAATTGGAGCGCAAGCTCATCACCGCCATCACCATGGCCTTGCAACCGCCTTCGGGCCCGGTGCATTTAAGCATTCCTTTGGATGTGCTACGCGAACCGGTGAGCGTCGAGCCCGGCCATAATCTCAAATCCCTGCTCTATCCGTCCTACGCCGTTGATGACGAAGCGGTGGACCAACTGCAACACACCTTGCGCACCTCCCGCAACACTGTGTTCGTGTTAGGTGCCGGCGCGGGCAAGGCGGTCGGCACCATTCTGGAACTCGCTGTACTGCTCAACGCCCAGGTCGTCACCACGCCCCACGGCAAAGGCCTGGTCAGCGCTTATCATCCTCAATACCGCGGGGTATACGGATTGGCGGGCCATCCCACCGCGCACGGTCTACTCAAGGATCCCAGCGTCAACGTGGTGCTGGCCATCGGCACCGACCTGGACGAACAAGCAACCAACAGCTGGGACCGCACTGCTTTGATGGGCAAAAAAGTGGTGTTTACCGATGCCACGCCTCAGCATTTCTCCCGTTCGCCCCTGGCGCGCCAACATATCAGCGGCAATCTGCGCAGCTTGTTCGAAAGATTGATCGGCCGTCTCTACAGCAATGATAAAGGGCAGCAGGATGTACTCTGGCAATTTTCCGAACACAACCGGCCGCACAGTTTTCCGGTGGTGCAATTTGACCGCCGCGCCCACGATCGCCGCCAACCTTCGCCGCGCCCTTATTTTTCGGAAAACGTCACTCCGCTGCGCGCCAAGGAAAATCGGCTGGCCGATGAACGGCGCGACGATCTGGGCATTCCTCTCACTGCGCGCCGCTTTACCTTAAAAGACGAAGACAAATACATCTCCAATGCCGCTCCCATCAAACCGCAACGGCTGATGTATGATTTATCGCGACTCTTCCCGCCCACCACCCGTTTTCTGGCCGACATCGGCAACAGCTTCCTGTGGGTCATCCATTATCTGCATCCTTATGATAGGCGCATCATCGGCGACCGCTCACTCCCCAGCGGCGTAATACGGATGGGCATGGGCTTCGCTTCCATGGGCTGGGCCATCAGCGCCGCGGTCGGCACCGCGATCGCCTCTCCCGGCAACCCGGTAGTCTGCATCGCCGGCGATGGCGCCGTGCTGATGAGCGGCCAGGAATTGAACACCGCGGTGCAGGAAAAACTGCCTATCATTTACGTCATCCTCAATGACGCCGCCTTCGGCACCGTCAAACACGGCCAGCAAATGGCCGGCGCGGAACCCATCGCCTTCGAATTGCCGCCCATCGACTTTGTCGCCTACGCTAAATCCATGGGGGCCGACGCTTACCGTATCGATACACCCGAGGACATGGCGGCTCTCGACATCGCCGCGCTCTGCAACCGCGCCGGCCCCACCGTACTCGATGTCCACATCGATCCGAATGAACGGCCGCCCTTGGAACAACGTATCAAAATGCTCAATGCCACCGCATAACCTCAGCGGCAAAGTAAGCTCATGGTAGACAAAAGCGATAAATTCAATACGCGCATTTGGGATGAAATACCCGAAGCCGATAATCCTTTCGCCGCTGCCGCCAGTTTTTGTCATGGTTATAATGTGTACGGCGACCTGCTCGGCAAAGCCGGTTGGATAGAATACCTCCATCTCTTGTTTCTCGGTGAACCTCCCTCACGACAGCAAACCATGTTATTGGAAGGTATTGCCGTCGCCCTCGCCAATCCCGGCATACGGGATCACAGCGTTCATGCCGCAATGAACGGCGGGGTTGGCGGCTCCACCAGCGCCGCATGTTTGATGGCGGCCCTCGCGGTCGGCGCGGGGCAACTCGGCGGCGCACACGAAGTGTATCGGGCGATGGAATACTGGCGCAGCGGCGGCCTCGATTCCGCCGCCTGGGAAACCCTGCTGCGCAATCCACCGCAGGAAGAGCGGATTGATATCTGGCTGCCCATGGAACATCCCCCCGGATTCGATCCTCACGGCGCCAGTTGCAGCACACCGGTCCGCCAAACCTTGGCCTATCTCAGCGGGTGTAGCCCCGGTCCGCATTTGGCCTGGCTGCAAGAACAGCGAGAGAGGCTCGAAAAAATCGCCGATGCCCCCCTTGCGATGAGCGGGGTGGCGGCCGCTACCTTCATGGATCTCTCCCTCAGCGCGGACCAAGGGGAGATGCTTTTTCTACTGCTGCGTCTGCCCGGCGCCGCCGTTCACGCTTTAGAACAGAAGGAATATGGCTGGCGACGATTTCCGTTTTTTGCTGGCGCTATAAAAATGAACAACAACCCTGACACGCGAAGTTCGGCTGCGATTTTGTAGGAGTATACGACATTGCGTTCGCCATCCGCCCTCCTCAGCAATGAAAACAACTGGCACACGACCGCCGGTTCGGCATTACCAGGACAACCCGTCATATATCGAGACAACGATCTTTTTAAAGACCTCAAAGATTCCCGCTGGCTGCAGTTATTAATGTATGGGATAACCGGCCGCTCTTTTGACGAGAAACAAATCAAGCTCCTTGAAGGCATCTGGGTTATATGCACGAGTTATCCCGAGGCCCGGTTATGGAATAACCGGATCGCGGCCCTGGCCGGCACCGTTAGGACCACGGGTTCTTTAGGTATTGCAGCCGCGATTGCCGCCTCCGAGGCAACTATCTATGGTCAAAAACCCGTAATCAAAAGCATAGAATTCTTAATTCGCACCCAAGAAAATCTCGACAAGGGACATAATTTAAAAGCCTTGATCACCCGTGAGCTAGAAACATACCGTGTAGTTCCCGGTTATGGACGTCCACTCATTGGCACCGATGAACGGATTCCCGCACTGATGTCACTTGCAGAACAACTCGGCTATGCAAACGGCCTACACGTGAAGCTCGCCTTTGACATAGAAAAGACTTTGCTTGATGGGCGCTGGAGGCTTCACATGAACGCGGCGAGTTTGATCGCGGCGTTAGTCGCCGACCAAGGCATCAAAGCACGAGAACATTACCTTTATATGATCCAATGTTTCACAGCAGGTATGCTTCCTTGTTATGTCGAAAGCGCGTCCCACCCTGAGGGTACTTTCTTGCCAATCAGATGTAGCGGCATCAACTATATCGGGCCGCAAAGACGGGCATGGACGAGCGCGAGCACTCAACACAATGCGTTAAAAATGTAATTTATGAAAAATAGCACTTATAGAATTCCCGTGATTCTCAGCTTCATTTTTAGTGCTTTCGGGACCGCCGCTGTAGCAGTAGAAGATGATTTTTCACTCATGTATGGCGATACGGAGTTCGTCACGATCGCGACAGGCGTACAACAAACCATAGCCCACGCCCCCGCCGTAGCCTCGGTCATTTCAGCGGAAAATATTAAGGAAATCGGCGCCAGAGATCTTGACGAAATCCTGGAAACTCTTCCGGGCCTACACGTAGCAAGATCAAATCGTTTATATAATCCTGTATACACGATACGGGGAATATATTCAGAAACGAATCCACAGATCCTGATTCTTATCAATGGCATCCCCATCACCAACATCTTCGCCGGCGACCGCAGTCAAGTTTGGGGAGGGATGCCGGTCAATAATATCGCCCGCATTGAAATCATCCGCGGCCCGGGCTCGGCGGTTTATGGCGCGGACGCCTTCTCTGGTGTCATCAACATCATCACCAAAGATGCGAATAACATCGATGGCACCGAAATCGGTGCGCGGGTCGGTTCGTTTGATACAAAAGAGGTTTGGCTACAATACGGCGGCGAACATAACGGTTTAAGCACCACCTTCTCTTTTGAATATGGGATGACCGACGGCCAGCGGGAAACTGTTCAAGCCGACGCTCAAACCGGTCTGGATGGCTTATTCGCAACGAGCGCCTCGCTGGCCCCCGGCCCCGTGAACTTGGGACGAAAATATTTGGATACCCGCGTTGACTTAGGCATCGGCGATTGGCGGCTGCGCCTGGGTTATCAAGGTCGGCGCGATGTGGGAACCGGGGCCGGCGTGGCGCAAGCGCTCGATCCCGTCGGCGACAATCAAAGCGATCGGTTTAACGCGGACCTCACCTACCGCTTGACGCGCGTGGAGGCTTGGGACACCAGCGTCGAACTGAGTTATTTCGACACGAGCGCCCGTTCCGAGCTGGTGTTGTTTCCACCCGGCGCTTTCGGCGGGGCGTTTCCGGATGGGCTGATCGGCAATCCGGACGTCTATGAGCGGCATACCCGCTTTGGGATATCCAGCTTTTATACGGGCTGGGAGAAACACCGGATCCGTTTGGGCGCCGGTTACAATTTCAGTGATCTATACAAAGTTACAGAAAGCAGAAATTATTTTTTCGCGCCGGGCGGCATCCCCGTCCCGCTGGGTAGCGTCGTTGACGTTAGCGATTCAGCCGCCTTTGTGCGAGAGGAAGACCGCAAAATAACCTATCTATTCGTTCAAGATGAATGGATGTTCGCGCGGGATTGGAGCCTCACCGCCGGAGTAAGATATGACAACTATTCAGACTTCGGCGATACCATCAATCCTCGCGCGGCCATCGTTTGGCAAACCGCCTTCGATCTCACTACTAAACTGTTATACGGCCGTGCATTCCGCGCGCCGTCGTTTGCCGAACTTTACAATATTAACAATCCCGTCGCGCTGGGTAATTCCAATCTCAAACCGGAAACCATCGACACCATAGAACTCGCTTTCGATTATCAAATATCCGCTCAAGCACGTACCGGATTAAATCTTTTTCACTACCAGATGAAGGATATAATCCGTCCCATCAATGATCCCTCTCCCGCCACCACCGTAACCGCGCAGAATAGCGGCAGTCAAACTGGTTACGGTTTGGAATGGGAAATAAGCTGGAGCATCACCGATACGGTACGTCTCATCGGCAATTACGCCCTGCAACGTTCGGAAGACGACAACACCGGCTCGGACCCCGGCAACGCGCCGCATCATAAAATTTATGCCCGCACCAACTGGCAACCAGCCAATAGCTGGAATATCAGTCCGCAGATTACCTGGGTGGGTGAGCGGCAGCGGGTCACGGGCGACGCACGGCCCCCGGTTGACGATTACCTCACCCTTGATTTAACCGTACGCCGCAATCAGGGTATTGATAAATTCTCGTTCGCCGCCTCGATCCGCAACCTATTGGATGAAGCGGGATACGAACCCAGTATTAGCCCTGGTCAAATTCCGAATGATCTACCCATAGCGGGGCGAAGCTTCTATGTCGAGGCGGAATACTCCTTCTAATCCGCGCAACTCATGCTAAGCAATATTTTCCCGGTTCAGGTTTGGCCCGTTTGGTTTCCATCCACCGCGCGCGGCGGCAAGCCCCCCGCCAGCAAAGTGCCTTTTACCGGGAGTGGTATGCCCACCGAAAAAACTGAACCCTGCTGGTGTACGCTTTTTACCGTGATAGTCGCGCCCAACAACTGACATAGTCTTTGGGTAATGCTCAGACCCAGACCGGTCCCGCCATACTCGCGGGTGGTACTCATATCCGCCTGGCGGAATTCTTCGAAAATATGGGCCTGCTGGTCTTCCGACATGCCGATCCCGGTGTCGGATACGACGATCACCAGCAACGCTTCGGTGATAGTCACCGATATTTCAATGTGACCGCACTTGGTAAATTTGCTGGCATTGCTCAATAAATTCAGCAATATCTGCCGAAGCTTTTGCCCGTCCATCACGACCATATCCAATCCGCCTTCAGTCCGCACGGAAAGCTGATTGTTATTTTTCTTGACGAGCACGCGCACCGTGTCCACCGCCTCCGCGACCAGCTCGCGTATGTCGGTCGCTTCAAGCCAGACATCCATGCGACCCGCCTCGATTTTCGCGAGATCCAAAATAGTATTGATCATCACCAGCAGGTGATTGGCGGCGTTATGGACCCGTCGCAGATCGGTTACCACTTCGTCATTACCTTCAATTTCCATTTCTTCGATTACCATCTCTGAGTAACCGATGATGGCGTTTAGCGGTGTGCGCAGTTCATGGCTCATGTTGGCGAGAAATTCCGATTTGTGTCGGCTGGCCAGCAGCGCCTCATCGCGCGCCGCCACCAACTCGCGGGTCCGCGAAGACACCAGGGCCTCCAGATTATCGTTTTGCTCGCGCAGCTGCCGATCCCGCTCTTCGAGCGCGGCGATCATTTTATTGAATACGCGCGCGATGGTTCTAACTTCGGCGGGGCCTTCAATCAACGCACGGGAATGACCTTCGCCTTCGCCGGTCTTGCGCATCACCACCGCAAGGGCCTGCAGGGGCGAGGTGGCGCGGTTGACGATGCTGCGCAACAGCAAAAGCAACACCGCGGCGAAGATCAACGCGACAATGATGTTGTTTATGAAAATAGTCGCTTGAGCCTTCCGCAACTCGGCCTTGCTGATCGCGACATGCACGAACCCCAATTGTTCGACCTGCGGATCTTGCAGGTGAAACTGCGACTCTATCCCTTCGCCGCCCTCCGGCCGGGAATACACCGGCGCGATAAAATGCAGAAATGAGCCGGTTTCCTCCATCAAGGATGCTTTATTAGGGGGGGCGGTCGCCGTCATTACCTCCAGCGCGGGCGCCCAATCCACCTTTTCTCCCTGTTTCAGTAAAAGGCTACGCTCCATATTATAAATAGAGACGTAGCGGACATTGGGAAAGGCCAGCGTCGCTTTGGCGGAATCGGCGGCATTCTCCTGCGAGGAAAGCAACAGCGCCAACACGCTTTGCGTCGCGAAATTATCGGTGATTTGCACGCCCTCCCGCACCAGCGATTCGCGCATATTCATGCTTTGCAAAACCGCGGTCGCCAGCGAAGCCAGCAAAGCCATGCAGGCGACGCCCACCGACACGGTGTATAAAAGTTGTTTGCGGAAACTCCATGACGGCGGCAATAGACGATCAAGGATATCCATGCTCATCTACTACTCTATGGCGCCGGAAAAACAAGCGCGAATTCGCGCTGCTGTTCAATGGAAATGGCCAGGCCCAAATGATCGGCGGTACGCGTGTTCAGCGCGGCCTGTAAATCCGTCAAAGGCACGATGGATGAGGCCGCGCCATTGCCGCCCTCACTCAAAACCCGTTGCGCCAGTTTCACGATACTCACTCCCATCGCCTTATTATCGGGGAACAATGAGAACAGCGCGCCCCTTCTGACATGGGCGGGATTCGATGAAAACACGGCCAGATAATTATCCCAAGCGCCTTTTAAAATCAGGGGCAGGATGACCCGATCCTCCACGACCGTGGCATCCGGCAGCAACCAAATGGCGTCGGTTGATTGCCGGCTATTGGCCAAAATATCCCGGTAGACCTTCGCGGCGCCTCTGCTGTCTTCAACGGGATAGGCAAGCAATCGTACGCCATGACGTTTAGCGGCACTCTGGCCCAAACTCACCAGCCATTCACTGTTGGCGCGGTTATACACCACGCTCACATTCTTGATATCGGGCAAGATCGCCTTAAGTTTGGCGAATAACAAGTCGGGATCGGCGGCCAGGCTGATGCCCGAGATACCGCTGGCGACATCGGCCGGCGCGACTATCAAAGCGCCCACTACGACCGGACGGTTCAATTTTATCTCTTGCGCGGCGGCGAACCCGCCTCGGCCCAGCGCGATTACTACTTCGGTATTTTGGCGGAGCAAGGTCTCGCGTAAAGCATCACGATCGTACTTGTCGCCAATCGCATGAAAATTAATCTCGCGGGTGGTGCCCTGTTTGATGCCGTCCATGATCGCGGTAACAACCTCGCGATACGGATCTCGGATATCGGGATATAACACGGCGATGGCCGCATGTGAAATGGAGAAAGGTAAACTTACAAGGAAGCCTACACTTGCTAAGATTGCCATCCTCACTAACGAAAAAAAGGCCATTCGCTATCTATAAATTCTGGGCGGATCGTCAATTTTATAAATTATCACCTCACTATTGAGGTAATCACGATTGTAGGGCTTCGGAAGAATAAACACAATTTTAAAAGATGTAGCCCCAAACAATTTTTAAATCCGGGGGCTCGTAAAGCGGGATGAATACGGCTGGACTGATCAAAGAGGACGGCCGGTCATGCCGTCCTCGGATGCCGTCGCGATAATTTAATGCAGAGTCTTATTCACACCGCGCGTAGTGTCGCCTTTAGCAGGCGTCTCGTCCACCGAGATCACCGCACGGGGTTCTTGATATTTAGCTTTACCATAGGCCGTATCTTCGGTGACTTCCAGCAGCCTCAATTGCAAATCGTCGTCTTGATCATATTTACGTCGATCACTCATAACTGCCTCCTCATCGATTTTAACCCCGTGGCATCACGGCGCGTAGCCTGTAACCACTCATCGCCGCTCAATTTAGTTATCGACCCGGCCTCAACAGGCCTTTAATGGATAAAACGCCAATAGCATCACATTTCAAACTTAAAAAAACCGTAACTCTAAGCGGCTGACCCCGTTCAGGCGTCACCCCGAACACGCGAATAACCTGAGATAAACCCAAACGGGGCCGCACTATTGGAGTGCAACTTGAATCGGCAGGACTTTTTCAAGCAATAAGCCAACCATTCTCCTAAAAACTGATTGACGCGGCGTTTCTCATAGGGCTGAAACATGTTCGGGTTCGGGTAGGGATACAGGGGCCGGAAGCGCCCGGAATGCTGGTACGCCAGCACTTCGGCTACTCGCGCATCCTGGTAAATGCGTATCTTCATATTGAGCGCGGGCACGAAACGCTCATCCGTTTCCACCGAGTGAACCAGGTTAATGGTCGTGGTATAAGGACTGAGTTCCACCACTCTTATCTCCAGGCCGCTGATTGTTTCGGCGGTCAGCACCGCGCTGGCGTCGGCACGCGCCAAATCCGGCAGAAGCGTCATCAATTTAGAGAAATTTTCCTCGTAGAGACCGAGCGAGTTTTGCATTACATACATCACACGCAAACCTTGTTGTTGTGCGCCGTCACCTGATATTAACACGCTCTTTTCAAAGAGCGCGCCTCAAATTTGTATACCTTCATTTTTTGTTATCGACATTCGCGAGCTCATCATTTAGGCTCATTTCCGGCATGGTCTTCCTGCCGTTTCAGGAAGGGCTGGATCAAGTCCATGGGTACGGGAAAAATGATTGTGGAATTATTCTCGGTGGCGATGGCGTTCAAGGTCTGCAAATAGCGCAGTTGCAGGGCTTGCGGCGCCTGCCCCAGCACCCGCGCCGCCGCCAACAAATGTTCCGAGGCCTGCAACTCACCCTCGGCGTGAATCACCTTGGCGCGGCGTTCGCGCTCGGCTTCGGCTTGACGGGCAATCGCCCGAATCATGCTTTCATCGATATCGACATGTTTGATCTCGACATTGGTGACTTTGATCCCCCAGGCATCGGTCTGGGCGTCGAGAATTGTCTGGATATCGGCATTGAGCTTGTCACGGCTGGCCAGCATATCATCCAGCTCGTGCTGGCCCAATACCGAACGCAGGGTGGTTTGCGCCAGTTGGCTGGTGGCCGATTCAAAATTTTCCACTTGAATAATCGCCCGTTGCGGATCCACCACCCGGTAATAAATCACCGCATTGACTTTGACCGAGACATTGTCACGGGATATCACATCCTGGCTCGGCACATCCATCACGATGATGCGCAGATCCACCTTGACCATTTGCTGTAATACTGGAATCACCAGTATCAAACCCGGACCCTTGACCTTCCAAAACCGGCCCAGCATGAAGATGACACCCCGCTGATATTCGCGCAGAACCCGAAACGCCGTGGCCAACAAAGCGGCGATTACACCGATCAATAAAATAAACACGTACGAAGTCATGATCCGCTCCTTTACCCGCTATGTTTCCTCGACCGGCTCTACCCGCAGAATCAAGCCGTCCAAGGCTATCACGCGCGCTCGTTGCCCTGCACGCAAAGGCCGGTCTGAATGCGCTGTCCAACGTTCTCCATGAATATGTATGGGTCCCTGCCGTTCGAAATTCTCCAGCACCGTGCCCACACTGCCGATCATTTCCTCGCGGCCGCTCACCACTGGACGGCGGCGCGCTTGCAAGGCCAGCGCAACCACGAATACCAAAAAACCAAGACTGATGATCGAAAATAATGCGATGACCGCGAACGATATGCCGTAACCCGGCATATCCGTCTCCAGCAGAATGATGGAACCGAACACAAAGGCAATCACGCCGCCGACTCCCAGCGCGCCAAAACTCGGCAGCAAGGCTTCACCGATCATGAAGGCCATACCAAGCACGATCAGCGCCAAACCGGCGTAATTGATCGGCAGGGTCTGAAAAGCGAACAACGCGAGCAGCAAGGAAATCGCGCCCACCACGCCGGGCAACACCATTCCCGGATTCGCGAATTCATAAATCAAGCCATAGATGCCGAGCAGCATCAATACGTAGGCGATAGTCGGATCGGTGATCACCGCCAGCAATCGCGAACGCCAATCGGGCTCCCTCTCATCCACCGCCATACCGGCGGTATCTACCCGGGTCGCTACGCCCAGCACGCTCACCGGCCGGTCATCGATCTGCGTCAATACATCATCCAAGTCCTTGGCGACCATATCGATGACGTTCAAACGCAGGGCGTCTTCCGCCGCCAGGCTGGCAGCCTCACGCACCGCTTGCTCCGCCCACTGCACATTGCGACCGCGCAACCTTGCCAGTGATTGAATATAGGCCACCGCGTCATTGACGATTTTCTTGGTCATTGCATCGTCACCGTGCGCTGGTTTACCTTCCGCTTCACCCCCCGCCGGCGCAATGGGAGTGCCCATCTGTACTGGCGTCGCGGCGCCGAGATGGGTGGCCGGCGCCATGGCCGCGTAATGACTGGCGTAAAGAATATAGGTACCGGCACTGGCGGCGCGCGCGCCCGACGGCGCAAGATAAGCCGCCACGGGAACCGGCGAGGCGATGATGTCTTGTATGATGGCGCGCATCGAGACATCCAAACCGCCGGGCGTATCCAGCTGTAGAATCACCAAGTCCACACCCTGCTCGGCGGCCCGCTGCAGATTGCGTTGAATATAATCGCGGCTGGCGGGACCGATCACACCGTTGACTTGCAACAACACGGCCCGCCCGCCCGCGTCCTGCCCCGGCGAGCTGAGCGGCCAGCACCAAACCAAGATGGACATCCAGATCACGAGTCGTCGCACCGGTCATGCCCTCCACCATAAATCAGGGACCTCTGATTTATTCAGATGTTCCTGCGGCACAGGAATGTGCCGCCATGTTCAATGGCGGTCAGCCATTGAACATGCAGGGAAGCCAAAATCACATTTTTCGCTTCCCTTGCTCTGAAAATTCCAGGATGGAATTATTCGGAGCTTCTTTAACGGTATAGCATAAGCGACCGCACTTGCCCAATTGCGCCGCGCTTCGCCGCTTCCGTTGTGAAGCTGGGCCGAACTTGTTAAATTCCATCCATCTCATCGCGACGGAAGCTGCCAATTATCATGGACTCTCAAACCGCCCAGACTCCCCGAAAACCGCCAGGCACCGTCGCCATCATTTTGCTCGGCGTCGCCCTGCTTACCTTATCGCTGGGCCTCTACCAGTGGTACGAGTTGTATGAAATGCGTACCAGCGGCGCCAGCCCCCTGTGCGACTTGTCCGAGAATCTCGATTGCACCGCGGTCTGGACCTCGCCGCTGGCCACCGCCGTACACCGTTATACCGGCCTGCCGTTCGCGGCCTGGGGTGTGGCCTGGGGCGGCATGGTGTTTATCCTCGCCCTGCAATTGACGCGGCGGCAAGGCCGGCAAATCCCTGCCGACGACATCGTGCTCGCCTTGCGGCTGGTCACGGGCGGCGGCGGCCTGCTCTCCCTCGGCTTGCTGATCTACAGCATCACCCTCGGCGTATTCTGCCCCACTTGCCTGTTGTTCTATGTTTTCGTCGCCGTCAGCGTCTACCTTGCCTTCGCTCGGCTGCATCCAGAGCAGCCGGCCTGGTCGCGCGCCGCGCTGCATGATCTTGGATTATTACTGATCATTGTGGCCGTATTGTTATACCCCGGCCTGCAAACGCCCAAGCAAGATTTGGCCTCGGCCACTCTCGCTAAAATCATCGAGTCGTCCCCCAATCACGGCGATGTGGACTTGTCGCAGGATCCGCTGGCCAAATTCTTGCGGGATTTGGAACCGCAAGTACAGCAAATCGTCAGCGACGCGCGCGCCGTGTATCGTACGGCGCGTGTCATCGAATCCCCGGTGGACATCGCACGGGTCATCTCCGGCAATCCCCAGGCGCCGGTGCACCTCATCGATTGGGTGGATATTCGCTGCCCGCATTGCCGCAATCTCGATGAGGCCCTCAACGAAATCCGCGGCGTCACCCCCAACACCAGCTGGACCGAGGAATCCCGGCATTTCCCCTTGGACAGCGAATGCAACGCCAGCGTCTCGCGCAGCGACGGCAGCGGCGTGGCCTGCCTCAGCGCGAAACTGCTCATCTGCCTAGCCGGCTCGCCCCAAGGCAAGCTGGTGCGCACCACGCTCTTCAACGAACAGCGCAAACTCAGCATGGCGCGGGTCTGGACCATCGCCGCGGAAGACCAGACACAACGCGCCTCGTTGGAAAAATGCGTCACGTCACCGGAAACCATCGCCACCTTGCGACGCGACATCGAACTCGCCAACCGACACGGCATTGAAGGTACGCCATTAGTGGTGATCAACGGCCGGCAGGCCCCCGCCTTTCCGCCATTCATCTTCGCCATGATCATCGCCGCGGGCGACAGTAACGCGGCGGGCTTTCAAACATTGCCGCCGCCCCGTCCCGAAGTCCTGGCCCGCTAGCCATGAGCATCGATGAGCCGTCCACCGTCAGTTGCGCCGCTCCCGAAACGGAGCAAGTGCTCAGCGTAGCAGAGGCGCAACAACGCATTCTCAGCTCGCTGCCGCCGTTGACCGCGCAGGAAACCGTCGGACTTTACGACAGTCTCGGCCGCATCACCGCTCATGCCGTGCGTGCGCCGCGCGATGTGCCGCCCTTCGACAACTCGGCGATGGACGGCTATGCGCTGCGCGGCACCGACCTCCCCGCTGAAGGCGAACGCGAATTGCGCATCGTCGGCACCGTCCTGGCGGGCAAGCCGTATGATCGCGTGGTCGACGCCGGTGAATGTGTGCGCATTATGACCGGCGGCGTGCTGCCTGAAGGCACCGATAGCGTGATTATGCAGGAAAACGTAATCCGTTATGACGACATCGCGGTGATCCGCGCCGGCCACAAGACCGGCGAGCATGTGCGCCACGCCGGCGAAGACATCGCCCAACACGATTCGGTTATCGCCGCCGGCAAACGCCTCGGCCCCGCCGATCTCGGCGTGCTTGCCTCGCTGGGCTTCACTCATTGCGAGGTACTGCGCCGCCCGCGTGTGGCGTATTTCTCCACCGGCGACGAGCTACGCCCAGTAGGTGAACCGCTGTCCACCGGCTGCCTCTACGACAGCAGCCGCTACACACTCTACGGCCTGCTACAGCAATTGGGCGTCATCCCCATCGACCTCGGCATCGTGCCCGACCAACGCCAGGCGTTGCGTGACACTTTGCTGCGCGCCGCCGCGGAGGCCGATGTCGTCGTCTCCACCGGCGGCGTCTCGGTAGGCGAGGCCGATTTCGTGCGCGACACCTTGGGCGCGGTGGGCGAAATCCACTTCTGGCGGGTCGGCATGAAACCGGGACGGCCCTTCGCCTTCGGTCGCATAAAGCGAACCTGGTTTTTCGGCCTGCCGGGCAACCCGGTCTCCACCATGGTGACCTTCCTGCAATTCGTCCAGCCGGCCTTGCGCCATCTGATGGGTGAACAGCGCACCCAAACTTACCGCCTCCGCGTACCCTGCGTCAGCCCGCTCAACAAGACGCCGGGCAGAATGGAATTTCAGCGCGGCATACTGGAAAGCGACGCCGACGGCCACGCGGTGGTGCGCAGCACCGGCATGCAAGGCTCGGCGATATTAAGCTCCATGAGCAAAGCCAACTGCTTCATCGTCCTGCCGGCGGCATGCGGCGATCTCCCCGCCGGTGCGCTGGTCGAAGTGCAAATCTTCACCTTGTTATAAAGCGCTTGCGGTTCGCTTGCCAACTGCCGTTGCAAGATAACGTCCGCGAATTCATATCAACGACCTTATGCGAGAGTTCACGCATGCGCTGTCGAGCGGGGTATTCGCGTTGTTTGGTTTTATGCGCTCGCAGGTTAATGGCGGTGCTGATGTCATTAACGCTACCGCGACCTAACCACAGGGCAGAGTAAACCCGCTAGCCGTGGCGATCTTGTCGCCCTGGGTCGCACATCAATTAAATAGATCCCGGTCAACGAGGTTTCCCGTTTTTTACTATGGCCGCGCCTAATCCCCCGCCCAGGGCTTGACTTAGTAAACGATAATCATTATCGTTTACTGCGGCTGGCGGATACTGTAAATACGCCATCCGCTGCGAAGTCATTACGGCACAGTTCATCACAAAGAGGATACGCCATGCCTTATGCCAAACTATCCACCTTCCTGCTGGCCATGAGCGTCACCACTGCCAGCGTGGCGCTTCACGCCGACGAGCCAACCCCCGAATTGAGTTATGGCAAAAACGCCTCCCTTCCCCAACTGACGCAGACAGTGAAAGGGCTCAACGCCTGGGCGGAAGGCGAGCTGGCCGAACATGAGACGGAGGGTTTGTTTAAAAACCGCGCCGATGAGCAGGCGATCATCCGCCAAACCATTACACTGGCCAAGCAAGCGCTGGCTCAGGCCCGGCACGCCGAAAAACAGGGTGACTCCGTGACGGCACGCGCCAATTATTATGCCGCCGAGGCCATCGCCAACTACGCCGCTCACATGCCCCATCTACTGGAAGACCGTTTAGCGACCCACAACTGAGACCCACATCCCCCTCTCCTTCACTCGGTTGTATTCAGCACTGCCCCTTCCCCCAGGGGCAGTTTTTTTACATTGCTACACCTACGCCATCACGACCGTGGACGCCCAACGCCGACCGGCGGCTTCCGTTATAATCGCCGCCTAAATACCTGCGGCGCTCCGTCATGTCCGACATCATCATCACTACACTCAATGCCCGTTATTTCCATGCCTCGCTCGGCCTGCGTTATCTGCTCGCCAATATGGGCGAACTGGAATCACGCAGCCGTTTGGTGGAATACATCATCGACGCGCGGCCGGCGGACATCGTGGAAAATCTGTTGCGAGCCGAGCCCCGCATCATCGGCCTGGGTGTTTACATCTGGAACGTGGAGGTGAGCACCCAGATCGTCTCGCTGATCAAACAAGTGCGTCCCGATATCGTGGTGGTGGTGGGCGGGCCGGAGGTGAGCTATGAACAGGAGGCGCAGGATATTTGCCGCCTCGCGGACTATGTGATCGCCGGGCCCGGCGACCTGGCCTTTCCCACCTTGTGCCGGCAAGTGCTGGCCGGTGAGCGGCCGGCGCAAAAAATCATCGCAGCGGCGCAGCCGCGCCTGACCGAGCTGAAATTGCCTTACGCTTATTACGACGACGAAGACGTCGCCCATCGTTTCATCTATGTCGAGGCCTCGCGCGGCTGCCCCTACAAATGCGAGTTCTGCCTGTCGGCGCTGGATAAGACCGCGAAGCCTTTCGAGCTGGCGCGGTTTCTCGAAGAAATGGAGCAACTGCACCGGCGCGGTGTGCGGCATTTCAAATTCGTCGACCGCACCTTCAATCTCAAGATCGACACCAGCGTGCGTATCCTGGAATTTTTTCTCGAACGGCTCGACGAAAAGTTGTTTCTGCACTTCGAGCTGATCCCCGATCATCTGCCCGAACGCTTGCAGGAAATCATTCTGCGTTTTCCGCCCGGCAGCTTGCAGTTTGAAATCGGTTTGCAGAGTTTCAATCCCGAGGTGCAGGCCCGCATCAGCCGCCGTCAGGACAATGACCAAGCGGAACACAACATCCGTTGGCTGCGGCGGGAAACCCAGGCCCATTTGCACACCGACCTTATCGCCGGACTGCCCGGCGAAGACCTTGTCAGTTTCGGCGCCGGCTTCGACCGGCTGGTGGCGCTCGATCCGCATGAAATCCAGGTGGGCATCCTCAAGCGTTTGCGCGGCGCGCCCATCGACCGCCACACCGCCGGCCACCATATGCGTTACAACCCCTATCCGCCTTACAGCATACTGGCCACCGACCGTCTCGACTTCGCAACCGTGCAACGTCTCAACCGCTACGCGCGTTATTGGGATTTGATCGGCAACTCCGGCCGCTTCCGCTTGAGCCGTCCCGCGCTGCTCGGGGAGGCGCCCTTCGCACGTTTCATGACGCTCAGCGACTGGTTATACAGCGAAACCGGCAAGACCCATCAAATCGCCTTGGATAAATTATTCGAGCTGGTCTATCGCGGCATGACGACCCGGCTGGGTGTCACGCCGGCCGCGGCGGCGGCGACGCTCAGCGCGGACTACGCCAACAGCGGCGGCCGCGCCGAATTGAGCTTCGTCATCCCCGCCGTGCGCGAGCGATCCGCCGGCGGCACGCGCACGGGCGGACCGCAACGCCAACGCCGCCATCTCGGGGCTTGAGAGTGAATGCAAACCGTCCCACCCGCTTCGGGTGGGACGGTCACTGCGGCAACAGCAATCATTCTTCGGGGGAGTCTTTGTCTTCTCTCAGCGACTTATGCAATTTCACCGGCACGGCGGCGCGTTTTCCGCGCAGACGGATATTGAGCATTTCCACCGCCACTGAAAAGGCCATGGCGAAATAAATATATGCCTTGGGAATGTGAAACTCGAAGCCTTCGGCGATCAAGGCCACGCCCACCAGAATCAGAAAACTCAAGGCCAGCATTTTGATGGTGGGATGCCGATCGACGAAATCGCCGATGGATTTGGCGGCCACCATCATGATACCCACCGCAATGACGATGGCGATCACCATGATCGACAGATGATCGACCATGCCCACCGCCGTGATCACCGAGTCCAGTGAGAAGACAATGTCGATGATGGCGATTTGAATCAGAACGCCGACAAAACTCACCGCCGCCGTCGTTTTAACGCCGGGCTCATGTTCGATGCCTTCCAGACTGTTGTGGATTTCGTGCACGCTCTTCCACAGCAGAAACAGTCCGCCACCGACCAGAATCAAATCGCGCCCGGAAATTTCCAAGCCAGCCACGCTGAACAGCGGCTCCACCAGCCCCATCACCCAGACCAGCGAGAACAGCAGCAAAATCCGCGTCCCCATCGCCAAACCCAAACCCAGGCGACGCGCGAAGTCGCGTTTCTCGGCCGGTAAGCGGCCGACCAAAATGGAAATGAAAATAATATTGTCTATACCCAGCACGATTTCCAGGGCCGTCAGGGTAGCCAAGGCTATCCAGGCTTGGGGGTCGGTAAACCATTCCATCGAACACACTACCTCTCAGAAAAGACTCGCGCGGATGGTAGCCCGGAACGGCTGATGAGGGAAGCACGAATCCCCATCCGTGCCCTTGGGTTTAGTATCGCCTTATTCCAGGGCAGTGGGCGAACGACACAGCCAGCGAGCAAGCGGCGTCGCCTGTCATAGCGGCCAGTGACGGGTGGTTGGCCGTTTCAACCCACGCCCAATGGGCAAAGGGACACACCCTGCCGGCATAACCGTGGGCCATCTGCGTCCCATCACGGCCGACCCGTTCAACACCAGCGCCGCACGGCACGCCGGTAGGCGCGATATTCTTCGCCAAATTTTTTTTCCAAATAGCGTTCCTCGGGGACTACCAGCAGCCATTGGATCACCCACATGGCGGGAATCGCCAGAAACAACCACCATGGCATATTGGTCGCGACCGCCAAGCCCATGAAGGCCAGCAGTATCCCGACGTATAGCGGATTTCGCGAGTGACTGAACACCCCGCTTTTGACCAATTGCGTGGTGGCTAGCCCGGGTTCCGAGGGCTGTTCGCAACGTGCCAACTCCTTTTTGCCGAGAAATACGATGGCCGTGCCGGCTATCAGCAACGGCGCGCCGATCAGGTGCAGCATCAGGCGGGGCAACACTTCTTGAAAAGTCAGCGGGAAAAAATAATCCAGCCCCAAGCCCAGCAACAAGGCGGCGGCGAAGATCAAATCCGCCGTCCGCCAGCCGCTGTGATGCGCCGCGTCCGCAGTCATGACGCTCTCTCTAAATTACACATGAACATTTCCTATCGTTATCGGCCGCAACCACACCCCTGCCGGAAACCATGAAACTCACCGCGCCGCCAGCTCGCCGACGCCGCAAAACCCGCGCACTTTACAATAGCGTGACGCGTCTTTAAAGCATCGTGTGGCGCGACGTAGCGCTGACTGGAACCGGCTTGCCGCCCACGGCCGACCACCGAGATTTCTCTTTATTACCCACCCCCCTCTCGCTACTATAGCGGGAGATAAGGATGCTTATGGATAACCCGTTACGCTTACTGATCTTTACCGCCGCGGCGGTCTTCGCCTCTGAGACCGCGGTGATCCTGGTCCTGAATTATCTGCCGCCGCAGTCGACACCCGTCGAGGCCTTGATCGATGCGCTGGTGCTCGGCGCCTTTCTGTTCCCGGTGCTCTACCTCTATTATTTGCGGCCCATGCAGCAGTCGCGACGCCAACTGGCCCAGGCCACGGCCAAACTGGAGCTCGCTGAGATTCCCTTTCGTGAAAGTAACGAAGGCATGCTCATCTCCGACCACGCCAACCACATCATTCAAGTCAACCCGGCCTTCACCCGCATCACCGGTTATGCACCGGAAGAGGTAATCGGGAAAAATCCCCGCATTCTCAGCTCAGGCCGGCATGGCCCCGATTTCTACAAAGCCCTGTGGGAAGAAATCGCCCGCAGCGGTTCCTGGAGCGGCGAGATCTGGAATCGGCGCAAAAACGGCGAGATTTATCCCGAATGGCTGTCGCTACGCGCCATAAAAAACGAGGCGGGCGACTATCAGTATCACATGGCCATCTTCAGCGACATTACCCAGCGCAAAAATTCCGAAGAACAGATCAGGTATCTGGCCAACTACGATCCCTTGACCAGTCTGCCTAATCGCATGCTGTTCTATGACCGCCTGCGTCAAACGCGCGAACTGGCTTTGCGCGACAAAAACGGCTTCGCGGTGATCTTCATCGACCTCGATGAATTCAAACCGGTCAACGACATGTACGGTCATGCCTGCGGCGACCAGCTACTGCAAGAAGCCGCCCGCCGGCTGCTCGCCTGCGTGCGCAACGTCGACACCGTGGCCCGCTTCGGCGGTGACGAGTTTCTGGTGATTCTGCAGGACGTGCCTCGTCTGGACAACGCGATTCCAGTTACGCAAAAGATCCTCGATGCACTGGCGCAGCCCTTCCACCTCGCTCAGCATGAAATCAAGATCGCCGCCAGCGCCGGCATCACCCATTGGGATGCCACACGTATCCCTGCACCGGGGAAGGATGATCTGGAGAGCCTGGTCGGCCAAGCCGACCAGGCCATGTATCAGGCCAAACAGGCGGGACGCGGAACCTATCGGGTCTGGCAAGAGTGACTCGCCAGCACCCATCGGGTTGGCAAGCCGCAAACGTTAAAAGTCCATCCGTTCAACAAGGTGTTTTGCCCGCAAAATCCGCAACAGCACCGCGTCAGCACTCAACGGCATGCGATTGCCCTACATCGAGCTACGCACCAATGATCACGCGCCCCTCATGTCGCCGATATGTTCAATGAATATCGGGTGGTATATAGCCTTTGGCTTCCGTGGTAAGACTCGCCGCCGCGGTGGTTCTCCCCTGGGTGATAAAACCCACCGCCTTGCGCGCGTTGCGGAACATGCGCAACCATGGCCCATCTTCCCGCCACTCGGCGGGATGCCAGCTGTTTTGCACGGCGCGGAACACCCGCTCGGGGTGAGGCATCATGATGGTGACCCGGCCGTCACGGCTAGTTAGCCCGGTGATGCCCAAAGGTGAACCGTTGGGGTTGTAGGGATAACGTTCGGTGGCCGCGCCGTGATGATCGACATACCGCAGACTGACCAGCCCGGCGGCCAGTGCTTGGTGCGGATTGTGATTTGCATCGAATTCGGCGCGCCCTTCGCCGTGCGCCACGGCGATGGGCAGGCGCGCACCGGCCATGCCCTGCAAAAATAACGAAGGCGATTCCACCACTTCCACCAGCGAAGATCGCGCCTCGAATTGTTCGGAACGGTTGCGCAGGAAACGCGGCCAATGCCCGGCGCCGGGGATCAGTTCCTTCAAATGCGAGAACATCTGGCAGCCGTTGCACACGCCGAGGGCGAAGCTGTCTCCGCGCTGGAAAAAAGCGGCGAATTGATCGCGGGCACGACTGTTGAACAGGATGGATTTGGCCCAGCCGCCGCCGGCGCCCAGCACGTCGCCGTAGGAGAAACCGCCGCAGGCTGCCAGGCCCTGGAAATCGGCGAGGTCGATGCGTCCCGCCAGGATGTCGCTCATATGCACGTCCACCGCGGCGAAGCCGGCGCGGTCGAAGGCCGCCGCCATTTCCACCTGGCCGTTGACGCCTTGCTCGCGCAGGATGGCGATGCGCGGCCGCACGCCGCTGGCGATATAAGGCGCGGCGATGTCGTCTTCGATATCGAAGGGCAGCGCCACGTTGAGGCCGGGGTCGGCGCTGTGCAAAATCCGGTCGTACTCCTGCTGTGCGTAGTGCGGGTTGTCGCGGAGCGCCTGCATGCGATAGCTGGTCTCGGACCACGCGCGCTGGAAATTCACCCGCGCGTCGGCCAGCACTTCCTTGTGACCGCGGGTGAAGACTAGGCGGTCTTCGTCGTTGAGGGTGCCGATGACGTGGCTGTGTTTGCTCAAGCCCGCTTCGTGCAGTGCCGCCAGCACTTCCTCGGTGTCGCAGTGACGCACTTGCAGCACGGCGCCCAGCTCTTCGTTGAACAGGGCCGCCGCGTTGTCCTCGCCCATTTCGTCGAGGGCTACGCTTAGACCCACCCGTCCCGCGAAGCCCATTTCGCAGAGAGTGGCGAACAGGCCGCCGTCGGAGCGGTCGTGATAGGCAAGTATCAAACCTTCCAGATTGAGGGCCTGGATGGCGTCGAAGAATTCCCGCAGGACATGGGGATCGTCCAAGTCGGCGGGGTGGTGGCCCAACTGTTTATAAACCTGGGTCAGCGCCGAACCGCCGAGCCGGTTGCGGCCCTTGCCGAGGTCGATGAGGATGAGATCGGTGTCGCCGCAATCGGTGCGCAATTGCGGGGTGAGGGTCCGCCGCACGTCCTCCACCGGGGCAAAGGCGCTGACGATCAACGACAAGGGCGCGGCCATTTCGCGCCGCTCGCCGTCCTGCTCCCACACGGTCTTCATGGAGAGCGAGTCCTTGCCCACCGGGATGGCGAGATCGAGTGCGGGACAGAGTTCCATGCCGATCGCCTTCACTGCGTCGAACAGGCCGGCGTCTTCGCCGGGGTGGCCGGCGGCGGCCATCCAGTTGGCGGAGAGTTTGACGTCGCCGATAAATTCGATGCCGGCCGCGGCGATATTGGTCACCGCCTCGCCCACCGCCATGCGCGCCGAGGCGGCGTGGTGCAGCAACGCCACCGGCGTGCGTTCGCCCATGGCCATCGCCTCACCACCGTATTCGTGGAAACAACTCGCAGTAACCGCGCAATCGGCCACCGGGACCTGCCAGGGCCCGACCATCTGGTCGCGGGTCACCAGGCCGCTGACACTGCGGTCGCCGATGGTGATCAGGAAGCTCTTGTCCGCCACCGCCGGCAGACGCAACACCCGCAGCGCCGCCTCGTGCAAGTCCAACCCCGCCGTCGCGAACTCCGGTTTGGGATGGGTGTGGCGGCGCACGTCGCGGAACAGCTTGGGCGGCTTGCCCAGCAAAACGGACATCGGCATGTCCACCGGCGTGTTGTCGAACAGCCCGTCGCCCACCACCAACTGTTGTGCCTCGGTCACTTCGCCCACCACCGCGTAGGGGCAGCGCTCGCGCTCGCAGAGCGCCTCGAACAGCTCCAGGTCTTCCGGCTTCACCGCCAGCACGTAGCGCTCCTGGGCCTCGTTGGACCACAGCTGCATAGGCGACATGCCGGGCTCGTCGTTGGGCACGGCGCGCAGTTCGATGCGCGCACCCCGGCCGCTGTCGTTGACCAGTTCGGGCAGGGCGTTGGACAGGCCGCCCGCACCGACGTCGTGAATGGAAATGATGGGGTTTTTGTCGTTGAGCTGCCAGCAGCGGTCGATCACTTCCTGCGCCCGCCGCTCCATCTCGGGGTTGCCGCGCTGCACCGAGGCGTAGTCGAGGTCGGCGTGACTGGCGCCGCTGCTGACCGACGAGGCGGCGCCGCCGCCGAGGCCGATCAGCATGGCCGGCCCCCCCAGCACGATGAGCTGGGCGCCGGGCGGCAATTGGCCTTTGTCGACATGCTGCGGACGTATCGTGCCCATGCCGCCGGCGATCATGATGGGTTTGTGATAACCACGCAGTTCACTGCCGTGAACACCGGGCACCCGTTCCTCGAAAGTGCGGAAATAACCGCACAAATTGGGTCGGCCGAATTCGTTGTTGAAGGCGGCGGCGCCGATCGGTCCTTCCAACATAATGGTCAGGGCCGAGGCGATGCGGTCCGGCTTGCCGTGGTCGGTCTCCCAGGGCTGGGCGAAACCGGGAATGCGCAGATTGGACACCGAGAAGCCGCACAAACCGGCCTTGGGTTTGGCGCCCCGGCCGGTGGCGCCCTCGTCACGAATCTCGCCGCCGGAACCGGTCGCGGCGCCGGGAAAAGGCGAAATGGCAGTGGGATGGTTGTGGGTCTCCACCTTGATGGCGATGTGGCCGTCCTCGCGCCAGCGGGCGTATTCGCCGTGGTTCTCGGGGCGGGGGAAAAAACGCTCGGCGCGCGGCCCGGCGATCACCGCGGCGTTGTCGCGGTAGGCGGACAACAAGCCGTCGGGCCAATGGGTCGAGGTGTGGCGGATCATGTCGAATAGGCTCTTGTCCTGATCGACGCCGTCGATGCGCCAGCCGGCGTTGAAGATCTTGTGGCGGCAATGTTCGGAATTGGCCTGAGCGAACATCATCAGCTCGACGTCACTGGGATTGCGCTCGAGCTGGGCGAAACTCTCCAGCAGATAATCCATCTCTTCGCCGCTGAGAGCGAGGCCCAAGGCGCGGTTGGCCTCTTCCAGAGCCGGACGGCCGCCGCCGAGCAGGTCATAGGTTTTCAGCGGGGCGGGCTTGGCGCTGGCGAACAGGCCTTCCGCCTCGTCCAGACTGGTGAGCACGGTTTCGGTCATGCGGTCGTGCAACAGGGCCGCGAGGCCGGCGGCATGCGTCTCCAAGCCCTCGCCATTGGCGAAACTGAAGTAGTAGGCCGTGCCGCGCTCCACGCGCCGCACGGTGGACAGGCCGCAATTGTGAACGATGTCGGTGGCCTTGCTGGCCCAGGGGGAGATGGTGCCGAAGCGCGGCACCACCAGCAGCAGACCGGCGCCGGGCGGTAGGGGAACAGGAACATCATCGGCGATCAACAGCGCGGTCAGCCGCGTCTGCTCCGCCTCATCGAGGCGCTGTTCGCCGTCGATGAAATAGACCTGTTCGACGTGGATACCCGAGACGGTGGGCACCTCGGCCCGCGCGGCGGCGATGAGCTTTTCCAAACGAAAAGAAGACCAGGCGGTGCGGCCGCGCAGATAGAGCATATAATTCTCCCCAGGCTTAGGCGCGAAAAGCGCCGATTTTATCATCCCCCGGCGCGTCCACGCGGGAGAATTCTAGTTTCTTTAAGACAGATCCACGCCCAAGCGGCGCGCCACTTCCTCGTAGGCCTCGATGACATTGCCGAGGTCTTGGCGGAAGCGGTCTTTGTCGAGTTTTTCGCCGGTTTTGGCATCCCACAGGCGGCAGCCGTCAGGGCTGAATTCATCACCCAGCAGCACCTCACCGTGGTAGCGGCCGAATTCGAGCTTGTAATCCACCAGCAGGATGCCCGCGTCGAGAAAGAGTTTTTTCAGCACGGTGTTGACCGCGAAGGTAAGCTCTCGCATGCGGGCGATCTCCGCCGCGCTGGCCCAATTGAAGGCCAGGATGTGGGAATCGTTGATCATAGGATCGTGCAGGGCATCGTTCTTCAAAAAGAATTCGAAGGTGGGTGGGTTGAGTTCCGTGCCTTCCGTCACGCCGAGACGGCGGCACAGACTGCCCGCGGCGATATTACGCACCACGCACTCCACCGGAATCATGTCGAGGCGTTTGACCAGTGACTCGGTATCGGACAGCAGCCGCTCGAAGTGGCTGAGTATGCCGGCCTCGGCCAGCTTGCCCATGATGAAAGCGTTGAACTTGTTGTTCACCGCGCCCTTGCGGGCTAGGCTGGCCTTTTTACCGCCGTCGAAGGCCGAGGTGTCGTCGCGATAACGCATGACATAACGTTCGGGATCGTCGGTGGCGAACACCGATTTGGCCTTGCCCGTGTACAATTCTTTGCCGATTTGCATAACTCACCTATCCCGTAACGCGCGGCCTTAACGCAGGTCGCGCCATTCCAAACCCTGCTCCTGATCGGCGACGGCGATCCACTCGTCGTCGCAGTGCATGACCTCCGCCAAGGCGCGCCGCGCCAGGCGGGGGTAATTATTCTTCTCGCTCAAATGCGCTGCCACCACATGCTGAAAGCGGCCACTATCCAATTCCGCCAGCAAACCCGCCGCCTGCGCATTACTCAAATGGCCGTGGCGCCCGCCCACCCGCTGCTTGAGACTGGGAGGATAATGCCCCGCCGCCAACATCGCCGCCTCGTGATTGCATTCCAGCACCAAAGCGTCGCAGCCGCTCAAACTCGCCACGATGTGCGGCGTGGCGGCGCCCACATCGGTGAGTATACCCAGCCGCCGCGCCCCGTCGCCGAATACGAATTGGCAGGGCTCGCGCGCATCGTGCGGCACCGGAAACGGACGCACTTCCACATCGCCGATGGCGAAGGGGGCGTGGCAGTCGAACTCGCGGCACTCGGGCAGATCCAGCAACTTCGCCGCTCGCGCCGTGCCCGGCGTCGCCCACACCGCCACCCCGTGGGTCCGCGCCAAAGCCGTCACGCCGCTGGCGTGGTCGCCGTGCTCGTGGGTGACCAGCACCGCAGTCAAGTCCCGCGCCCGTTTGCCCGCCCGCGCCAAGCGCTGTTCCAACTGCACCAGCGAAAATCCGCAATCGAGCAAGACGCTGGTGGCGCCCACCTCCACCAGGGTGGCGTTGCCGCGGCTGCCGCTGCCGAGCACCGTGAAGCGCACGCGTTATTCCATCTTCTCTTTCAATCGCTCCAAAATCCGCTCGCCGATGCCGGTGCGCACCGCCGCGCCGCCCGGATGTTGCACCACCGCCACGGTGGCGTCGCCACGGCCTTGTAACTGCACGCGGTATTGCGCCTCCGGATCACCGGCGTTACTGCCGAACAAGCGGCTGAAAAACCCTGCATTGGCGTCTGCTTTAAATGCCTTGCCGAGCCGGATGAGGTACACACCTTCGGCGCGGTTACGGTCCTCGATGACGAAGCCGCCGCGCCCCAGCGCGAAGCCGATGCGCCGCCAGGCCCGCTCGAAGTCTTCGGCGAGACGCAGGGTGGTCACGCCGTCCGAGCCGGTCTCGATAGCGCTGCGCACGCCGGGCAGGTCCGGCGCCGGTTCGACGCTCGCGGTTTCACCGGCCAGAAAGTCTTGCATACGATCCAGGAGATCCGCCTCCAGCAAGGGATCGGCGGCGCGCGGCTGCCAAGCGTCGGCGCCGGCCGCCGTCACCCGCTGCAAACCGCTATGGCTCACAGACACTTCGCTGGTACCCGCCGCGCGCCCCGCCTCCACCCGCACCCGGAATTTATCCCGCAGCCCCGCCGCCAAGGACTGGTTCAGTTCGCCGCCCTGGCCATCGGCGATCCGCCAGTCGGTTTCCAGTACACCGCGCGCGGCGTCTTCGTTGGCGAGGTCGAAACGTTCTTGCAGCAGAAAATCGCGGACCCGCGCCCGTACCGCGTCCGCCGCGCCCGGCGTCACCAGCCAGCGTAAACCGCCCTCCCGCTCCACCCGCACGGCGGAGATCGAGGTCGGTACGGCGGCCGTCGCGGCGGCGGACACCCCCGCCGGCAAAACCGGGATGGCGGTCGTACTGTCCTTGGGCGGATTGATGAGGTCGGGCGGCACCTCCAGCGGCGGCAGGGAATTGCTGGTTTTATACCCGTCGCTTTTGGTGGCGCAGGCGGTGAGGACCGCGCACAGCACCACCATTCCGGTGGAGGAAAAACATCGTGTGAAAGACATGGGCACCTTTACGGAAAGGGATTTAAAGAACACCGGCTTGCTTCATGGCCTGGCGCACGGCGTCGTGATAACGCTCGGACAGCGGGGTCAAGGGCAAACGGATACCGGGGGGAATAAGCCCCATTTCATGCAAGGCCCATTTGGCGGGGATAGGGTTGGCCTCCACGAACAAGGCCTCGTGCAGACCGGCGAGGCGCGCATCGATGGCGGCTGCCAGGTCGCGCCGGCCGGCCAGCGCGGCGGCACACATCTCACTCATACCGCGCGGCGCGACGTTGGCGGTGACCGAGATCACCCCTTTTCCGCCCAGCAAAATGAATTCCATGGCGGTGGCGTCATCGCCGCTGTAGAGGTCGAGGCGATCGCCGCAACGGCGCACCAGGTCGCGGACGCGCTCGAGATTGCCGGTGGCCTCCTTGAGGCCGACGATGTTGGGCACCGCGGCGAGACGCTCGACGGTCTCGGGCAACATGTCGACCGCGGTGCGACCCGGCACATTGTAAAGAATCTGTGGAATCGGCACGGCCTCCGCCACCGCCTTGTGATGACGGTACAACCCCTCTTGAGTGGGTTTGTTGTAATAAGGCGTCACCAGCAGACAGGCGTCGGCACCACTGACCATGGCGCTGCGGGTGAGGTCGATGGCCTCGCGGGTGGAATTGGAACCGGTGCCGGCGATCACGGCTACGCGGCCGCGCGCGAATTCGACCACCTGACGGATGACCTTACAGTGTTCTTCCATATCGAGCGTGGCGGACTCGCCGGTGGTGCCCACGGCGACGATCGCGTCGGTACCCTGCTCGATGTGAAACTCGACGAGCTGCGCCAAGCCGTCGGCGTCGAGGCTCTCGTCCACCTGCATGGGGGTGACCAGAGCCACCATGCTACCGTGAAACATCGGAAAGGATCTCCATGAATATCCAGGATCAGGAATGGGCATGGTACTGACCAAGGTAGGCGGTGACAAGCCGCACTCAACCCGTGTTCCTACCATGCCGGAAGTGCCGTATGATAACAAAACATCCAGGGTCGCGGATCGCAACATGCGCGGGGCTGTCCAAGTCCTCGGCAAGCGCGCACCGAATGCACACCGAATTATGGGGTTCGGAATCGGCGGCCTACCACTTCACGGCATTACGCAAAGGAACACCCATGACTACAGTCATCGTCGGCAAACCCGTACTGGATTTCGAACTTCCCGCCACCGGCGATCAAACCGTTCGCCTATCGGACCTCAAAGGGCAAAACGTGGTCCTGTATTTCTACCCCAAGGACAACACTCCCGGCTGCACCTTGGAAGGCCAGAACTTCCGCGACATGCACCCTCAATTCAAAAAGATCAATGCCATCATCCTCGGCATTTCGCGCGACAGCGTCGACTCGCACGAAACCTTTAAGGCGAACCAGTCTTTTCCTTTTGAATTGTTGGCCGATGAAGAAGAAAAGGTCTGCAAACTCTTCGATGTCATGAAGCCGAAGAACATGTACGGCAAAGAGGTGATCGGCGTTGAACGCAGTACATTTCTCATCGACGCCGCCGGCGTCCTGCGCCGGGAATGGCGCAAGGTCAAAGTCGAAGGCCACGCCGACGAAGTCCTGGCGGCCATCAAAGCGCTGTAACCTACACTGCGCACCGCATCGCAACACCTCCGTATTTACTTCGCCCCCCGGGGGCGCGTCATTGCATCACTCTTTTCCCCTCAACATAGGTAGTCCTTATGTCGCCCAAAAAAAGGCAGCGCGGCCGTCACTTGATGATTCTGGACACCAACGTGTTGATGCACGATCCCGCGTGCCTCTTCCGCTTTCAAGAACACGACGTGTTCATTCCGATGATCGTGCTCGAAGAACTCGACAACAACAAACGCGGCCACTCGGAAGTGGCGCGCAACGCCCGCCAGGCCAGTCGCTTCATGGAAGAACTGGTGCAAGGCGCCTCGCGGCAAGAGATTGAAAAAGGCCTGCCGCTGCCCGCGCTCAAAGATGACGAAAGCGCCGGTGGACGCCTGTT
Source organism: Gammaproteobacteria bacterium (assembly GCA_023266095.1). Lineage (GTDB taxonomy): Bacteria > Pseudomonadota > Gammaproteobacteria > DRLM01 > DRLM01 > CAKKSB01. The sequence goes on along the minus strand of JAHFRV010000007.1, from coordinate 20,455 downwards.
TTTTCAAACCCGCACCCTCAATTACGACTTGCCGCGCGACCTGCCCAGCAATCTGCCCGACAACACCATTCTCGCCACCGTGCTGGCCTTGCAAGCCACCAACCCGGATCGCATGGTGGTGCTGGTGTCGAAGGACATCAACTTGCGGGTCAAAGCCGCGGCACTCGGCATTCCGGCGGAAGATTACCGTGACGACCAAGTGCTGGACGACCTTAGCCTGCTCGCCACCGGCCAAGTCACCCTGGCCGAGGAATTCTGGGACCGCAACGGCAAAGACCTCGCGTCGTGGCAAAAAGACGGCAAGACCTTTTACAAGATCAAGGGGCCGGATGTGGAGCAGTGGTACACCAACACGTTTGTACATGACGGCAGGGACAACAGCCTGGAGGCCATCGTCCGTCACATCGACAAACAAGAAGCCACCCTCGAAGTGTGCACCAACTACCGCAGCAGCCATCACAACGTGTGGGGCATCAACGCGCGCAACCGCGAACAGAACTTCGCACTCAATATGCTGATGGACCCGGCCATCGATTTCGTATCACTACTGGGCAATGCCGGTACCGGCAAAACCCTGCTCACCCTCGCCGCGGGCTTGGCGCAAGTACTGGACGAACGGCGCTATCAAGAAATCATCATGACCCGCGCCACCGTGCCCATGGGCGAGGACATCGGTTTTCTGCCCGGTACCGAGGAAGAAAAAATGGTGCCGTGGATGGGCGCACTGATGGACAACCTGGAAGTGCTGGCCAGCAACGACGGCGGCAGCTGGGGCCGCGCCGCGACCAACGATTTATTGCGCAACCGCATCAAGATTCACTCGATGAACTTCATGCGCGGCCGCACCTTCCTCAACAAATACGTCATCATCGACGAGGCGCAGAACCTCACCTCCAAACAAATGAAGGCCCTCATCACTCGCGCCGGTCCCGGCACCAAGATGGTGGTACTCGGCAACGTCGGCCAGATCGACACGCCCTACCTCACCGAAACCACCTCCGGCCTCACCTATGTGGTGGACCGATTCAAGGCCTGGGAACACAGCGGCCACATCACTCTGCGCAGCGGCGAACGTTCACGCTTGGCGGACTATGCGTCGGAGGCGCTTTGAGCGGATAGGCGGTTTCAAATATCAAGTGCGACATAGTTGAAGAGAAAATATTGCGTGGAGAGAATCTACAAGCAGTTGAGGATTGCAGAGCGGACGATAATCCGAGCACAACTGGACCAAACCGGTTGCCATGGTCTTAAATGGCTCAGTAGCGATACTCGCTTGCGACGTCCGCCGAAACGGCTGGACTCCAGCAAACACGTCTTGCAGCCCGGATCACTGCCAGCAACAGAGGGCTATCCGTGCAGTCCTTACACGCTTTACTCCTGGCCGGTCTGCCGGCGCACTCACTTTCGATATGGACCGCGCCCTTTTCCTAGCCACACAAAGGCGTCTCAAACAAAAACCCCGCCGTAGCGGGGTCTGTGTCAACGCGGCTGTATCGAATTAAGCCGTGGTTACTGCTTTTGTTTTCGGCGGCGCGCGATGTAACCCATCAGACCAAGACCGCTGAGCATCAACAGGTAAGTTTCTGGCTCGGGAACGGTGTTCTGAAACGGGGCTGGAGCAACGTTCGCATCATTGAAGCGGATATTGTCGAAATAGGCATCACCTGCCACACCACCGGAACCGACGAAATCCTCGTACATGAGGTGTACGGTCTGCCCCACCGGAGAGCTAAAGGTCAGGTTGTAAGTGTGCCAAGTATTATCATCGATGAGATTGATAGGCCCGTAACCATCGATGCTCCCCGCCACCCAATAGTGACTGCCTGGAAAGCCCTGGCTCACACCGAAAAACCCTCCGATATCACCCGGGTTAGAGCCGTTTACGGCAAGTCCCAGGTATTCGAAGGAAACTGTAAAATCTCCGGCCGTGGTAATGGCTTCGGTAGAATAAATACTGCCACCTGATCCCAGAGTTGCGAAGCTCAGTACGTGGTTGCCCGCCCGTAGGGGATCGTTAACGATCTGCGCCTGAGGAGTCGCCGGGGTGATGTCGGTCCATGCAGCTAAGGTGCCTTCGAAATTTTCTGAAAATGCTGATAAAGGTACGGCTTGCGCGGGAACCGCCGACAGCCCAAGGCTTAATACCAGGGCCGTTGCCCAACCACCTACTACTACACTCTTTTTCATGATATTGATTCCTGCCTTTAATTAAAAACTGTCAACCTGAGGCTGAAGTGCTGCGTCAATTCAAATCAGCAATATTTGGGCCAATAAAAATATATTATATCTATCAGTATCTTAAAATATTCTCACTAGAATTTTAGTCAAGAGTGTAAAAAAGAACGAAGCGCGCCAGTCAGCTTGAGGATGCGGACATACTGCGACTGGGCCGTCATCGACCCATCTTGATAAAGATGCTCAGCATTGCGTGTAGATACAGACACGGCGCGAGGGGTACACCGTTGTTGCCAAATCACTTGCATAGTAGCTGGACGTTGCCGCCGGAAGATGTGACTTTTGCGCTACGTTGGGCTGTGATAAAACGGCATGTCACCCGCCGCTATGGGTTACGACTACACCGTGACGATTGGATGAATGCTTCGAAATCCGGCCGCCATGAATCGACGTTGTGGCAACGTCGTTATTGGGAGCATCCGTGACGAGGTGGATTTTCGCGGGCATATTGATTACCTCCACTGGAACCCGGTCAAGCATGGCTACGTGAAGCGAGCTTCAGAATGGCGATATTCGACGTTTCATCGGTATGTGCGCCTTGGGGTGTAATCCGGAGGATTGGCGAACGGCGCCGTTGAATATCGACGATGGCGAGGGGTTCGGCGAATAACTTTTGGTGCATCCTGCGCTCGCCGGGCGAATGGTGCATGGAATGTACCCACAAGGCTGACCTCGTTGCAGCAGGTCGGCGGGATTCCAGGTGTGTTCGGCAATCCGGCGGTAGACCTGTTGCGGACGGTGCGTCGGTAAATCATCAGAGCGCCTCAAACCAGGTTTTGATTTTCTGCGCCATAAGCTTGCGCCGCTGCTCAAGGAAGTCGTCGTAGGCGGGAACTTCGCCGTCGATGAGCGACTCCGGCAGGCAGCTCATGCGCAGGTTGGCGCATAGCTCATCCCGCTCGGTAATGCCGCCGTGTTTCTTCGGGCCGCCCGCACACTGTTCAGCCAACTCCTTGAAATAGGTTTCGGGCGCCTTGTCGCCAATGCCGATATTGATCTCGCTCTGGGCCAGCACGAAGTTGGCGATCTGATTGTAGCGGCCGCGCGCGAGGCCCTGCTTTTTGAGACGATTGCGCGGGTACACATGGTGTACGTCGCTGCGGTTCATCAAGAGGTCCTGCACGGTGATGTCGCGCGACAGGAATCCCTTGTCGCCCAGTTTCACCTGCGCCGCTTTGTAGGCGAGGAAATAAGGGCTCTGGCCGGACGAGGTGTCCATGAGCTGGGGCAGCATACCAGTCCAGAAGCTCGCGGGCAGTTCATTTTCAATCACTGAATCGGCGTAGTTGACCAGCCCGCGCGCCTCGACCTGACGGATGTCGAAGTCGAATGCGGTCTCAGGACTGCCGGTGTAACGCCCGCGCAGGATCGACATGGCATACCAGCGGCGCACGAGTCGTTCGAGATCGGCGGCGGAGATGTTTTCCGCGCGCCCGCGCAGGTAAAGGATGTAGGCGAAATTGACAGCGTTCTGCCCGCCGATCAGGTCGCTGGTGAAGAAGCCCGCTGAACGCAAGATCATGGTGAAGCGGTTGAAATGCGTTTGGTTGATGAAGCAGGATGCCCTGCTTGAGTTTCGCGAACGAGGACTCGGCGATGGCGTCCTCATACTGCCGGGTCTCGAAGTTGCGCCCCGAGAGCAGCGCCACGAGGTCTGCCAGTTTGCCGCGTCCGAACTCGGCGGTGAACGCCACCCGCAGCATGTCGGTGTAGGTGGGGTCGTAGATGTCGTCATTCACATCTTTGAGCCAGCGCATCTGCGGAAAGAACTCGGAGGCGGCAAAGGCCTTGTCGCCCTTCTCGATGCGTCCGAAGAAATCGGGCGCCACGGCAAGATGGCAGAAGTAGTCGATGGCCTTGCGCAGCATGTTGCCGCTGTAGGTCTCGTTGGCGGCGATCTTCGATATGGCGAAGTCGGCCTGTGAGAGCTCGGCACCGGCGGAATTCACGCGGATGAAAATTTCGGTGACGGTTTCGATATCGAGGTCTTCGGCGAGTTCGATCAGGCCGACATGGTTGTTGATGATCTTGCCGAGCCGTTGCAGCACTTTGCCGACTTGCTTGCGGTCGGCGGCGGGGTTCTTGGCGACATAGTCTTCGGTCAATTCAATCAAGTCTGCTTCAGGTGCGAAAACCGCCGCCACGTCCTCGATCCATGCCACGTCTTTACGGATGGCGGGGTTGGCCACCTCGAACTTCTCGATCTGCGGGTGGAAGGCGATACGGATGCGGATGGTCTCGTATTCCTTGGTCAGCACTTCGCGCCCGAGCAACCCGGCCATCAGTGCCGTGACACGCTGCTGTCCATCAATCAGAACACGCTTGCCGGCAGATGGCGTGCCGTCCTTGAGCTTCACGGTGGGGTTACGCCACGCAATGAGGTAACCGACGGGGTAGCCCTGATAGAGCGAGTCGAGCAGGTTGCGAACTTTGGTGGGCTCCCAAACGAAGGGACGTTGAATTTCAGGGATGGCGATCTCGCCTGACTTCACCCAGGTGAGCAGGGTTTCGATCGGATGCGGGGTCACGGAATAGCGTTGAGTGGACATAATTAAGGAACCTCTGAACAATTTTCCTATTATGGGATAATAGTCACAGGCAACCGGACGGAACAAGCACATGCGTCAAAAGAGCTTCAGCGAAATAGTTTGGGTTAAGCTTTTTTGCGAAACCCGGGGTTGACGACTCTCGGATACAGTACGCCCCGGGTTTCACTCCGCTCAACCCATCAGGCTACAATGACTGACCCTGCGAATCCTTGAAGGCCCTATCATCCTGCTATCAACCATGAACACCCCCCTCCTCACCCTCGCCGAACTCGAACAGCTGCAACGGCAGACTCTGCTGCGCCGTTACGCGCCGCGGCGTGCGGTGGCGAGTCCTTGGTCGGGCGCGGCGCGGTCGATCTTTCGCGGGCGCGGCATGGAGCTGGACGATTTGCGCGCCTATCAGGCCGGCGATGACGTGCGGCACATGGACTGGCGCGCAACTGCCCGCAGCGGCCGCCCCATGACCAAGGTGTTCCGCGAGGAACGTCAGCGCCTGCTGTATCTGCTCATCGACCGCGGCCCGGCCATGCACTTCGGCACCCGCGTCGAAACCAAGGCCGCCACCGCGGCGCGGGTCGCGGCCATCCTCGCCTTCTCCGCGCTCGCTCAACAGGAGCCGGTCGCCGGTCTGGTGTTGGACGGCCGCCGCGAACATGCTTTCGCCGCCGCCCGCCGTTTGGACGGCGTCCTGCCGATGCTGCGCGCCGCCTGCGCCGCGGCGGGCGCCGACAATCGCCACGCCGCCGACTGGCCCGAGGTGTGGGATGACTTGCGGCGCAACGTCACGCGCGGCACTACCGTCTGCATCATCAGCGATCTGCTCGGCGTGGACGAAGGCCAGCGCGCGCAACTCTGGCGTCTGGCGGCGTTGTGCGAGGTCATCGTCTTTCAAATCATCGATCCGGCAGAAGAGCAATTGCCCGATGCCGGGCGGCTGCGTTTGACAGCGGGCGACGGCCAAATCCACCTCATCGACACCGGTGACAAAGCCCTCCGCGAACGTTACGCCGCCGCCATGGCGGAACGCGCTGCGGCACTACGCCGTCTCTGTCACAGTACCGGCATCCGCCTGCAAACCGTCCATACTCACCGCGACGCGTTCAGCCAGATGCGCGAGGCCGTATGAACAGCGACGATACTCTTCAACGTCTCGCCGACATCATTCCACCCGCGCCTCCCGCCGCGACGCCGTGGTGGTTATGGCTGCTCGCCGCGCTCGCCTTCATTGCAATAGCCGCCTTGGTCGCGGGGTGGATCGATCGCCGCCGGCATCGACGCGCCACGCCCGCCGACGACCTTCGCGGTGACGCGCTGGCCGCGTTGAACGTATTGCGCCAAACATGGGAGGCCAAACAAATCGACGATCGCGACGCCGCCTACCGCCTCGCCACCGTATTGCGGCGCGGACTGGGTCTCGCGCAGTTATCGGATGACCATCCGCCCGCCGTGGTGAACGACGCGCCGTTGTGGCGCGACACACTTCAACAACTGAACCGCCAACGTTACCGGCCGCGGCGCGAACAGCCTTTGCCGCCTGAACTCTTCGAACACGCCCGCCGCTGGCTGACGACGGAGACGTCGCATGTTTGAATTCGCCGCCGCCGGCTGGCTGTTGGCCTTGCCACTGCCCTGGCTGCTGTGGTGGGCGCTGCACCGCAGGCCGGGACGGCCCGTGCCGCGCGTCGCCTTGTTTCATCCGCACGCGGCCTTGCTCGCGCAGCTCGCGGCCGCCGCGCCGCCGCGCCCGCGCCGCTGGCCGTGGTGGTGGCTGACGGCCTGCAGTCTATTGGTACTCGCTCTCGCCCGGCCGCAGTGGATCGACCTGTTGCCGGGCGAATACCCGGCGCGGGATTTCATGCTCGCCATCGACATCTCCGGTTCGATGCGCGCTCAGGATTTCGTCATCGACAATCGCCCCGCCGACCGTCTCACCGTCGTCAAACACACCGTCGATGAATTGCTCGCGCAGCGCAAAGGCGACCGCGCCGGCTTGATCGTGTTCGCCGGCGAGGCCCTCACCCTCAGCCCGGTCACCCACGACTTGGATTTGGTGCGCAATCTGTTGCATGAAATCGACCACGGCATCGTCGGTGAAAAAACCGCCCTCGGCGACGCGGTGGCGCTGGCGGTGAAACGGCTGCGCGCCCGCCCGCCCGCCGCGCGCATCCTGCTGCTGTTCAGCGACGGCGCCAATACCGCCGGCGGCATAGCGCCCGCGCGCGCCCTGGCCCTGGCCCGCCAATATCAAGTACGCATCTACACCGTGGCGGTGGGCAAGGACGGCCGCGTGCCGTTTCCCAGCGGTCCCAACAATAGTCTCGGCCTCGCCGAACTGCCCATTGACGAGACCCTGCTGAAACAACTGGCGCAAGAGAGCGGCGGGCGTTTTTACCGGGCGCGCGACGGCGGCGCGCTGCAACAAATCGTCAAAGACATCGACGCCCTCGAAACCGTCAAGGTCGAACTCGCCCAGCTCGGCACGCCCCACGAGGCCTATTGGCTGCCGCTGCTGGCCGGCCTGCTGCTCCTGCTCGCCGCCCAGCGCCGCCGCGCCGGCGAGGTGCTGCCGTCATGATGGACTGGCTGAACGGACTGCACTGGCGCGAACCGGCCTGGTTGGCGCTGGCCTTGTTGCCCTGGCTGCTGCAAAGTCCGGCTGTATCACTCTTGCTGGAACGCTGGCGCCGCCGCGCACGCCCGCCGGCCCGCCTCGCCGCCTATGCCGACGCCCATTTATTGCGCGGCTTGCTGGTGGGACCGGCCGGTCCCGCCGCGTCCAACAAGGTATTTCTCGCCGCCTGGATGTTGGCCGCCGTGGCAGTGGCCGGTCCGTATTGGAGCCGCGCCGCCGCCCCCGCCGAAACCCGCGGCATCGACCTCGCGGTGATCATCGACATTTCGCCATCGATGGCGGTGGCCGACCTCACTCCTAACCGGCTGGCGCGGGTCAAACACGAATTGCGCGATTTAATCGCCCAGCTCGGCGGCGACCGGCTGGGCTTGGTGGTGTTTTCCGCCAACGCATATCCGGCGCTGCCGCTCACCGCCGACCGCGACGCCTTTTTGCAATTCGTTGACTTGCTTGATCCCGGCCTCACCGCCAAACCCGGCTCCAACCTCGCTCGCGCCACCGAAGTGGCCGGCCAATTGCTGGCGGCCAGCCCGCGCGACAGCCGCGCCGCGTTACTGATCAGCGACGGTGAATTTCACGATGCCGAAGCCGCCTCCGCTGCGGCGGCCCTGCGCGGCCAGGGTATTCCGCTGTTCACCGTCGGCGTCGGCACGCCCAGCGGCGGACCGGTGCCCGACTTGGCCGGGCATTTCATGCGTTACGACGATCAAGTGGTGATGTCCCGCCTCGACCACACGCGCCTTCAGCAATTGGCGCGGGACGGCGGCGGCCACTACGTCCAGCTGCGCGAGGACGACGACGAATGGCGCGAACTCATCACCGCTCTGCGCGCCGCCACCCACGCCGGGCGATTGGCCTCGCCGGCCGCCGCGGTGGACGCGATACCGCTTTACATCGCACCCCTCGCCGCCAGTCTGGTTTTATTCTTGTGGGCGGGCGCGCGCCGCCGCGAAGCGCTGGCGATGCTGGTCCTGCCGCTGCTCATCATCGTGCCGCCGCCCGGCGAAGCGGCGCCGTCCAGCAAGAGTGATATAGCCGGACTTTGGACCGAGCGCGAAGCCTATGAGGCGCTGCAAAAACAGGACTATGCGCAAGCGCGGAAACTTTATGACCAAGTGAAAAATTATCGCGGCTGGCTGGGCGCGGGTACCGCCGCCTATCGTTTACAGGATTGGAACACCGCCCTCGCCGCTTTTGAAAAAGCCGCGCGCCAAACAGACAACGACGACGAAAAAGCTCATGCTCTCTATAACGTCGGCAATGCTCTGGCGCGGCTCGAACGTTTCCAACAGGCCAGCGAGCGTTATCAAGCGGCGCTGCACTTGAAACCCAATCTGTCCCAGGCCGCGCTGAATCTCAGCCTGGTCAATCAGTTCCTCGACGTACGGCGCGGCCAGCGCGAACGCAAAGACGCAGAGCATGCGGCCGCCAATCTCGGTGGTCAAGGCAGCGAGCGCGCGGAGAGCACATCATCCGGCCGCGGCGACGCGCCGGACAGCGTCAGCGCCGCCGCTTCGGCAGCGAAAGGCAATCCACAACAACAGCGCGAACGCACCGGCGCCGCGCAAGCGCGGCGCGAACCTCAGCTCACTCAGCAAACAGACGCGGCGCGCCTCGAAAAAACCTTGGCCTTGTGGCGGGAGGCCGGCGCTGGACTAGGCGGTCGCCCCCCGGAACTGGAAACATTGCGCGACAATAACGCGGAGTTTTTGCGCTGGCGTTTCCGCGAAGATGATTTGGGTTCACACGTGAAGATGATGGGGGGAAAACCGTGGTAATGACGCAGCGCCGATGCCGATGGTTGTGCGCTTTATTGAGTTTCTTGTTCAGCGCGGCGTCCTTGGCCGCCGAATTCACCGCACGCATCGACCGCAACGCGGTCGCCTTGGGCGAACCGCTGACGCTGACCCTGACGCTGCTCAACAGCGAAACCCGTTTGCGCGCCGAAGGCGTGGCGCCCAACATCGACTTGAGCGTGCTCGCCAAGGACTTCGAGGTGGGCAAGCCGCAGGCCAGCCACCGCTACAACGTCGATCTCGGCCGCGGCCGCTCGACGTCGGAACTCAGTGTGGAATTGTTTGCGCGCCGCGGCGGCACGTTCACCCTGCCCGCCTTTCGCATCGACGGTTTGAGCAGCACGCCGCTCAAAGTGCAGGTGAGCGGACTGGCGCCCGATGCCTTGCCCGACGTCTTCAGTCGCGGCGGTGTCAGTAAAAGGCGGGTATGGCAACGCGAACATCTGGTGGCCTGGCTCGACGTCTATCACCGCGTCCCGCTCAAAAGCGCCAGTGTCGGCGAATACATCGACACCGAGCCGACCCGTATCGAACTGCTGGAACACCGCGAACTGCCGCAAAGCCAGCGTCAAGAGACCGTCAACGGCACACCGTATCAAGTCGTGCGCACTGCCTGGGCGATCTTCCCAATAGAGAGCGGCGCGTTGAAAATAGTCTTGCCCGACGTGTGGGTCGTCACCGCCGCCGACCGCAAACTGCGTTTGCCTCATCAAACGGAAAATGTGCAGGTGCAAGCCCTGCCTGTCACGGTGGACGCGGACTTGATCGTCGGCGTGCCGCAACTCGCGCAGACTCCACCCATCCCGGCGCCCTCCGTCGATCAATTCAGCACCTGGACGGTGACGGTGAGCGGCGCCTTCAGCCGTTTCGCCTTGCCCGAAAACCTGCCGCTGCCGGCGCTGGCCGATTCCATCAAACTTTACGCGGACCAGGCCCAGCGCGAGAGCGAAGTCGGCGCCGACGGCGTGACCACCACCGTGCGTTACAGTTTCTCCGCACTGCCGCAACGTCCCGGCAATCTCGAGCTGCCGCCGGTGCGTGTACCGTACTTCGATACCGAACGCGGCGTAATGGACGTCGCAGAACTGGCGGGGCCGCGCCTCGAAATCAGCGGCGAGGCGCGGGCCGTGACGCCGGTGATGACCGCCACCAGCCCTGGACAGAATGGCGCGGATGCGCTCATCGCAGCCGGTCCTGCGGAAGATGCACGTTGGTGGCAAATCGGCACGGCCTTTTTCGCGCTGTTATGGCTGGCCACCGCCGCGTTGTGGTGGCAAAGCCGCGCGCCCGCCAGACAAATCTGGCCGGTCGAATCGACGCAGCGTCACGCGGTGAGCCAACCCACTCACGCGCCGCACCCTTTGCAAGCACGCCTGCTGGCTGCCTTCGGCAACCCTAGCCTCGACTTAGGTTTACAGGATTGGGAACAACGCAACGGCGGCGACCCGATGTTGCGCACGACGGTACACGCCGTGCAGCGGCTTTGTTACGGCAAAGATCGCCAGCAGATGGCGACCACTCCGCAATTGCAGCAAGCAGTGGAAGACGCCATAGAAATCATCCGCCGCGGACGCCCGGCGACCGTGACAGCGAATGATCCGTGGCGCCCCGAATCTTTCAGCCGCCGGTCAGCGATTTAACCGGCGGCTTACGTAATTCATTGCATCACGTCAAGCCGGCACGTGGTCGTCCCGCTCACGACTCCAATGGCGATGCTGGGCAATGGCCTTGATGAATTCCGCGATGACTTTGGCCGGCGCCGCATCGCGACTGATGACGACACCCTCATCCACTATCACGCCTTTGCCACTCGCATGGTTAACTTTGTCGGCGAGATAAGTCGCCTGCAATAAATCCACCGCCGCGCCGGTGACCGCAATCGCTTTGCAATGTTTGAACGCCTCATTTATAAAATGCAGCGCTTTGGGTACGCCCTGCAGCGTTTCGATGCTGGCTTCGCCGCCCGGCACATACACCGCATCGAACAACACCGATGAGCAGGTGAGAAAACTGAAATCGATTTTCACTTGTTCGCCGTTATTGCCTTGCAACTGGCCGAGCCGCGGCGCAATCAATTTGACTTGGGCGCCGGCGTTCATTAACGCCTGTTTGACGGTGGCCAGCGGCGCGGCGTCGAAACCGTCCGCCACCAGCACCGCCACCTTGCGAGTCTTGATGCTGTTCATGGTCGTGTTGGCCATGCTGAGCGCCGGTGACGCACCGAGGTTTTTGCCAACCCGCTTGGGCTGAAATTTTTTGGGGTCGCCGTCTGCCGGTATACTTTGATTGAGATCTCTCTCGATACCGGCAGGCACGCTGATACCCAAACCCTCCGCTACTCGGTTTGCCAAACTTTTATCGACTTGCGCCAGCATATAAACCATGCGTTCGCGGATCGCCGGCGTTTCCACTTTGCCCAATTCAAAACGCAGTGCATTGACGATGTGGTCCTGCTCCGCGGCGGACTGGCTGTTGAAAAACAGTGTCGCCTGGCTGAAGTGGTCAAAGAAACTTTCGCTACGCGCGCGCACCTTGGTGGCGTCGATGCGCTCGGCGTGGCTCGCAAAACCGCCCTCGCCCCTCGTTGCCTGAAACGGACAGCCGCCGGCCAAGGTATTCGGCTCGTAAGCGACGCGGCCTTTGTTGATGGTTTGCCGCATATGCGCATCGCGTTGATTGTTGTGCACGGGAGCGATCGGACGGTTGATTGGTATCTCATGAAAATTTGGGCTGCCCAGCCGTTTCAACTGCGTATCGAGATAGGAAAATAGCCGACCCTGCAGCAGTGGGTCATTGGTGAAATCGATGCCGGGCACGATGTGGCCGGGATGGAAGGCCACCTGCTCGGTCTCGGCGAAAAAATTGTCGGGATTACGATTGAGAATCAGCTTGCCGATGCGCTGCACCGGCACCATCTCCTCAGGGATGAGCTTGGTGGGATCAAGCAGGTCGAAGCCGAATTTGTGCTCGTCCTTTTCCTCAATGATCTGCACGCCGAATTCGAATTCGGGATAATCGCCGTTTTCGATTGCCTCCCACAAATCGCGACGGTGAAAGTCGGGATCGTTGCCGGATATCTTGATCGCTTCATCCCATAACACCGAGTGCGTCCCGAGCAGCGGCTTCCAGTGAAATTTAACGAAGCGCGCCTGACCTTTGTCATTGATGAAGCGGAAGGTGTGTACGCCGAAGCCTTCCATCATACGGTAGCTACGAGGGATCGCACGATCCGACATCACCCACATGATCATGTGCATGGCTTCCGGCATCAAAGAAATAAAATCCCAGAAGGTGTCGTGGGCCGACGCCGCCTGCGGAATTTCATTGTGAGGCTCTGGTTTAACAGCGTGTACGAGATCGGGAAATTTCATTGCGTCCTGGATGAAAAATACCGGGATATTGTTGCCGACTACATCATAGTTGCCCTCTTCGGTGTAGAATTTGACAGCGAAACCGCGCACGTCACGGGCAAGATCGGTGGAACCGCGCGATCCAGCGACGGTGGAAAAGCGCACGAACACGGGCGTCTTTTGCGTGGGGTCCTGTAGAAATTTGGCCTTGGTGTATTGCGCCATCGAGTGATAGACCTGGAAATAACCATGCGCCGCGGCGCCGCGCGCATGCACGATACGCTCGGGAATGCGCTCGTGATCGAAGTGCGTGATTTTTTCGCGGAAGATGAAATCTTCCAGCAGGGTCGGACCGCGCTCGCCGGCTTTCAGCGAATTCTGATTATCGTTGATACGTAAGCCTTGATTAGTGGTGAGATAGGCGCCGGTGGCATCCGTGGTGTCTTTCACCAGCTGATCCACCTTCACAGTGCTTGGTTGCTGAGCGTGTTTGTTTTTCGGCTTTTTGGGTTTTGCGATACTCATCGAGGCGTCCTTTCGATTGATGGCGGAGGATAAATGCGCTATTCGCATTCATTAAGGGGGCAGGCGTAGCCGTTGAGCTTGGCCATTGGAACTAGAAATTACCAAGAGAACACTGGATTAATCGCAGTCAATACACAGCGTCTGTGCAACCAAAAACTGGACCGGCGTTTAAAACTTAAGAATGAGCACTTGCAGAACTTTCAGGACTTCCAAAGGAAGCGTGGGCATTAACTACGGTTTGGAATTTAAATCGATATCGTCATCGATTGTAGAGGATAGATTATACGTTTTCAAAATAAAACGCCCATCCGGGGATGGGCGCGGAAATCGACATTATAAAATTTACAAAATCACGCGATCAAGCGCGCAGCGGTTACAGTTCCTTGGCGTGTTTGGCCAAGTAGTCGGCAACACCTTTGGCGTCGGGCTTCATCGCTGCGTCACCCTTTTGCCAGCCAGCCGGACAAACCTCGCCGTGTGCTTCGACGAATTGCAGCGCGTCGACCAGGCGCAGCATCTCGTCCACTTCGCGGCCGAGCGGCAAATTGTTCACTACTTGGTGCTGCACGATGCCATTGCGGTCGATGAGGAACGAACCGCGCAGAGCCACGCCATCGGGATGTTCGACGCCGTAGGCGCGGGTGATTTCGTGTTTGACGTCGGCCACCATCGGGAAACTCACCGGGCCGATGCCTCCTTTGTCCACCGGCGTATTGCGCCAGGCGGCATGGGTGAACTGCGAATCGATGGACACACCGACCAGCTCCACGCCGCGTTCGCGGAATTTCGCGGCGCGTTTGTCGTGGGCGATGATCTCGGTGGGGCAAACGAAAGTGAAATCCAACGGCCAGAAAAACAGCACGACGTATTTGCCGCGCAGATCGGACAATTTGAAATCGGCCTTGATGCTGCCGTCGCCCATGACGGCTTGCGCCACGAAATCCGGCGCCGGTTTGGTAACAAGTACTGACATGCGATATCCCCTAATTTTTAACTGAAAAAGGCTTAAACTCATTCCAAGGCCCGTTAAACTACGCAGTTTGCCGCCGGGATGCAAGCCCGCGCACCCCGCGGTAAATTACGTCGCGCCCAGCCATGACGCGCGTTGCGCGCGCACCGCGCCGTCGGCGTTTTCCAGCAAGCTGAATACGCAGGTATCGGCGGGCGCGGCACGCAAGGTGACGTTGAAAGTCATGAGTTCATCGCGGCGGAAGGCGTGTATGTTCACGATTTCGCCGGGCGTATAAGCCGTGAGCAAGGATTCCAAGTTGGCGCGCGTCACCCGCAGGCCGTCCACCGCCACCAACACATCGCCCGGCGACAGACCGGCCCGTTGCGCGGCACTGCCGTCATAGACGTATTGCAGTTTCGCCTCACCGCCGTTCTCGATCAGCCGCACGCCCAACACCGCGCGGCGGGCCAACTCATCGACCGAGGCCTTGGCGACGCGGCCGCCGACATCGGCCACGGACTCTGCCGGGCGCACCTCCATCTTCACGCCGAACTGGGCCAGCAAGTCCGCCAGCGGCAATTCTTCGGTGCTGCGCAGCGCCCGTTCGAAAAAGTCACGTAAATCCAGTCCGGATATTTCTTCCGCGAGGCGCTCCACGCCGTCTTCCGGCACGCCGACACCCGTCTCGCCATAACGTTTCCACAAAGCCCGCATCACATCATCGAGGCTGCGGGCGTTACGGGTGTCGCGGCGGATCAACAGATCCAGGGCCAAGGCCACCAGTGCGCCTTTGGTGTAATAGCTAATGAGTGCGTTGGGCGCGTTGTCATCTTGTTTATAGAGTTTGATCCAGGCATCAAAGCTGGACTCTTCCAAGGTCTGCTTGAAACGGCCGGCGGCCCGCCACACCCGGGTCGCCATCTGCGCCAGCGATTCGAGAAACTCCTCGGGCGTAATCAGGCCGCAACGCAAGAGGGCGAGGCTCTGGTAATAACTGGTGATACCTTCGAAAGCCCACAGCTGGCGAGTGTAGTTTTCCACTGCCAGATCCGACGCGGCGAACACCGCGGGCTTGATGCGTTTGACGTGCCAGGTGTGGAAGTACTCGTGACTGCACAGGCCGAGGAAAGTACGGTATTTTTCGCTGATGTCGCGCTGGCCGGCGCGCGGTAAATCGTCGCGACTGCATAACAGACTGCACGAGGCACGGTGTTCCAGACCGCCGTAGCCGTTGCCCACCACGGTGATCATAAACACGTAACGCTCCATGGGCGGCGCCTCGCCGAAAAAGCGGATCTGGTACTCGCAGATCGCGGTGAGGTCTTGGCAGAGGCGGTCCAGGTCGGCGCGGTGACGGCCGCTGATCACCACATCGTGGGGATAACCGCAGGCATAAAAAGTGGCGAGGGTAAACGCACCCATCTCGACGGGATGGTCGATCAGTTCCTCGTAATCGGCGGCTTGATAACGGCCGAAGCCGTAGGGGTGGGCGCTCTCGCGCGACAAGGCGGTGGCCACCCGCCAATCCCAATAGGCCTCGCCCGCGGGCGGCCGGATATCGACAAGGTGGCGCCGCCGCTCCCGACCCGCCACCTTGATGAACACGCTGGTGCCGTTGAAATAGCCATGGGTGGTGTCCAGGTAGGCACCGCGCACCGACAAATCCCAGGCATAGACTTGATAACGCACGTTGAGCGGCCCATCGCAGGGGGCGCACTGCCAAGTGCTTTTGTCGAGCTTGCGTAACGCTACCGGTTCGCCACCGGCGCTGGCCCAGACTTGCACCACGCTCTTCGCGAACTCGCGCAGCATATAGCTGCCAGGTATCCATGCCGGCAGGGAAAAAATTTGCCCCGCCGGATTGGGGTCGGCGATCTCGCAGGTCACTTCAAAAAGATGAGCGCCCGGCTGGACGGGACAAATTTGAAACCGAATAGGTAGCTCGTCAGTCATATTAATTAGAAGGTCTCGTACTGCACATTCACATTGGGGGATGTGGAACATTATCTTTAGAGAGTTACGCGGCGCGCAACGATTTTCAGTCCATTCCGGCGTGTCACCCCCGCCATTCTTTCATTAAACCTTCCCCGCCGCGGCCGCTATCCAAATTAAGAGACTGGATATCCCAGCCTCCCTTTTTACTCGCAGTCGCCCGGTCTGTACCCCGTTCCGTGCGGCGGAGGGCTCAGCCATGAAATACCTGATGTTATCACTGATTTGCGTTCTTGCCGTGATCAGCCCGACGGCACCCGCCTTCGATGGCCTGCCGCGCGATCTGGACGCGCAACTCTGCTATGGACATGCCATGGTGGGGTTTGATTCCGTTATCAATTCGAGATTGGGCGTGCCGGCGGAGGACGCGCTGGAACTGGCCTCGAAAAACCCGCTCGCCGCGGTGCTGCATGAACAGTATTCCACCTATTTGCTAAAAGTCATTTGGGGCGCCTATTTGTGGAACGGCAATCCTCATGACTATGCGGTGGGGGTGTTTTACCGTTGCGCGGAACAGCAGGGCCTAAATACCCGTCTGGGTCTCAATAACGACTGATCCCGTCCGCGGGGGCTGTTGGAATCTCACTCGCCAGCGGGTTCACCGCTGCCGCGCCGCTCGGCGAAATGAGTGACCTGCTCGGGCTTGGACATCTTCACTTCGCCCTCGAACACCGCACCGTCGGCGATGGCGATCGATACGCTGCTCAAATTGCCGCGCACCCGTGCGCCGGGGGCGATCTCCAGTTTTTCCAACGCGGTGACATTGCCTTCCACCTCTCCGCCGATAAACACCACGGCGGCGCTGATATTGCCCTTCCAGCGTCCGCTGGGGCCGAGCATCACGGCCCCCTCCAGCTCGCAGTCGCCTTCCACCGCGCCGTATACCGCGTAATTGTCCTTGCCGCGCAGCACACCGCTGAAGCTGGAATCCGCGCCGATCAAGGTACCGAAGTCCTTGACCTTATCGACGCTGCGCCGGCCTTTTTGCCCAAACCAGGATGTTTTTTTCACCACTTTCTCCATTATCTTTGATTTTAAATAGCTTACGTTGGTCCCGTTACACGACGTCCGTAACTGAAACCCGTCCGGTCCGGCCCGCTCATGACGCCTGGGCCAAGGTGGCGGCCACTTCGCGCACCAAGGCCGGGCCGCGATAAATCAGGCCGCTGTAAACCTGCACCAGCGATGCGCCGGCCCGCCGTTTGGCCAGTGCGTCGTCACCGTCCATAATACCGCCTGCCGCGATGATGGGTACCGTGTCCCCCAATACACTGTGCAACTGGCTCACCACTTCGGTGGCGCGGCGGGTGAGCGGCGCGCCGCTCAAACCGCCGGCTTCACCGCCGTGGGGCAGCTGCGCCACCGCCTCCCGTGCCAAAGTGGTGTTGGTGGCGATCACCGCGTCAATGCCCGACTCGCGGATCACCGCGGCCATCTCCGCCACCGCCTCGGCGCTGAGGTCGGGGGCGATCTTCACGGCAACCGGTACGTATTTCTGGTGCTGCTCGGCCAGCACTTGTTGCTCGCGCTTCAAGCGCGACAACAAATCGGTGAGGGCGGCGCCCTCCTGCAGACTGCGCAGATTGGGCGTGTTGGGCGAAGAAATATTCACCGTCACATAACTGGCCGCCGCATACACCTTGCGCAGGCCGATGAGGTAATCGTCCACCGCGTGCTCCACCGGTGTGTCGGCATTCTTGCCGATGTTGATGCCCAGCACGCCGCGGTAACGGGCCTGCTGCACCTTGGTGAGCAAATAATCGACGCCGCGATTGTTGAAACCCATGCGATTGATGATGGCCCGCGCCTCGGGCAGGCGGAACAGCCGCGGCCGCGGATTGCCCGGCTGGGGACGGGGGGTGACCGTGCCGACCTCGATGAAACCGAAACCCAGCGCGGCCAGCGCGTCGATGTAATCGCCGTTTTTATCCAGCCCGGCCGCCAGCCCCACCGGATTGGGGAAATCCAGACCCATTACCCGCCGCGGCGAGGCCGGCACACCGCCCGCCCCGAGCAGGTGAAGGCGATGGGCGTTCTTCAGCGCGGCCAAGGTCCAATGGTGAGCGGTCTCGGCGTCGAGCCGGAACAGGAGGGGGCGTAATAGCGCGTAACTGATGATCGTCTCCCGGCATGCAATGAGGGCGGTGGGCCCCGGTTCGGCGAGGGTGTATCTTAAGCGCCTCGCGGCATTACCGAAAGCGGGTTCGGCTATGCTAGGCTGTGACGCATAACCACGGGAGATCAACCATGCCTGCGCGGACCCTCTTACTGCTGTTGATCGGCGTACTCCTCGGCGGCTGTTCCTACTTCGGCGGCGGCAAAAGCGTTCAGTTCGACGTCGAACAGCTCAAACGCGCCGACTTGCAGCAGCAGGCCGAACAGGGTGACAGCGAAGCCCAATATCAACTGGGTCTCACTTATTGTTGCGGCTACGGCCCCGGCCACACCGAAACCGTCGCCCGGACCTGGTTCTGCAAGGCTGCGCTGAACGGGCACGCCGGCGCGCAATTCCAGCTCGGCCAGTTATACGGTTTCCGCGCCACCAAAAACCGCCCGATGACCATGCCCGCCTATCCCGACTATGCCCACCTCTGGTACAGCCTGGCCGCCGCCCAAGGCCATCGTTTAGCTCTAGCCTACCGTGACGCCTTGGAACGGGACATGACCGCGCAACAACTCTCCCGCTCGCGGGATTGGTCATCCCACCCCCGCGACGCGGGGTGTTGAAGCGAATTCAAGGCAGGCCGTAACCCGCGCGCCGGATAATCTCGGCGGCGCGCGGCCCGCGTAAATACTTCACGAACCCTTCGGCCGCCGGATTGCCGGCACCATGTTTGAGCAACACCGCCTGTTGCAGGAGCGGCGGATGCAGCGCCGGGTCCACCTCGCAGTAACTGCCCGTCCGCTCCGCCGATAAACCAACCAGTTGTGCCCGCGCGACGAAACCGAAAGCGGCATTGCCGGTCGCGATATATTGAAAGGCCTGCGCCACATTCTCACCCATCACCAACCGCGGCGCATAACGCTCCTGCAAGCCCAGGCGCTTCAACACCGCCAGCG
This sequence comes from Gammaproteobacteria bacterium, assembly GCA_023266095.1. Taxonomy (GTDB): domain Bacteria; phylum Pseudomonadota; class Gammaproteobacteria; order DRLM01; family DRLM01; genus CAKKSB01. Next base: position 1,364 of record JAHFRV010000007.1, on the reverse strand, counting down.
CCGCCGCGCCATAGGGCGCCAGCCGGGGGTTGGCCAGGCTGACATGCGGCACCTCGAGCCGGGCCAATACCTCCGCGCAGTCGCCACGAATCAACTCCGCGTCGGCGCTCCACACCACCAACCGCCCGACCGCGTACGTGAAAGGCGCCGCCACGGCGCGCCCCTCTTTTGCCAAACGCGCGGGTTCACTGTCATTCGCCGCGAGAAAAACATCAAAAGGCGCGCCGTTGCTGATCTGCGCGTACAGCACCCCGGTCGACGCGCTGCTGATTCGCAGTCGGTGGCCGCCGCCCGCCGCGAAATCCGCGGCCAGCTCTCGCGCTGCACTGTTGAAATTACTGGCCACCGCGAGCAAGGCCTCCGCCGTCCCACCGACCGGCGCCCACAGCATCAACCAACCCGCCCACATCCATCGCCGGCGATCCCGCTTCATTTACTACCCTCATTCCCTGTGTTATTTTCGCCGCACCCGGGACTTGTTAGATTAAGTCCCACCTCTCTCATAACAAGGATTACTCCATGGCCTTCCAACTCCCCGCGTTGTCATACACCAAAGACGCGCTGGCACCCTATCTCTCCGCCGAAACGCTCGAATATCACTACGACAAACACCACCGCGCCTATGTGGACAACCTCAACAAGCTGGTGGCGGGCACCGAGTTCGAGAATATGACGCTGGAGGCCATCATCAAGCAAGCCACCGGGCCGCTCTTCAACAACGCCGCCCAGGTGTGGAACCACAACTTCTACTGGACCTGCCTCACCCCCGGCGCGATGGCCGAACCGATCGGCCCGGTGTCGATGGCGGTCAAAAAATACTTCGGCAGCGTCGAAGAATTCAAAAAACAATTCACGCAAGCCGCACTCAGCAACTTCGGTTCCGGCTGGACCTGGCTGGTGAAAAAAAGCGACAACAGCTTGGTGATAGAAAACACCAGCAACGCCGACACCCCCATCGTTCGCGGCGACAAACCCCTGCTCACCTGCGACGTGTGGGAACACGCCTATTACATCGACTACCGCAACGCCCGCGCCGCCTACCTGGAAAATTTCTGGAAACTGGTGGACTGGGATTTGATGGCGCAGCGTTTGTTGGGTTGAGCGCACACCGTTCACATTGCTCTTCTAAAGTCGATGTAGGGGGAAAGTTAGCGCAGCGTACCCCACCACCCCGCGCCGTCAGGCGCTCATCCTAAAGATTGACTGATGAGTCGCTGTGCGACAACTTGGCGGGTTACGGCCTACGGCCTAACCCACCCTTGTATCTCTCCAGCTATGCTGATTAGCTATCAGCGTATCACGAGGAATGGCGATCTTGGGCCCACCCTTAGGCATCAAGCCTGAAACGTAGATCAAGACCCATT
>JAHFRV010000051.1 GCA_023266095.1 Gammaproteobacteria bacterium | reverse complement strand
AAATTGCCGTTGCGATCGACGATCAGCTTCAACTTGCCGGCGCTGTCAAAGAGAAACCGCGTGCCGTATTTTCCCACCAGCAAATAGGTGCCGTCCTTGGCCTTGGTCAGGGTCCTGAAATCGCCCTTGGGCGCCTTGTAGGTTCCGTCGCCGTTGGGCTGAAAGTAAGAGCCCGTGCCGTCCGCATTGAAGACCTGGACTGTGGCGGGTATCGGGGTGGTCTTGAGGGCATCCAAAAAGGCCGGGGGTTCCACGATGCTCATGCGGTAGGTGTGGGTCCATCCATAGCCCATGGGGCCATTGAAGGTGGAGTTGAGCAAATAGCTGCGAACTACATTGACAGGAAAACCCTGGGCAGGGACAGTGATGTCGATGTCGCTGACGAGTTTGTTGATCAGCGGCGGATTGGGCGCGAGGCTGATAACCAGGGATTTATCAGTAGAGGTGTTGCCACTGGTATCGACGATTACGATCGCAACGGTGTAGTCAGACGCCGGAATGAGGCCGGTGGTATCCCACTCGTAATAGATGGAGCCGAATTTTAGGGACTGGACGCCGGAGTCGTAACCCTGGGACGCGGAGGTGATGCGTATGGTGCCGCTCGCCACCTTGGTGAGATCGGGGACATCGACGTCGATCCGGACCACGCGCCCGGTGGGATAAGTGTTGTCCTGATCGGCGAGGACGCTTGAATGTATCCCATTGATGACCGGTGCCCCACCCGTTGGCCCTGGCACGTTATTGGTGCCGTTGCCACCGCCGCCACTACACCCACTCAGTATTGCCAGAGTAAAACCGTAGGTCATTGCGCATAACAGCGTTGCTCGTTCATTGTTTACCATGATGCCTACCTCTTTGAGAGGTCATGCAAGGCGGAGCTTTATGTCATGTGTTTATTATAGTCTGGTCTTTCTTAATTGCTTGTTTGTACAAAACTGACTAGAACCTATCTCAAAATTGGATCAACCAGGATTCTGTCATAGATGTCGCCATGACAATCGTAATATTTCCCGAGAATAACTGATGTCGAGCATGGCTCAGCCGCCAGCCTTTGGCCGCCATTTCAATTTTGAGATAGGTACTAACTAAATCAAGTAACGACCGCAAAAAATTACCACGGCCCGATGCTCTCATGGGCGCACGTGTATCGCCGCGCGAAATCAGCCGATTTGAAATGATATGAAGTGAGAGTGACCGGCCGCTCAGGCTGGGGCGTCGGCGCGTGCCATCAGGGCGCGCCTTTCGGTTTTGATCAGCCAGTCGCGGATACGATTGGCGTCGCCGTATTTGCTGAGCTTTCCCCAGGAATTGAGCAGCACCACGATCACCGGGCGATCGCCGATCATGGCTTGCATCACCAGGCAGTTGCCCGCTTCGTTGATGTAACCGGTTTTGCTCAGATTGATGTCCCAGTCCGAAGAACGCACCAGCCGGTTGGTATTCATGAGTGAGATGGCGCGACCGCGCCGGCGATGATCGCTGACGGCGAATGTGCCGGTGGTGGTGAAGTCTTGTATCGGACGGTATTTGGCGGCGGCGATCGCCATGATCGCCAGATCCTGCGCGGTGGAAACGCTGTCGCTGTCGAGACCGGCGGGATCAGCGTAATGAGTGTGCTTCATGCCGAGCTGGCGGGCCTTGTCGTTCATGGCGCGCAACATGGCGGGGCGCCCGCCGGGATAGCTGCGCGCCAGGGCGGAAGCGGCGCGGTTGTCGGACGCGGCCAGCGCGGCCAGCAATAAGTCGTGACGGGTCAGTACCGAGCCGATCGGCAGGCGTGAACTCGAACCGCGCAGGTTGTCGCGGTCTTGAGCGACGAGAGTGATTTCCTCATCCATCGGCAAGCGGGCGTCCAGCGTCACCATGGCGGTCATCAGCTTGGTGACCGAGGCGATGGGGCGTTGTTGGTCGATATTGTGCCCGTACAGCATCACACCCTCACGTTGATCCCAGACCAGCGCCGCGGACGAACGCAAACCGAGCGAACGGGCGGAACCGTAATGCGCCAAATCCGCCGCGCTGATCTGCTCGGCCAAGGCTTGCGCATCGGTAGCTTCCGCATGAGACACGCCGGCCGTAGCCATAATCAAGCACAGCCCAGCCAAAAAGACGTAAAATCCGCTGAAGAAACCCTTATGCCGCATTAGACCTCCCACCCAAATAAATACGTCTAATAAAAATCTGTCTAGTCGATGATAACCAATTACAGCGGCGAACATAAGCCATGCACCCGCGATTTATATCGGCAGACAATGCTCATCGGTCAAGTCGGGAATACACTTACCGAACACACGATCGAGATAATCCGCCAGACGCCGGCGCTGTGAGGGCTGGGTCAACGCCTGGATATGGCCGGCCTCGGCAATCCGCCACAAGGTCTTGGGCTCGCCCGCCGCGGCGTAAAGGCGTTCGGCGTGATGCACCGGCACTATCGAGTCATGGTCGCCGTGAATGATCAGCAAGGGCGTCGGGCTGATGTCGGCGACGGCGCGGAGCGGACTGTATCGGTCATCGACGGTCAGCGACAGCGGCCATTGCATGGGCCAGGTCAACCAAAACTCCGCCAATTTCTCGCGGACGATAGCCCGGTGGTCGCTGAAAGCGCTATCAATAACCAGGGACTTGATCCGGTCACGATGGGCGGAATGCGCCACCGCGTACACCGCCAAGGCCCCGCCCAGACTCTGACCGAATACCGCCATACCGTGTTTTTCCACCTCGGGGCGGGCCGCCAGCCAAGCGATGGCGGCCTCGGCATCCAGCACCATCCCGTCCAGCGTAGGCACGCCCGCCGAGCGGCCGTAACCGCGGTAATCGAGGAGCAATATGTGGTATTGCCGTTCCGGCAGCCAGTAGACGCTGGCGATGTGGGTGCTGATGTTTTCCGCGTTGCCGTGCAGGAATAACACCGTACCCCGCGCTTCGCCTTGGGCAGGCAGATACCAGGCGTGGAGGCGCACGCCGTCCGGCGTGTCGATATACACATCCTGATAATCGAGACCGAGCCGATCCGGCGTCATCACCAGCGCACGCTGAGGCTGAAAGAAAACATTGGCACAGCTTTGCAGCAGTCCACACGCCAGCAGCATGAGGAGAAAGCGGCGCATTAAAAATACCAGTGCCAAGCCAGGTTGGCGGTGGTGAATTCAAGGTTGCGTTCGCGGCCACCGCTCAACGTGAAGCGCAACGCGTGCCGGCGGTTCAAGCTGACGCTCTGTTCCAAACTGATCTCGCGCTCGTGGTGCCGGTCACCGAGGTGATAAGCCTGCCAGCGCGCGGACAGATTCAGCTTCCAGGCCGGAGCGGGATGGAGGAATACGCCCGCGCTGGGGCCTATCCCTAAAGCGTAGTTGTCTTCCAGTTCACCGCCGACATCGAGTGTGGCTTCCACGAAGCCGTACACTACCGCACGCTCCCAGCTGCCCAGCGCCAACCCCGCTCCGCCATTGGTGCGATAGACGGCGACCCGCTCATCGTCCTTCAGGCGCGTCCGCGCGATGCCGGTGTTGATCTTCCATGACACCGGTTTGAAAAATCCGTCGCGCGGCGCCAGAGAGTAAATGTCCACCAGCGTCAACTTCTCCAGCGTCAAGCGCCCGCGGCCTTGCTCATGACGTACGGTCACGTCCATGAAATTGATCTGCGCGCCCTCGCTATAACCGCCGCTGGGGTCGAGCAAATCGTTATAGGCCGGGCGAAAAGCCAAACTTTGGAAATCGCGGCCCGCATCGTGGCCCGCGCTCAAAGCCAGACGGCGGGTCGGGTGGCCCTGATCGGGACGCGGCGCCGGCACGGCTGGGGTGACAGGATGGTCCTCCCCCCCCGCCAGACGGCTGCGCGCGAGCAGCAAATGCCGCGACAACCGCGCGGCTTCGGCATGGCCGCGCCGCCCTGCGCCATCCTCGTAACGCAGCAGGGCATAGGCCGCTTCCAATACGGGCGCCTGGCGCTCCGCCGGCACCTCCTGCAACGCGGCATCCGGTGTCACCTCCTCCAGCAAGCGATCCACCGCCTGCCGCTCGGCCGCGTCGAGCCGCGCCAAACGCTCCCGCAAGCGGGTGTTGCCGGCGGGGCGATACACCGCCTCCGCCAATATGCCCGCTTGTTCCGCCAGCGACCGCACGGTGTCCACCGGTATCACCCAACCCCGGAAACGGCTGGTCAATTCCAGACTGGGCCGCGCCACTTCGAATAACGAAAGTAGGTGATAGGCGCAGTTCTCGTCGAAAAAATAGTAATCGAAACGGGTAGGGCCCAACTCCCAGGCGTGCATCAACAGCCGGTCGATTTCTTGCTGAGTGAAATTGAGCCGGTATTCCCAGATGTCGCGATTTTCCATATCGCTGTATTCCTTCACCTTGACGTAATACGGTGACAGGGAAAACGTGCCGGGGTAGGCCCCAACCAGACTTTTCAGAATGAACAAAGCGCCGTTATCATCGCCGGGTTCAACCGCGTAGTTGATGGCGTAGCCCAGCAGCCGGGTGCGTTCATCCTGATCGGCGGCATCGACCCGCAGCAAGGTGTGACCGAACATCGATGACGGATTATTGATGTAGGCGGATGGAAAAACCAAGGTCAAGGCACTGGCATTGAGCGCGGCACGCCACGCGCTGAAACGCTGGCAGGGTTGCGGCGGCAGGCGCGCCGTGTCGAAACGCAGGACTTCGTTCAGCCAATGGTACCGGGCGATGAATCTGCACTGCGGATGCTGAGCGGTATCGGTTTCGACGATGGGCGGTGCGAAAAAAGCCGCCAAGGTGGCGTCCAGTTCGGCGCGGGGATCGGTCTTGCCGTCGGCCGCCAGATAAAACCGCGGATCGTCGGCCTGGCCGGTGACGCCGGGGAAAATCATATTGTCACGGTAATGCAGCAAGGCCCGCCATTGACGGCTGCCGGCCAGGTTACCGGCGTCGGCCTGCGTCATGAGTTCTTGCAAATAGGCATCACTCGCCGCGACTGCCGGCGCAGACCAAGCCGGAAACAGCAGCGCCAACCATAAGCCGACTAGGCGCAACATGCGAGCTTTAACCACCGTCGAAAGAAAAACACCCAGCGGGTCAGGCTGGGTGTTTTGAGTTAACGATAAGCTAATTAAACGAGGCGTGCGTATTGGGCCAATTCACCGTTTTGCGCGAGCACCCGATTCAAACCGGCGATCACGTCTTGGGTATTGGCCTGTTCGGAAGAGATGATCTCGGCAAAGTTGGCCTTGGTCGCCGCGAAGAAGGCGGCCTTGTGTGCGCTGTCGACGCCGATCAGGTTGGCCAGCGATTCCAGGGTTTCGCCCTGCCCCACCGCCATGTCATAAGCGAGTTTGTCGAGATTGGTGTCGAGGAACATGCTGACCTTCACCGGGTTGGCCACCACACCGTCTTCGGCGCAGCCCAAGGTGCCGGAGGTGATACCGAAGGTTTGGTTACCCAGGGTGCCGTTGGTGGTAACCGCCAGCACTTGCGGGGCGACACCGGTTTGACCTTCGAAAATAATGGTGCCGACGCCGCAACCGACGTTGTTAGGCGCCGCCATGGCGACCCCGATCGGGGACAGAGTGATTAATGCTGCGATAATGAGTTTGTTTTTCATGATGTCCTTCTCTCGTGTTGAATGAACCAAAATTAGGGGTACATAGTTACGTCCTGCCCTCGTGTTAATAAATGCGTGCGCATGGTTTGTCAAGCGCGGTCCGCAATTATTCCCGGGGAGCCGCGCAACATTCGCGGCAGACTTGAAGACGAGCCGCATCAAAATCAAAGGGTCCACATAGCAGATGTGCCACGATCGGCCAAGCACAGGCTGGCCTTTCCTCCCCTGGTAACTCAAGCGCAGGCTTCCCACGGCAGGCTCGGTTATGTGCGAAGAACTATCCGGCGCGGCGAGCTTTATAGTAATTGATCAGGCCGTTGGTGGAGGTGTCGTGGCTGGAGACCACGTGTTCGTCGCCCAATTCCGGCAGGATCGCCTTGGCGAGCTGTTTGCCCAGCTCCACCCCCCATTGGTCGAAGGAATTGATGTTCCAAATGATGCCTTGCACGAAGATTTTGTGTTCGTAGAGGGCTATCAGCGTGCCGAGCGTGCGCGGCGTGAGTTTTTGAAACAGCAGTGAATTGGTGGGTTTGTTGCCCGGAAATACCTTATGCGGCAACAGCTGTTCCAGCTCAGCGCCATTCATGCCGCCGGCGGCAAGTTCGGCACGCGCCTCATCGGTGGTCTTGCCGCGCATCAGCGCCTCGGACTGGGCGAAAAAGTTGGACAGCAGGATGCGATGGTGGTCGCCGAGCGGATTGTGACTGTCGATGGGCGCCAGGAAATCGCAGGGGATCAGCTGGGTGCCCTGATGGATGAGTTGATAGAAGGCATGCTGACCGTTGGTCCCCGGCTCGCCCCAGATCACCGGACCGGTGGCGTAATCCACCTGTTCGCCATCGCGCGTGACGCGTTTACCGTTACTCTCCATGTCGCCCTGCTGGAAATAGGCGGGAAAACGCCGCAGGTATTGATCATAGGGCAGAATGGCGTGAGTCTGCGCGCCGAAGAAATTGTCGTACCATACCCCGAGCAGGCCGAGGATCACCGGTAGATTCTGTTCATAAGGCGCATCCCGGAAATGGCGGTCCATTTCGTGGGCGCCACTCAGCAGCTCCTCGAAATGGTCCATGCCGACGGCCAGCACGATGGACAGGCCGACGGCACTCCACAGCGAATAACGGCCGCCCACCCAATCCCAGAATTCGAACATGTTCCGCGGATCGATGCCGAAGGCCACGACTTCCTTGGTGTTGGTCGACAAGGCGACGAAGTGTTTGGCGACCGCCGCGTCATTTTGAGCGCGATCAAGAAACCAGGTACGCGCCGTGTGGGCGTTGGTGAGGGTCTCTTGCGTGGTGAAGGTCTTGGAGGCGATGATGAACAGCGTGGTCTCGGGATCGAGTGCGCGCAGCGTCTCGGCGATGTGTGTGCCGTCGACGTTGGAAACGAAGTGCGGCCGCAGGCCGTTGTTGGCGTAGGGCTGGAGGGCCGCGCAGACCATCGCCGGTCCGAGATCCGAACCGCCGATGCCGATGTTCACCACGTCGGTGAGTCGTTTGCCGCTGTAACCCCGCCATTCGCCGCCGCGCACCGCCTCGCTGAAGACCCGCATCTGTGCCAGCACCGCATTGACCTTGGGCATCACGTCGGCGCCGTCGGCGAGTATCGGGTGATTGCCGCGATTGCGTAAGGCGACGTGCAACACCGCGCGGTCCTCGGTGAGGTTGATGTGTTCGCCGTTGAACATCCTCGCCGTCCATTCGCGCAACCGCGCCTGACGCGCCAGGTCCAACAACAAGGCCATGGTCTCGTCGGTGATGATGTTCTTGGAGTAATCCAGCAGCAGATCGTTGAAGGTCAGCGAGAAGGCGGCGAAACGCCGCGGGTCGGCTGCGAACAACTCCCGCATGTGGACTTGCCGCATCTTTTGATAATGCGATTGCAAGGCCTGCCAAGTAATGGATTGGGTGAGAGCGGACATCCTTGCACCTCTTCGCTTACGTCAACTTGAAAAACCTATTTTTCATTGTTATTAACCCGGCGCTGAACTCATTTTTCTGACGGAAAATGCAGCCGAGAGGCGCGGCCGTTCCGCGGCGGCATGCCCGCCCTCGGCGCGCCTCGCTCAATACGCCTCTAAATCGGCGCCTTTGGCGTCGAGGGAGTGGCGCCAGAATTGATCTTCGCGTTCGAACAGCCGGTAGGTGCCGCGCGGCCCCCAGCTGCCGGCCGCGTAGGTGTTGATGAAATCCCGTTCCATGGACCACACCTTGACGATGGGATCGACCACCCGCCACGCCCATTCCACTTCATCGTAACGCAAAAACAGCGTGCGGTCGCCTTCGATGACGTCGAGTAGCAGATCGCCATAGGCGTCGAACTCGGCATCGCCTTCATGACGGTAGCTGGCGTCCAGACTGGTGGTGCGGGTACGCATTTCCAAGCCCGGCACCTTTACCTGCAATTCCATGCGCAGGCATTCCTTGGGTTGCAAGCCGAGCAGCATCCAATTAGGCCGCGACTGTTCGAGCGGTGTATTGCGGAACAAATGATGCGGTGGATGTTTGAAACGGATATTGATCGCCGAGGCGCCCTCCGCCATGCGTTTGCCGGTGCGCAGATAAAAGGGCACGCCCTTCCAACGCCAGTTGTCCACGTAGAGTTTCACCGCCGCATACGTCTCGGTGGCGCTGCGGGGATCGACATGTTCTTCTTCGAGATAACCTGGCACCATCTGACCGTTGACCATGCCCCGGGTATATTGGCCGCGAAAAGCATGGGCATGCACGGCGTTTTGGGTGATGGGCCGGATCGACTTCAACACTTTTACTTTTTCGTCGCGCAGCGATTCGGCGTCCATCATCGCCGGCGGTTCCATCGCCACCAGGGTGAGCAGTTGCAGCAAATGGCTTTGGATCATGTCGCGCAGCGCGCCGGCGCCTTCGTAATAATCGGCGCGGCCTTCGATGCCGAGGGTCTCGGAATGAGTAATCTGCACATGATCGATGTATTGGCGGTTCCATACCGGCTCCAGCAGCAGATTCGCGAAGCGGAACACCAAGACATTTTGCACGGTCCCTTTGCCAAGATAATGGTCGATGCGGTAGATCTGGCTCTCTTTGAGATGTTTGTGCATGCCCTGCTGGAGGATCTGCGCGCTGAGCAGGTCGTAACCGAAAGGTTTCTCGATCACCACCCGCCGCCAGCCGTTCTGTTCGTTGAGCAGGTCGGCCGCGCCCAACCGCTGGATGGATTCGCCGAAATCGCTGGGGCGGATCGCCATGTAGAAAATCATATTGCCGGGAAAACGCGTGTCGTCGCTCAACGTGGTTTTCAGGCGTTCCACCGCCGCTTCGTCGTGCAGGTCGCCCTGCAGGTAATGCAAACGCTCCTTGAAACGCTCGAAGGTCTGGGCGTGCACATTCTCGCCCCACTTCTCGCGCAGCATGCCCGCCACTTCTTCCACCCATTCGTCGCGTTCCCAGGGCCGGCGGCCGAAGGCGACGATCACCATTTTGTCGGGCAGGCGGCCCGCCTCTTCCAGCTGAAAGAGTGAAGGCATTAATTTACGGCGGGCGAGATTACCGGTGGCGCCGAAGATCACCAGGCTGCAAGGTTGCATCATGCTTATTCTCCCGCCTTCTTCACGGCGTGGCCGCCGAAGGCATTGCGCATCATGGATAGCAAACGATAGGGATAGCCTTCCTTATCCTGGCTGGCGAAGCGCATCTGCAAAGCCAGGGTCAACACCGGCGCCGGCACACCCTGCTCGATGGATTCCTGCACGGTCCAGCGGCCCTCGCCGGAATCGGCTACATAGGGCGCAATGCCTTCGAGTTTCTGATCATGCTTAAGAGCCTCGGCGGATAAATCCAACAACCAGCTGCGCACCACCGAGCTGTGACGCCACAACTCGGCGATCTGGGCGAGGTCGAGATCGAATTCCTTTTTACCGCGCAACAGCGCGAAGCCCTCGGCGAAGGCCTGCATCATGCCGTACTCGATGCCGTTGTGGATCATCTTGGTGAAATGACCGGCGCCCACCGGTCCGACATGCGCCCAGCCGCGGTCGGTGGCGGGGGCCAGTACTTTAAGGAAAGGGATCACATGTTTCACCACCTCCGGCTCGCCGCCCACCATCAGGCAGTAGCCGTTGGCCAGGCCCCACACGCCGCCCGACGTGCCGGCGTCCATGAAGCCGATGCCGTGCCCGGCGCATAACTTGCCGCGCCGTTCGCCGTCGTGAAAATTGGAATTGCCGCCGTCGACGATCACATCGCCCTTGGCCAGCATGGGTATCAATTCACTGATGGCCTGCTCGGTGGTCTCGCCGGCGGGGAGCATCAACCACACTACTCGCGGCGCCTGAAGCTTGCTCACCACATCGGCCAGCGAGGTCGCGGCGATCATGCCCTCTTCGGCGACCAGAGTCCGCACGATATCCGGTGAACGGTTGTAACCGATGACTTCGACCCCACCCCGGCACAGCCGCCGGGCCATGTTGCCGCCCATTTTCCCCAGACCCACCATTGCTATGCGCATAAAATTCCTTTCTCCTTGCGTCGTATCCCGCCCTTCGCCGCGCGTCGGGTCTTCACTGTATCGCCACTAAGCTAGAGTGCCTTTAATCGCGGCTCTCGGCGCCAAGCTCTCCATCTGTTTGGTATGTTAAGGTAAGCCGCCTCATGGCTTTATCATGGCTTAATATTAGGCGTTTTCCCATTAGTCCGCCGTTAAGGAACGACACCCGTGGCCAAAACCGTATCGCACCCCGCGAAAAATAACAAAATCCTGTTCGCCGCCAGCGAAGCCCATCCGCTCATCAAAACCGGCGGCCTCGGCGACGTCGCGGGCGCTCTGCCCGCGGCGCTGCACGATTTAGAACAAGATGTGCGCCTCATTCTGCCGGCCTATCGTGAGGCTATGCAGACCATCGGCGACTTGAAGGTGGTGAGCCTGCGCATGCAGAACGATCCGCATCCGCTGCGGCTGCTGGAAGGTCAATTGCCCGGCAGCGGCCTGCCGGTGTGGCTGGTGGACTCGCCGCGCCACTTCGACCGCGCCGGCAATCCTTATCTCGGCGCCGACGGCCGCGACTGGCCGGACAACGCCGAGCGTTATGCCCTCTTCGCTCGCGCCGTCAGCGCCGTCGCCCTCGATCAAATGGGCCTAGCCTGGCGGCCCGACGTGGTGCATTGCAACGACTGGCAGACCGGTTTGGTGCCGGCCCTGCTGTCCCTGGCGCCGGCGCGGCCAGCCAGCGTCTTCACCATCCACAACCTGGCTTATCAAGGGGTGTTCACCACGGCGGACTACCGCCGCCTCGGCCTGCCGGCGGAGTTGTGGACGGTGGAAGGCCTGGAGTTTTACGGCCAGGCCGCTTATATAAAAGGCGGGCTGGCCTACGCCGACATGCTCAACACTGTCAGCCCCACCTACGCCGAAGAGATCCGCACCCCCGCCTTCGGCTGCCAACTGGACGGCCTGCTGCGGCGCCGCGGCGATCGCCTGGTAGGCATACTCAACGGCGCGGACTACCACGAGTGGGATCCGGAGCGCGACCGCCACTTGCCGCATCATTACAGCGCGGCTTCCTTGCAGGGCAAGGCCGCCAACAAAACCGCCTTGCAGCGGGAACTGGGCCTGCCCCGCGCGCCCGAAGTGCCGCTGATCGGCCTGGTCGGCCGCCTGGTGGAACAAAAAGGGGTGGATATGCTGCTGGCGATCCTCCCGGAACTGCTCCAGCAGCCGGTGCAGGTGGTGATACTTGGTAGCGGCGATCCGGCCTTCGAGACGGCTCTCCTTACCCTGGCCGGTCATTACCCGCAACGCTGCCAGGTCAACATCGGTTTCAGCGAAGGCCTGGCTCATCGCATCGAGGCCGGCGCCGACTTATTCCTCATGCCCTCGCGTTACGAGCCCTGCGGCCTCAATCAAATCTACAGCCTGCGCTACGGCACCTTGCCGGTAGTGCGGCGCACTGGCGGCCTGGCCGACACGGTGACCGACTGGACCGCGGGCCCGGACCGCGCCACCGGCTTCGTCTTCGACGCGGCCGCCCCCCGCGCCCTGCTCGACACCCTGCTGCGCGCCCTGCAGCTTTATCGCGATGATCCCGCCGGCTGGCGGCGGGTCATCGGCAACGCCATGGCCTGTGATTACAGCTGGCGACAAAGCGCCAAGGCCTATCTTGATCTCTATCAGCAGGCCATGACTCACGCGAGTGCAGGCAAAACACCATAAACCGGTATAATGCCCGCCTTTGCGTCCCCACCGGCCGGTCCGGGCGGCGACACGTGCCGGCCAATTAAAATCAGTGAAGTGAAATGAGCGACAAACAACTGCGCGCGCGCGTCAAACTGTTAGGGAAAATTCTGGGCAATGTGTTGCGTGCCCAGGCCGGCGGCCATGTCTACGCCGCCGTGGAAACCTTGCGCCGGGGCTACATCAGCCTGCAAAAACAAGACAGCCAGCACAAACGCGCCCGTCTCGACAAAATCATCAGCAAGCTCGACCCGGACACGCTGACCCACGTGGTGCGCGCCTTCAGTACCTATTTCAGCTTGGTGAATCTGGCGGAAGAGGCCTATCAGCATCGACAGCGCTATGCGCAAATTCGCAAAGGCGGCCCGCTGTGGGTGGGTTCTTTCGATCACACCCTGCGCAGCTTTCACGAGCAAGGCATCAGCGCCGAACAATTGCAGACCCTGCTCGACCAACTGTTTTACATGCCGGTGTTCACCGCCCATCCCACCGAGGCCAAGCGCCGCACCATCATGGAGGCGCTGCGCCGCATCTTTCTCACCAGCGAGAAACTCGACGACCCGCGCATCGGCAAGGAAGAAGAGGCGCAGATCATCCGCGGGCTGGAAAGCGAAATCCAAATCCTCTGGAAGACCGACGAGGTGCGCGCCAACCGGCCGCAGGTCAGAGACGAAATCCGCAACGGGCTGTTCTATTTTCAGGAGAGCCTGTTCGATGCCGTGCCGCGTTTATATCGCGGCCTGGAAAAAGGCATCAAGCGCATCTACGGCAATGAAACCGGCGCGACGGTGCGGGTGCCGAGTTTTCTGCGCTTCGGCTCCTGGATCGGCGGCGACCGCGACGGCAACCCTTTCGTCACGCCGGAGACCACGGTGCTGGCCGTGCGTTTACACGCACGCACCGCGATTCTGGCCTACCTCAACCGCGTCGCGAAGCTGAGCCGCATTCTCACCCACTCCAGCCTGCTGTGCCGGCCCTCAGACGAATTCATGCGCGGTCTGCGCCGCGACGAAACGTTTTACGCCAAGGCTTTTCACGACAACCCCGAGCGCTTCGGCAACGAACCTTACCGCCGCAAGCTGTATCTGATGCGTCATCGCCTCGAACACAATTTAATGTTGATCAAGGCGCAACTGGAAGGCCGGCACGATGAGCACGCCGACCGTTATCGCCATGCCCAGGAATTGCTCGACGATCTTTATCTGATCCGCGACTCGCTGACCAGCCACGGCGACGTCGCCATCGCCGCCGGTGAATTACAGGACATCATCCGCCTGGTGGAGACCTTCGGTTTCTTTCTGGTACGGCTCGACATCCGCCAAGAATCCACCCGCCACGGCAACGCCGTGGCCGACATCCTCGCCCACCTCCCCGGCCAGACGGATTATCTGGCAATGGACGAAGCGGCGCGGCTCGCCCAACTCGCCGCGCTGATCGCTCAAAATGAGCCGTTGTCGGTGGCCATGCCCAGCCTACTGCCGGAGACCCGCGAAACCCTGCAGGTGTTCGAGGTGATGGCGCGCATGCGCGAGGAAGTGAGCGCCGAAGCCTTCGGCAATTACGTGATCTCGATGACTCATCACGCCAGCCACGTGATGGAGGTGATGCTGCTGGCGCGGGTCGCGGGCCTGGTCGGCCGCAATCCGCAGGGCCTGTACTGTCATCTCAACGTCACACCGCTGTTCGAAACCATCGACGATCTGACCCGCAGCGAAGAGGTGCTCGCCACCCTGCTCGACAATCCCACTTACGCGGCTCTGCTGGCGGCCTCGGGCAAACAGCAGGAGGTCATGCTGGGTTACTCCGATTCGTGCAAAGACGGCGGCATCGTCGCCTCGTCGTGGAAACTCTACGACGCCCAGCAAAAAATCGTCGCCATCACCAGCGCCCGCGGCGTGAAGTGTCGCTTATTCCACGGCCGCGGCGGCACGGTCGGACGCGGCGGCGGCCCCACCCACGAGGCTATTTTGTCGCAGCCGCAAGGCACGGTGCACGGCCAGATCAAATTCACCGAACAGGGCGAAGTGCTGTCCTACAAATACAGCAACAGCGAAACCGCCATGTACGAACTCACCATGGGCACCACCGGCCTGATGCAGGCCAGCCGCAACCTGATCGGCGAGACCCGCCCCGACCGCAACGACTACCTCGCCATCATGGATGAGCTGGCGGCCAGCGGCGAGGACACCTATCGTAATCTCACCGACCGCACGCCCGGCCTCCTGGATTATTTTTACGAAGCCACCCCGGTCAGCGAGATCGGCCTGCTCAACATCGGTTCGCGGCCCAGCCACCGCAACAAGAGCAGCCGCTCGAAATCCTCGATCCGCGCCATCCCTTGGGTGTTCGGCTGGGCGCAATCGCGCCACACTTTGCCGGCGTGGTACGGCATCGGCACCGCGTTGGAACACTGGCGTGCCCACGAACCAGACCGCCTGGCGAAATTACAGCGCATGTATCAAGAGTGGCCCTTCTTCCGCTCCATGCTCAGCAACACCCAGATGGCCTTATTCAAAGCCAATATGACCATCGCCCAGCAATACGCCCATTTAGTGCACGACCAGGCCATGGCCGCGCGGGTGTTCGGACGGATCAACGAAGAGTACCAGCGCACCATCACCCAAGTACTCAACGTGGTGGGCGCGCAGCGTTTGATGGAAGAGAATCCGGCGCTGGCGTTTTCACTGTCGCGGCGCAATCCTTACCTCGATCCGCTCAACCACATACAAATCACCCTGCTCGAACGCTATCGCGACACCCAACTGAGCGAAGCGGAACGGCTGTTGTGGCTGGACCCGCTGCTGCGCTCCATCAACGCGGTAGCCGCCGGCATGCGCAATACGGGGTGAGCGGACTCAGATATTGATCAACCTTGTGTTATCCGTTGATGAGACAACCTCAAGGCATGGTCTTCAACTTCTCCGCGGCCGCCGCGCGGCCACGACAAGGGTCTGCCAAACACCAGACCTATTCCGCATGCAGTCGGACAATCATCATCACGCGATTGTGCGGCGCTGGAAAATTCCCGACCGCCTTTCGGCTGTTCTTTACGGACGCTGCACCGTCTCGGCCGCCGGCCAACCGCCGCCCAAGGCCTTGAACAAATCCGCCACCGCTGCGTGTTGCGCCCGCAGCGCGTCGATGCGAGCGAACTCGGCTTGCAATAACTGACGTTCGACGTCCAGCACATCCAGTTTGCTGGATATCCCACCCTCGTAACGCAGACCCGCTTGTTTATACGCTTGGCTCAAGGCGGCGGCGCGCTGGGTTTCGGCTTGTAAGGTTACACGGGCGGCCTCTTGGCCGGCGAGCGCCAGCCGCACATCGCGGAAAGCGTTGGCGACCGCTTGCCGGTATTGCGCCAAGGCCTGCTCGCGTTGCGCCTCGGCCACCCGCAAGGCATGCGTGGTGCGTCCCGCGTTGAAGATGGGCTGGGTCACCGCGGCGGCGAATTGAAAGATACCCGCCGGCCCGCTGAACAGGTTGGACAAATCGGTGCTTTCGCTGCCGACGAAACCGGTGAGCGAAATCGAAGGAAACACTTGCGAACGCGCGACGCCGATGCGGGCGTTGGCGGCGATCAGCAATTGCTCCGCTTGCCGGATGTCGGGGCGACGCAGTAACAGGTCGGACGGCAGTCCCGCCGGCACCCACAGCGCGGTTTGCGCCGCGGGTGCGCCGCGGGCGACAGTGCCGGTCATGACCTCGCGCGGCGAGCGGCCCAGCAACACCGCGAGCACCGCCTCCTGTCGCGCTTGGCTTTGGGTCGCCGCGGCGAGTTGCGAGCGGGCGGCGGCCTCCTCCGCCTCGGAGACATGCAGATCGAATTTCGACGCCACACCCGCCGTCAATCTTCGCCGCAGCAATTCCAAACTTTCGCCGCGGCTGGCCAACACCCGTTGCGCCGCGGCCGCTTGCTGATCGGCGGCGAGCAAAGCGACGTATTGTTGAATGACGTCGGCGACTAAACTGAGTCGCACCGCCTGCTGCGCCGAGTCCGCCGCCAGCAATTCGGCGCGGGCGGCCTCGCTGGCGCGGCGGTATTTGCCCCACAAATCGACTTCGTAACTGGCCTCCAATGTGGCGCGGAAATTATTTTGGATGCGCGGCGTGCCAGACGGCAAAGGGAAAGCGCCGTCTTCGCTGCTGCGGGTACGATCGGCCGACGCGCTGGCGAATACCACCGGCGCCCGGTCGGCGTCGGTGAGACCGGCCTGGGCACGCGCCTGCGACACCCGCGCCGCCGCCACCTGGATATCGGCATTGCGGCTGAGCGCCTCGTCCACCAATTGTTCCAACACCGGATCGCCGTATAAGCGCCACCACTGTGCGCCGGCGCTATCGGCGGCCTGCACTGCGTCGTCGTGCGCCGCCCAAGCCTCGGGGAATTCATTGACCGGACGCTGGTAGTCGGGCCCCACGGCGCAGGCGGTGAGCAGCACGCTGATCGTCACGGCGCTGAACGCGATCGACTTAGCCATGGGATACTCCTTCTGCCTCGGCGATTTTTTTCAGCCGCAGCAACTCGTGTTTTTCCTCGACTTCTTTAAACAATTCTTCTTTACTGCGCGTCTCATGCAGTTTGCGTTCGGTGAAGAGACGGAAGAACATCGGCACGAAAAATATCGCCAGGAAAGTCGCGGCCAACATACCGCCCATTACGCCGGTACCCACCGCCTGTCGTGCACCCGCGCCCGCGCCGCTGGAAATCGCCAGCGGCAACACGCCGAAGATGAAGGCCAGCGAGGTCATCAAGATCGGCCGGAACCGCAACCGCGCCGCTTCGATGGCCGCCGCCGAGGCACTCATGCCGTCCTGATATTTATAAATGGCATATTCGACGATCAAAATGGCGTTCTTCGCCGCGAGGCCCAGCAAGGTGACCAAACCGATCTGAAAATAAACATCGTTGGTCATGCCGCGCAACCACACTGCCGCCAACGCACCGAACGTGCCGAACGGCAACGCCAGCAATACCGCGAAGGGCAAGGACCAGCGCTCGTATTGCGCCGCCAGAATTAGAAACACCATCAACGCACCCAGTATAAGCGCGATGGACGATGCGCCGCCGCTGCGTTTCTCCTGATACGAAACGCCGCTCCAGTCGTAACTGAAATCGGGCGGCAGACTCTCTTTGGCGACGGCCTCCAGCCGGGCGATGGCCTGACCGGAACTGATGCCCGGCGCGCCGTTGCCGAGGATTTTCACCGCCGGCAGATTATTGAAGCGTTCCAAGGTCTCGGGGCCGGTAATGTAATTCACCCGCGCCAGCGCCGACAGCGGCACCATCGCGCCGCGCTCGGAACGTACGTAGATGGCGGCGATGTCGTCGGGCTTTTTACGATACTTGGGCTCGGCGGACATGATCACCTGCCAGGTGCGACCGTATTTATTGAAGTCGTTCACGTAGAAAGTGCCCAAGGTCGCCGACAAAGTATCGAAGATGGAATTGATCGGCACACCCAGACTTTTGGCCTTGACCCGGTCGACGTCCACATAGAGCTGCGGCGCGTTGGAACGCCACAAGGATGACACCATGGTGAAAGCCGGATCCTGGCTCAACTTGCCAATAAACTGCTGACTCACTTCGGCCATGCGTTTGACGTCGCCCTCGCCGCGATTTTGCAGGAAGACCTCGAACCCCCCCGCGGTGCCAAGCCCAAAAATTGCCGGCGGATTGAAAGCCAGCACGAAGGCTTCTTTAATGTGGCCGGTCTTGCCGAACAGTTCGCCCACCAACTGCGCGGCGGTGACGTCGCGGGTGTCCCAATGTTGCAGCGTCACAAAAATAGTGGCGGCGTTGTTTTTGAAACTGCCGCCGATGAAATCGAAACCGGTGAAGGCCACCGAGTATTCCACCAGCGGATTGCTGCGGATGATTTTATCCACTTCCTTCACCACCGCGTCGGTGCGGTCCAAGGAGGAACCGTCCGGCAAAAACACCGCGGCGATGTAGAAACCCTGGTCTTCGTCAGGCACCAAACTGCCGGGGGTGAGCTTCCACAAACCGGCCGCGAGCAGCACCATGCCGCCGAACAACAGCAGGCCGATAGCGCCGCGGCGCATCATCCACGCCACACCGCTGGTGTAACGCTGGGTGACGCGGGCGAAGCCGCGGTTGAAAGCTTGGAAGAAGCGGCCGACTTTTTTATGCTCGGGTTTGAGGATCAACACGCACAAGGCGGGCGTGAGAGTGAGCGCGACGATGCCGGAGATGATCACCGCGATGGAGAGTGTCACCGCGAACTGGCGATAGAGCTCGCCGGCCAGTCCGCCGATAAAAGCGATCGGCACGAACACCGCGCACAACACCAGCACGATGGCGACGATCGGACTGGTGACTTCCTCCATCGCCTGTATCGCGGCGGCGCGCGCGGCCAGTCCTTGCTCGTGCATGATGCGTTCGACGTTTTCCAGCACCACGATGGCGTCGTCCACCACGATGCCGATGGCCAGCACCATGCCGAACAAGGTCAGCGTATTGATGGAATAACCGAGCAGCAAGAGTCCGGCAAACGTGCCGATCAGCGACACCGGTACCACCAGGGTGGGAATCAGCGTCGCGCGCCAGTTCTGTAAAAACACAAACACCACCAGAAACACCAGCAGCATGGCCTCGCCCAAGGTCTTCAACACCTCGCGGATCGAGACATCGACGAACTCGGTGGTGTCGTAGGGGATGTAGTAGTTGAGGCCCGGCGGAAAGCGTTGCGAGAGTTCCTCGACCGTCTTCTTGACTTCGCCCGCCACCTCCAGCGCATTGGCGCCGGGCTTTAAGAAAATGCCGACCAGGGTCGCGGGCTGACTATTGATACGGCCGATGAAATCGTAATTCTTGGAACCCAATTCCACCCGCGCCACATCTTTGAGGAGCAACAGACTGCCATCGGGACGGGCGCGGATGACAATGTTTTCAAATTCGCCGACGTCGCTGAGCCGGCCTTGGGTATTCACCGACAGCGACAGCTCTTGCCCGCCGCCGTTGGGCGGTTGACCGATGCGGCCCACCGCGAACTGGGAGTTTTGTTCGGTGATCGCATTCACCAGATCGGTGGTGGTGAGTTTGAACTGGGCCAGACGATCGGGTTTGACCCATACCCGCATCGCATAATCCTTGGCGCCGAAGATCTGCACGTTGGTGGTGCCGGGCACCCGCTTCAAGACGTCGAGCACGTTGAGCGTGACGTAGTTGCTGGTGTAGAGGTCGTCGTAACGACCGTCGGGCGCCATGAAGGCCAGTACTTGCAGGAAGGACGACGAGCCTTTCTCCACCGTGATGCCCTGCCGTCTCACCTCTTGCGGCAGGCGCGGCTCGGCTTGCTTGACCCGGTTGCTGACGTTGACCACCGCCTGATCGACGTCCGCGCCGATTTCAAAGGTGATGTAAATCTGCACCTGGCCGTTGGAGGCCGAGATCGAGCTCATGTAGAGCATGCCTTCGACGCCGTTGATCTGCGTTTCCAAAGGGGCGGCCACAGTTTTTTCCAGCACTTCCGAGGACGCGCCGGGATAGTCGGCGGTCACCGTCACCACCGGTGGGGCGATCTCCGGATACTGCGCGATGGGCAGGCCGCGCATGGCCGCCAAACCGGCGATGACGATGAACAGCGACAATACCGCGGCGAAGATGGGACGATCGATGAAAAAGCGCGAGAACATAGCGGCGCCCCTTTAGCGTTTCTGGCCAGAGTCGCCCGCACCGGGCGCGGCGGACTCCGACTGCGGCTGAGCTTGCTGCGACGCATCAGTCGGTTCCTTGGCGGAACCCTCCTGTGGCGGCGCGGCAACCGCCGGTCCGGTCGGCGCTGCTCCCGGCGGCTGCGCTCCGCCGATTTGCACCGGCGCGCCCGGCCCCAGCTTGATGGTGCCGTCGACGATCACTTGATCACCGTTCTTTAAACCGCCGGTGATGACCCAGTCCTTTCCGTTCCATTCCCCCACCTGTACCGGGCGGATCTCGGCTTTGTTCTCTGCGTTGATGATGTAAACGAATTTACCTTGCGGACCTTCTTGCAACGCACGCTGCGGTACGGTGAACACCGCTTTGCGCACCGCGCCGCTGAGGCGCACCCGCACGAACTGACCGGTCTGCAACACGCCGTTGGGATTGGCCAGTTCAGCGCGTGCTTCGCTGGTGCCGGTTTCGGGATTGACGCGCACGTCGGTGAAATCCACCACGCCCTGCTTGGGCGATTCACTGCCGTCGGCGAACAGCACCGACACTTTAAAGCGGCCGCGGCCCGGCCATGTCACGTGGCCGGTCTCCACCGCCTGGCGCAAGGTGAGTCGATCGTTGTCGGGTATGCCGAAGATGAGATGGACCGGATCCAATTGGGTGACGCGGGTCAGCAAAACTTCCGGTCCGGTGATCAAGGTTCCCTCGGAAGGCATGGCGCGTCCGGCGATGCCGGCGATGGGCGCTTCCACCCGCGTCCGTTCCATGTCGAGACGCGCCTGCTTGAGACGGGCTTTGGCCGCCATCACATCAGCGGCGAGTATGGATTGGTTGGAAACGGCGTCGTCATACTCTTTTTGGCTTACCGCGCCGTCGGCGTTGAACAGAGGCTTGAGCCGCACCGCCTCGCGACTGGCCTGAGTCAGGCGCGCCTCGGCGGCGGCCAGGTCGGCCGCCGCGCGGTCCAACGCGGCGGCATAGCCGGCGTCGTCGAGCGTGAACAAGGTCTGACCGGCCTTGACCCGCTCGCCTTCTACATAATTCCGCTTGAGCAAAATTCCGCTGACGCGGGCCCGCACCTCCACCTCACGGGAACCGGCCACCTGGGCGGGATATTCCAGAACCAGCGGCACGCTCGTGGCCTCCATGGTCAGCGCCGACACCGCCGCCGGACCGCCGAACATGCCGGGCATGCCCCCGCCCTGTTCCGCGCCTTTGCCACAACCGGCCAGCGCCGCCGCTAACATCAAGCCGGACCAAGTCAGGACACGGTGGGTATTTTTGTCATTATTAAGGCGTGTTCTGTGGGACATGGCCTGTCTCCTGTGTTACGGCCGCTGGCGGCCTCGGTGTCGAGGGTTAGCGTTTCGGAATAGAACGGAGAGAAAGTTTTGGCATGGGCTAATGAGTGCGCAGAGTACCTAGCTTCGGGTTGGCATGTAAAGAGAGCTGAATAAAAAAGAGTGGCCCACGGGATTTAACTACAGCTTGCTGCGGGCGAGTTATTACATAAACCGCGCATGGTAAATGCTGGAATGACGGCGGCACGGGGATGCGCAATCGGGCTTGCATAAGGACTTCCCTCAGCAGCGCGGTTGACGGGACCCGGTTTTGCAAATGAAATCTGCGCGGATAAATCAGTTCCCAGCTATTTTTGGATACCTTAGCGATCGCCCGGAAAGAGAGGGAGGGAGAGCACAGCCGGCGTAACGGACACCCGTGGTCCGAGGGTGATCTTGCGCAGGCTTGCCACCGGTAATTTGCAGCGTTGAGAGTCGCTCTGGATTGCAAGCAACCAGTAAGTTAACTTCATGTTAAACATTCATATCATCTGTACTGATGACTTCCCCCGGCAAAGTGCTACCAAACGTTAAGCGAGCAAAACAACATTCCGTGTAGCTTGTGTTCATTGTCATACTGAATTTCGACCAGCCTGAGCAAAGCAAACCCCCGCGGCCTCGCGGCCACAGGGGTTGCAGTTTTACCGACGCTTACTTACAGAACGCGATTTGATCGTACAAAGGCGACGGTGCGCTGTCGCCGGTGGTCAGCAGCAGTTCGACCGACAAGGTTACTAGATAGGCGCAGGCCGGCAGCGCGGCCACATTGAAGTTGGGCGTGGCGGTACCGAAACGTTCACCCGCCACCGCCGCCGGCAAAGTGAAACTATAGGGTCCGCCCGGCCCCGCCATGTCAATATTCACCGCGCCCAGATTGGGATGGGTCGCGGTGAACAACACATCGAGGTTGTTGGTGATATGTGAACAACCGCTGGCCTGGAGTTGCGCGATATCCAGCATCGCCACCCCCAACGCGCCCGATTGGGTGTATCCCGCCCATGAGGGATGGTGAGAGATGTTGTCGTACAGTGTGTTCATGATCGCCACGTGTTCGCACACGCCGGCATCCACTCCGGGCACGGCGCTGCCCTGTTCCCGCACCCGCATGCGGATCGAGTAATGACGGTCTTGCGCCAAGGCGGCGCCGTTGGAGGTGGAGCTGTTGCCCGCGGTCACGCCCGCCAGATTGATAGCCCCGAACGCGGCGAGGCTCGGCGAGATCAAGTTGATCATATTGCCGTTGGGTTGGAAGAAACCTTCTACGCCGAACACATTGCTCTGCTGTGGTACCTGTATCCACCCATCGGCGCTGATGGTGGTGACCAGCTCGCTGGGCCCGGCGGTGCCGTTCACCGTGTAGAGTTTGGTCTTGATCGGATTGGGGTCGCCGGGAAAGGCCGGCGCGTAGATCTGCCACAAACCGAGCACGGTACGGGCGATCTGGCCGGGCGCGATGGCGGTCCAGCCGCTGGTGGGTGTGCCGGTGGCGTCGGTGTTGCGGACCTCGAAACGGTATTCCATGGAATTGCCGTTGAGTTTCTTCGGCAAGATGCCGTTGAGGCGCAGCGTGCTGAAAAAGGCACGATTGTCGCCTTGCGTCAAACCGCTGCCCGGCGGCGTGCTGTGGATGTCGGTGACATATTGATAGCCGCCGATGGCGGTGAAGACCGGCAAGGGCTCATTAATGGGCGGTTGCTCTTTGAGGCACAGCTTCACGCAGAAACAGGGGCCGGCGTTCTCACGATCCGGATCGCGGCCGCGCGAGCGCGGTTCCGCCAACAGAATAGTGCCAGCCAGGGTTTCGACTTTGAAATAGAGATCGGGGCCGCCGGTCAGTTCTAAATTGATGGCCGGTGAGAAAATCGTCGGTGTGAAATCGGCGGTGGTGTAGTCGATGCGGAACCGACCGGTAGCATCGGTGATGCCGAAGCCCAGCGCGTCATCCTGCAACCAGTCCACATCGAAGGCGCGCACCTTCACACCGCCCACCGGTTGCTGGTTGTCGCATACCGTGACGCGGCCGCAAATGGTCCAGGCGCCGAACAGGCCGCGCAGCGCGCACCAGAAGCGGTGCGGCAGACAATACTCCCACGCCGCCACCAAACTCTGTTCGGTCTGCCGCCATTTGGGTTGCAACACGGTGATGGTGAACTGGCGCGGCGCGGGCGGCGTGGGCGTGGGTTTGCGGTACGGCACCGTGGCGCAATACACGTCCACTTCAACCGCCTCGCCGCTGTATTGGTGCTGCTCGCCCAACTCGACGCTGAAATTACCGTCGGCGTCGGTTTCCACTTCGGCCAGCAATTGGGATTGTTTGGCCGCCATCTGCGCGTCATCGAGAATGGCCAGAGTGTCCTTGGGCGCGGCCGCCGCCAAGGCGACCGCGTTTTGTTGCGGACGGACCCGATAGAGCCGAACCTTGACGAACGATAACGGCTCCGGGCAATCCGCGCAGATGTAGCCGCACAAGCGGCCTTTTAATAGGTAATTCATGGTGCACCCCCTGTAGTGAAAAAATAATGATCCTGTCCGTTGCAAGCGCCTCCACCGCCGGCGTTGTTTAACCGCGGCTGGACACGCTGCGTACCCATAACACGCTATCCATAGTGGTACGCCGGGGCAATAAACACTGTGGATTTTTCACAGCGGCGCTGGACAATTTTCACGGGGCATCAGCACACGCCTACGGATCCGGCTTGGATTTGTTCATTAGAACGATCAGAACGGCGCGCGATGAGGGGGGAGAATAAAACAAGGTGGGATCACTGAACTCGGGGAAACGTCAGACTCAATTGGATAGCCGGTGTTGTGGCTGAAGCGGAGAATTGATCTCAACACATCCCGTCTCCCGCAGACACGAGGGGGGAGTAATACATTACTGCGGATTTATAAATTCGGTTTTATGAATTATCCCAAGGAGTCTTCATTGAATTGCCGCTGTATCGTCTCCAGTTCCTCGCGGGACTCCAGCAAGACGCGTACGCAATCCTGGTCCAATTTGTCGCCCGCAAGCTTTTGCAACATGGCGAAGGCCTCGTCGTTGCTCCAGGCCTGTTTGTACGGCCGCCGGCTGACCAAGGCATCAAAGATATCGGCGACTGCCACGATACGCGATTCCAGGGGAATCGCGGCGGCGCTGCGGCCGTAGGGATAGCCTTTGCCGTCGAAAGTTTCATGATGCAGCTCGGCGATGTTGCGCAGGATATCGATACTCCGCACGCCGTTTAGATTAAAGTTGCCCAACATCCGGTCGATTATTTCACGGCCTTTCACCGGGTGGGTCTTCATGATCTCCCACTCTTCGCTTTCGAGTGCGCCGGGCTTCAGCAATACCTCGTCGGGAATGCCGATCTTGCCGATGTCGTGTAATGGCGAAAATACGAAAATATTCTCGATATATTCATCGCTGAGCTCATATTGATCCGCCAGCTTGCGGGCAATCAGCCGTGCGTAGCGGGACATTCGTTCGAGATGGGCACCGGTCTCACTGTCGCGCACATTGGCGATGTCATGGGCGGTTTGCACCGTCGCCAGCAGGGTACGGAGGGATGCAAGCTCGTGGATCACCGTCAACGAGATCAGATGGCCAAAGGGATCGATCTGGCGCAAGACCTCTTCACTAAATGCATCCACCGCAGACGAGTTGAAAAACAGAAAACCGAAAAACTGGCCGTGGTTATACATCGGCATAGTGTAACTGGCTCGGTAACCCTCCTCCGCGATACGTCGAGTGTGTTCAGCGGTGCCGCTCGCGAACAGGTCCAAATCGTTTACGACACGCGGCCGCCTGAGGCGCAATATTTCCTGTAAAGAACCCGCCTCACTCAAGCGGGCTTGATATTGCTTCAAAGGGTCGGCGCCGGAACTGCTCTGTATGAAGGTTTTCAGAAGATCTGTTTTGGCATCATAGATTGCGACGGAAATCCGCGCGATAAACGGAAACCGTTCGTTCAAGGCCGCATGAATGTACGTCAGCTTTTCCGACAGGCTGGTATTCTCGTCCAGCGAAGTCAACGTATCCTGATGTTCGAACATATCTCTCCCTCAATACTCGTAAAATCATTACAGGAAACTCTAAGGAGCCTCTGAACAATTCCACTGCTATGCGATAATACGCACAGTGATCTGGAAAGGACAAGCACATGCGGCAAAGGACCTTCAGCAGCGGTTTTGAGAAGCACAGCAAGCGGACGCGCAAGGAAAAATTCCTGAGCGAGATGGATCAGGTGATTCCGTGGAAGGTGCTGACGA
>JAHFRV010000050.1 GCA_023266095.1 Gammaproteobacteria bacterium | reverse complement strand
TCATGATCACCGGCGACAACCGCCTCACCGCCGCCGCCATCGCGGCCGAAGCGGGCGTCGACGATTTTCTTGCCGAGGCCACGCCGGAGGTCAAGCTGGCGTTGATTCGCCAATATCAGAGTGAGGGACGCTTGGTCGCGATGACCGGCGACGGTACCAACGACGCGCCGGCACTCGCCCAGGCCGATGTGGCGGTGGCGATGCACAGCGGCACCCAGGCCGCCAAAGAGGCCGGCAATATGGTCGATCTCGATTCCAATCCGACCAAGCTCATCGAAGTGGTCGAGATCGGCAAGCAACTGCTCATGACCCGCGGTGCGCTCATGACCTTCAGCATGGCCAACGATGTGGCCAAATATTTCGCCATCATCCCGGCAGCCTTCGTCGCGACCTATCCCCAGTTGAATGCACTCAACCTCATGGGATTGACCAGCCCGGCGTCCGCGATTTTATCGGCGATCATCTTCAACGCGCTGATCATCGTCGCGCTGATTCCCCTGGCGCTGAAGGGCGTGGGTTACCGACCGATGGGCGCGGCCCCGCTATTGCGGCGTAATCTGCTGATCTACGGTATGGGCGGATTGGCAGCGCCCTTCGTCGGCATCAAACTCATCGACCTCGGCTTGACGGCTGTCGGTCTGGTGTAAGGAGAGAAAACCATGGCAAGCTTATTTCGTCCCGCCTTGATGTTGTTCGTGATGCTCAGCGTTTTGACCGGTGCGGTGTATCCGCTCGCGGTCACCGGCCTTGCCCAGTGGCTGTTCCCTTACCAGGCCCATGGCTCGCTGGTGACGAGGAACGGCGTAGCGGTCGGCTCGCAACTCATCGGTCAACACTTCACGTCACCGGCTTACTTCTGGGGTCGGCCCTCGGCGACGGCGCCATATCCCTACAACGCCACGGCGTCGAGCGGCTCGAACCTGGGGCCGCTCAACCCGGCACTGACCGAGGCAGTGAAAGCACGTATCGATGCACTCAGGGCCACCGACCCGGACCACGACCAGCCGGTGCCGGTCGACCTGGTGACGGCGTCCGCCAGCGGTCTCGATCCGGACATCTCGCTCGCGGCGGCGTACTATCAAGCGACGCGTGTGGCCAAGACCCGCAAGCTGCCGATCGAACAGCTGAGGACGCTGATCGAGCAACATGCCGAGCGGCCGTGGCTGGGTATCTTCGGAGAGCCGCGCGTCAATGTGCTCGCGCTCAACATCGCGCTCGACAACACGCAATAGAAGCAAGCGATGGCCCAAGACGATCACCGCCCAGACCCCGATGCCCTGCTCGCCGCAACGGAGACGCAGGAAGCCCAAGCCCGCCGCGGCAAACTGAAAATATTTTTCGGCGCCTCGCCCGGCGTCGGCAAGACCTATGCGATGTTGTCAGAGGCCCGGCGCCTGCGCGCGCAGTCACTGGACGTGGTGGTCGGCGTGGTCGAGACCCACGGCCGCAGCGAAACCGCAATGCTGTTGGAGGGCCTGGAGCGGTTGCCGCGCAAGCTGGTCGAGCATCGCGGACGTATGCTCCAGGAATTCGATCTCGACGCCGCGCTCAAACGCCGGCCGGCGGTGCTATTGGTCGACGAACTCGCGCATACCAATGTGCCAGGCTGCCGTCACCCCAAACGCTGGCAGGACATCGAGGAGCTGCTGGCCGCGGGCATCGACGTGCTCAGCACCGTCAACGTGCAACACATCGAGAGTCTCAACGACATCGTCGGCGGCATCACCGGCATCCGGGTGGGGGAGACGGTGCCGGATCGGATCTTCGCCGAGGCCAACGAGGTCGTACTGGTGGATTTGACCCCCGACGATTTGCTGGTGCGGCTGCGCGAGGGCAAGGTCTATCTGCCGGAACAGGCCGAGCGCGCCATTCAAAATTTCTTCCGCAAAGGCAACCTCATCGCCCTGCGTGAACTGGCCTTGCGGCTCACCGCCGACCGGGTCGATGACCAGATGCTCGCCTTCCGCCGCACCATCAGCGAGCCCCAGGTCTGGCATACCCGCGATACCTTGCTGGCCTGCATCGGCCCGAGCGATGTCGATGAAAAAGTAGTGCGTACCGCGGCGCGCCTGGCGGCGAAACTCGATAGCGCATGGCACGCGGTGTATGTCGAAACCCCGGCGTTGCAGCGCCTGCCGGAGGTGCAACGGCGCAGAATCCTCAAGACGCTGAAGCTCGCGCAGGATTTGGGTGCGGAGACCGCGACCCTGATCGGACAGGACGCGGTCGAAACCGCGCTTGACTACGCGCGGCGCAACAATCTGGGCCGCATCGTAGTCGGCCGCAGTGCGCGCGCGCGCTGGCATTGGCCCGGACGGCAGCCCTTCAGCCGGCGGTTGGGCGCGCACTCGCCCGATATCGACATCATCGCCGTCGCGCGCGAAGCGGCGCGCGCCCGTCCGGCGCCCGTGACCGAGCCGCACGAAGAACAAAAAGCACCGCCGCGCCTGCAGCGCTATGCGTATGCGATCCTCACCTCTATCGGTATCACCGCGGTCGCCACCCCTTTGTTGCGACACTTCGACCTCGCCAACATCGTCATGCTGTTTTTGCTCGGCGTGGTGTTGGTCGCCTATCGCTACGGGCGCGGACCGGCGGTACTCGCCGCCGTGCTGAACGTCGTGTCGTTCGATTTTTTCTTCGTGCCGCCGCGGCTCACCTTCGCGGTCAGTGACGTGCAGTATCTGGTCACCTTCGCGGTCATGCTGATCGTCGGACTGGTCATCGGACATCTCACCGCCGGACTGCGCTATCAGTTGAATGTCGCGCGTTATCGCGAGGAGCGCGCGCGCAGCTTATCGGAGATGGCAAAATCATTGTCTTCGGCTCTGGTCGAGCAACAGGTGGTCGAGATCAGCGACAAATTCGTGGAGGCGAATTTCCGGGCGAAGGCGGCGATACTGTTACCCGATCTTGCCGACCAGCTGCAAACGCCCGTCCCCTGCGGCGCCAATCCGGCCTTGGACGTGGCGATCGCGCAGTGGTGTTATGACAAAAATGTCCCGGCCGGTCTCGGCACCGACACCTTGCCGGCGGCCCCGCAACTCTATCTGCCGCTCAAGGCGCCGATGCGGGTGCGCGGCGTGCTGGTGGTCGAGCCGAGTAATCTGCGCCTGCTGATGATTCCCGAGCAACGCCGTCTGCTGGACACCTTCGCCGCGCTGATCGCCATCGCCCTCGAACGTATCCATTTTGTGTCGGTCGCGCAGGACACCTTGATCACAATGGAATCCGAGCGGCTGCGCAATTCGTTGTTGGCCGCCCTCTCCCACGATCTGCGCACACCGCTGACGTCGCTGGTGGGACTGGCCGAAACCTTGTCGCTGGATTTGATTGCGGCGGAATCGGGACATGCCGACAAGGCCAAGCTCATCCGCGAACAGGCGCTGCGCACCAGCCACATGGTGAACAACCTGCTGGAAATGGCGCGGCTGCAATCCGGCGAGATGAAACCGCTCAAGGATTGGCAGTCTCTCGAAGAGATCGTCGGCGGCGCCCTCAAAGGACTCGAACCCGCGCTCGGCGAGCGCCCGCTCAAAATCGATCTGCCGGTGGATCTGCCGTTGGTGAAATGCGACGCGGTGTTGATCGAACGGGTGCTGGTCAACCTGTTCGAGAATGCGGTCAAATACACGCCGCCCGCCACGGCCATCGGCATCACCGCCGTCCACGACGATAGCGTGTTGCGCATCGCAGTGTGGGACGACGGGCCGGGTTTGCCGGCAGGCCAGGAACGCGCGATATTCGCCCGCTTCGCGCGCGGCCAAAAAGAGTCGGCGGTGCCCGGTGTCGGCCTGGGGCTGGCGATCTGCGAGGCGATCATCGTTGCGCACGGCGGCAAAATATGGGCGGAGAACCGCCAGCCGCACGGCGCGCGTTTCATCTTCATCTTGCCGTTGGACGAGCAGCCCGTCGTCGAGTTGGACACGCCCAGCTGACCATGAAGAAGAATGGGCTCTGTCACATGAGCTGATATAGCCGTTTTCGGGAATTATTTTCATGTGCGCGGTGACCGCGCAGCGAGTCCGCCAGTGAATAAAATTGATTCGCGAAGGAATATCTGTACTCCTTCCGCGGCCATCATCTGACCGTTGCGGATCATGTGCAATGGCCGCTGTGCTGGCGCCGCTATTGTCCAGTGTGACCTTCTCCGGATCGCCGTAGCCCGTATCTATGGACTTCACCAGCAGGTTAACACCGTCGGTGATTTGCCAAAGTCACTCAGTTTTATAGTCGTTCTTGAGCTTCACATAATGCGCAGCGGCGTAGGCGAGATAATTCATTTCTTCATCGGTCAGTGAGCGCATCCGCCGCGCCGGGCTGCCGAGATACAAATAACCGCTCTCCAATTCTTTACCCTCGGTGACCAGACTGCCGGCGCCGAGCAAGACCCGGTCGTGCACCACCGCGCCGTCGAGGATGATCGCGCCGATCCCGATCAGACAGCGGTTGCCGACGCGACAACCATGCAGTACCACACGGTGGCCGATGGTCACATCGTCGCCAATCACCACCCCATGTCCTTCAGGTCGCGCCGGATGGCGATGAGTGACGTGGATCACCGTGCCGTCCTGCATGCTGCTGCGTGCACCGATGCGAATGTGATTGACGTCGCCGCGCAGCACCGCCATCGGCCACACCGAACTGTCGGCGCCGAGGGTCACGTCACCGATGACGCTGGCCTGCGGGTGGACATACGCGGCAGGGTGGATGGCGGGCGCGCTGTTTTTATATCGCTCTATGCTCATGCGTGTTCGCTTTGCTTAGGTCGTGCCGTTCAACTTGATATCCGCTGGGCATAGACCGCGTCGAAGGCCGCTTCCAATTGCGGATGCACGCCGCGCAGTTGATCGACCACCGCTTTGGACCAATCGAAATAAGCCTGCTTGCGCGCCAAATCCCAGCTTACCGGCGGCGCGTCGATCATGTCGCGCACGTTGCTGATTTTATCCGCCAACTTCACCAGTTTGGCCTTGTGGGTAGCCGTAGCCGCGTGGGAAATCTGCCGTTGTTTGCGCTCCAGCGGCGGCAGCGATTTATCGTCGGTCACGTCCATCACGATGTCGCGGATGGCCTTGCCGAACTCGCGCTCCAATTCCTCGGGCAAGGTGTCGGTGTCCTCCACCGTATCGTGCAGCAAGGCACCGCAAATCACTTCGACGTCGGTGATGTGGCCTTCATTGCACAAGATGTTCGCCAAGGAAATGGGGTGATTGATGTAGGGGGAGGCCTGCACATCCTTGCGCCGCTGGTCTTTGTGCTTGTGCGCGGCGAAGGCCAGCGCCTTCAGCAACAGCTTCAATTCATGCTCTTCGATAGTCACAGCCTGGCCTCTCCCGACTCTGCCACGCGCCGGATTCGCAAATCCCGACGTAGCGGACGATACTGCGCGGCGGGCGCCGCTGCCTGGTTATGATGCCTTATCTTTTCCGTCACCGCCAAACAGCGCATCCAGGCGGGCGCGGGCCGAATCGGCCGTCGCGCCATTCGCGGTTTCACCGCCGCTGAACAGTTTTTCCAGCTCGGCGCGGGCGCCGGGCTCTTCCCCACCGTGATAGGCGGCGGGTCGCGCCTGAAAATACCCGCAAAAATTGGCGCGCGTCTTGTCTTGCACCTCGTCAGCGATCGGCTCTCGGCATTGCCGGCTCACGCGCGGATCATAAAATTCGCAGAGCCGACAGGTATGCAAGTCGGCGTGACAGAGGGCACACTCGGCATATCGACTCAACGGCAAAGGCTGATCCATGACCGCCGCACCGCATTTCCAACACACCAATCCTTCCAGCATGCGCACTTCCTTTATGCTTTATTCCAGGCTGGTATTACCCCGCGGCGCAAACGGCGTCAATGATTTTTTAAACAAAACTCCCGATCCGCTACCAAACGCGTTGCGCGGTCCCGGCCGCCTCTTGTAGTATGGCCCGACACATCGCCCGGCACCTACCCGGAATCACGCCATGAATCGATCGACGATTTTCACTACCAGCCTGCTTGCGGTTATGCTGGCCAACGGCATAGGGGGCTGTGCCCGCGTCAGCAAACCAAGTGACCGTCCCATGGCTGAGGCGACACCTTCCGGCTTCACGCATGGCATGCCGCCTTCCAATCAAGGACCGGCGCCCGCTTGGTTCGCACAGCGTTACAACCGGGCGCGCGGCGTGGGCGAAGCGATGCGCCGCGGCCATGTCACCCAATGGAACAAGGAAACCGGCAGCTACGTTTATTATGTCGGCGGCGTGCTGTATGCCGAATATCAACCCTTGCAGCACGCGCTGCAAATCCGTAGCGACCTGCGCGGTGACACGGCGGATACGCTTTGCCGCTGGACTGAAGACGGCAAGCTCGTCATTGAGGCCGCGGGCAACGAAGAAACCTGCCAGCAATTGCTGGACGAACTCGATAAGCGCGTAGCCCGCACCGGCCAGTTCCCTCCCGTCGGCTCTTGAGACGTTAACCCGCCCACTCCTCCTGGCCGAATAACACCGCCAACCACCGTCGCGCAGCAAGAGTGCGGCGTATTGCGTCTAACGCCGCTTTGGGAGACTAGGCGACTCCGCGAATATTCCCTAGCTTAAAAACCAAAAGCCCGCCCTCTTAACGTGAGAGGCGGGCCATGGCATTACCGGCTGACAGATGTACGAGTGAGGCGATATTTAATCGGCATAAGTCCGCTTGGCCGGCTTGGGCGCGAAGCCACGACCGGAACGGGGCGCCTCGTTACCGCGACGGCCCTGATCGGAGCGCGGGCCATTATTGTTGGAACTCGGCCGTGCGCCATAACCGCCGCGCGGTTTGAAGCCGCTCGAAGGACGGCGCTGGCCGGAACGCGGCTCGGGACCGCGCGGTTCCAAACCGGGTATGACTTGCCGATTCAACTTGCTGCCGGTGAGACGCTCGATGCCGGCCAGCTTGGACCAGTCGTCCGGCCCGATCAGCGACACGGCGGTACCGGTGGCGCCGCCGCGGCCGGTGCGGCCGATGCGGTGGATGTAATCTTCCGCGACCATGGGCAGGTCGAAGTTGATGACGTGGCTGATGCCTTTGATATCCAAACCGCGGGCCGCCACATCGGTGGCCACCAGCAGACGGTATTTACCGTTGCGCATCTGTTCCACGGTGCGGTGGCGGGCATGTTGACCCATGTCGCCGTGCAAGGGCGCGCTGGCATGACCCTGCTCGGACAACACCTGCGCCAGGCGGTCGGCGCTACGCTTGGTGGCGGTGAAAATAACCGCCTGGGTCAGGTCATCGTTGGCCAGGTAATGGGACAGCAGGCGATGTTTATGGGACACGTCATCGGCCTGATACGCGCGTTGCTCTATCGAGGCGTGGCGTTCGTGATTGGTCGACAATTGCACCCGCGCCGGGTCTTTCAACAAGGCCTTGGCGATGCTCATGACCTTGCCTTCCAAGGTGGCGGAGAACAACAGAGTCTGCCGGCTGCTGGGGGTCGAGGCGGCGATCATATTCACCGCGTCGACGAAGCCCATGTCCAACATGCGGTCGGCTTCGTCCAGCACCAACACTTCCAGGCGCGAGAAATCGACGCGGCCCTGCTCCATGTGATCCATCAAGCGGCCGGGGGTGGCCACCAGAAAATCGACGGGCTGGCGCAACAAACGGGTCTGCGGCGGGTAAGGCATGCCACCCACCACGCTGCCGGCGGTGAAGCGGCAGAAACGGCCCAATTGACGGATATTCTCGTTGACCTGGTTGGCCAACTCGCGGGTCGGGGTCAGCACCAGCACGCGGGGGCCGACGCCGGGCGCCTTGGCGGGGGTCAGCAAACGCTGCATGGCGGGCAAAACGAAGGCCGCGGTTTTACCCGTGCCGGTCTGCGCCGAGGCCATCAGATCACGGCCGGCCAGCACCACGGGAATCGCTGCGCGCTGAATCTCGGTAGGGGTGGTGAAACCGCTTAATTCGATCGCTTTAAGAAGATTGGAATCCAAATTTAATTCAGTAAAAGACACAATAACGCCTCCGGCCGCCGCTGTGCGACAGACCTAATACAAATAAACAGAATGAACGTCAGCGGAATTACACGGAGTGTAGTTCATCGCCTGGTTCCCAAAGCGCGTCCAAGCCCAATGCCGGACGGCCGCAATACGTCGCTAACCAGGAAGCCAGTGATGAAACAACATGGAGAAAGGTCAGAAACGTCTCAGTCCCCCGTTAGGAGGAGGGCGAACTATACCCGGCTTACCCAGGAAAAGCCAGTGGTTTTTCCCGTTGACCGAGACCGCCGGCTTCGTCAGCATGCCCGTGACTGCAAAAACGACGAGGCCTCCGTGGACAAATTGGACATTCTTTACCGCGATGAGCACCTCATCGCCATCAACAAACCGGCCGGACTCCTGGTGCACCGCAGCGCGGTGGACAGGTACGAAACCCGCTATGCCCTGCAACTATTGCGCGACCAGATCGGGCAACGGGTCTACCCGGTCCACCGTCTCGACAAACCCACCTCGGGCGTATTGCTGTTCGCGCTGAATCCGGAGACGGCGGCCCGGCTCACCGTGACCTTCACCAGCCGCGAGGTGAATAAACAGTATCTCGCCGTGGTGCGCGGTCATACTCCCGAACAGGCGCGCATCGACTATCCATTGAAAGAAGAACTGGACGCCGCCAGTGACACCCTGGCGCAAGCGGACAAGCCGGCGCAAGAGGCGATCACCGACTACCGCAGGCTGGCCAGCGCCGAACTACCCTACCCCGTCGGCCGCTACGCCGTTGCCCGCTATTCGCTGATCGAAGCGACGCCGCGCACCGGCCGCAAACACCAGATCCGCCGCCACATGAAACATGTCTTCCACCCGGTGATCGGCGACACCACCCACGGCGACGGAAGACACAACCAGTTCTTCCGCGAACATCTGCGCTGTCAGCGCCTGCTGCTGTCGGCGACTAAACTCACGCTCATTCACCCCTACACGCAACAGCCCGTGGAAATTGCCACGCCCCTGGACTCGGCCTTCATTTCCGTCATTGAGCGATTGGAATGGCTTGAAAAACTCAGCGATGATCTAATGCCGAAAAGTTAATTAAGCCCCCGGCAAAGTCAGCGCTGATAGTGTGAGTAATGTGAGCGCCTCAAAAACCACTCCGGCCTTGCGGGCCAGTCCTGCTTATGCCAAGGAGGGGATAAAATCACAAACATCAACCGCTAATAAATTTTCGGCGGTATCTGCAAATAATACCCCTGCGTCCGCAATTGAACACGCACCTGTTCCGCGTCGGCGCGCGCCAGCTTGCGCTGCGGCGTGAGTTCCAATTCCATGACCCGCTCCAAGTCACCCAGCAGCTGCAGCAGAGAGTCCGGCACTCGGGAAAAATCGCCTTCTTTCTCGATATAAAGATAAGTGTCGTCTTTTTTGGCCGACTTGTAGATCGTGCAATACATGATTGAATCCTTCAGTCCTGCGATTTTTTAAGGAATTTGTCATTTATTAGCCATTCCGCGTGATGCAAATGCACCGCCGTTTACGCCCGCCTCTCCGCCACCGCGGCAAACTCCCCTTGCCCGCCCAGCGAACTCAGCAAGTCGGCTATCGCCGCCGAGGCCGGCGCCGACAATCGCTCGCGCGGCCGCTTGCCCTCGGCGCGTAAATGATATTCGATGAGGATGGCGCGCAAATATTGCAGGCCGTGCATCATGTGGGTGTTCATATCGCTAATCAGGTAAGCGAATTTTTCGGCAAAAACCGGATCGCGCAGATAGGAAATGAAATCGCCGTGCGCCAGCGCCTGTTCCAAACGTCCGAACAACTCCCGCTGTCCGGCATGCAATAGCGGGTCGTGAAAATATTTATAGGCATGCTCCAGATCGTGAACCATGAATGCCCAGGCGTTGGGTTTTTTCAACACCGGCTGCAACAAACGCGGGTAATCTGACAACACGGTCACCGGCCGCCGTCCCTCGGCCTGTAAACGCAGCACTTGCTCTGGATCCGGAATATAGTCGCAGAGCAACAGCGCCCACTCGCCGCACAACCAGGCGCACAAGGCGGCGGGCGCGTTGGGGATCACGCCCAGAAAATGATAACGCTCCAGATAGTGAAACAGCCGTGCCCGCAACTCCTCATCCGCCGCCCGTTCGAGGTCGGCAAGCCACGCCTCATGATCCGGACGGGGATCGTCTCTGAACCGGCGTGACGCAAAACGCCGGCCGTGGGCAGCCATCTGGCCGTAAATAAAATACAAGCTCGCGTAAGCCGCGCCGTCTATTTCGCCGTCGCGGTAACGGCGCACCACGCCGGGCAGCCTGCGCCACTGATCTACTGCATCCGTATTCACACTACCTCGCTGGCTTTGCTTGACCAGCCGACCCGACGCAGGCGAGCGATTTTTTCAACTTTTCCTCAGGCGATATTTTCGAACAAGATACTGGAGAGATAACGCTCGCCGGAATCCGGCAAGATCACTACCAGGGTCTTGCCGGCGAACTCGGGCAGTTGCACCAAGCGCGCCGCCACCGCCACCGCCGCGCCGCAGGAGATGCCCGACAAAATACCCTCTTCGGTGGAGAGCCGCCGCGCGTAGTCGATGGCCTCTTCGTTACTGACTTGCTCGACCCGGTCGACCACCGACAAATCCAAGGTGTCCGGAATGAAGCCGGCACCGATGCCTTGAATCTTGTGCGGGCCGGGTTGCAGCGGCAGTCCCGCCATTTTTTGCGAGATCACCGGGCTCGCCGCCGGTTCCACCGCCACCGCGGTGATCTTCTTGCCGCGGGTGTTTTTGATGTAACGCGTCACGCCGGTGATGGTGCCGCCGGTACCCACCCCGGCGATCAAGACGTCGATGCCGCCGTCGGTGGCGTCCCAAATTTCGGGGCCGGTGGTGGTCTCGTGTATGGCCGGATTGGCGGGATTGCGAAATTGCTGCGGCATGAAATAACGGGCGGGATCACCGCCGGCGATCTCCTCGGCCTTGGCGATGGCGCCGGGCATGCCTTTGGGTCCTTCGGTCAACACCAGATTGGCGCCGAAGGCCTTCAGCACCTTGCGCCGCTCCAGGCTCATGGTCTCGGGCATGGTCAGCGTGATCTTATAACCGCGCGCGGCGCAGACATAGGCCAGCGCGATACCGGTGTTGCCGCTGGTGGGCTCAACCACTTCCATGCCGGGTTTGAGCACGCCGCGCCGCTCCGCGTCCAGGATCATCGACGCGCCGATACGGCACTTGACCGAATAAGCGGGATTGCGTCCCTCGATTTTAGCCAGCACCAAGGCCTTGCCCGCATCGACGATTTTGTTGAGTTTGATCAGCGGCGTGTTGCCGATCGAAAGCGAGTTGTCGTTGTAGTATTTCATCGTAGCTATCCTCTCTTGAAAAATAGGACCGCAGAGACTCCCTCGGCTGTTTCGCTGTCGATCGATTCAACCGGGGCAGCGGACTCCGCCCATACATCCAAACCGCTCAAGCACTCCCGTCAAGCAAGGCTTCCAACGCTTCCCAACGGGCATAACACAGTTCCAGTTCGCCGTTCAATGCCGCGATACGCGCCAGGGTCGCGGCCACCTCAGCGCGGCTCTGTTTATAAAATTCCGCGTCGTTCATCCGTGCCTGCCACTCCGCCTGCTCGGTTTCCAGCGCGGCGATCTTGGCCGGCAGCGCATCGAGTTCGCGCTGATCATTGAAGGAAAGTTTGCGCGCTTTCACGACGGGCTTTTGCAGCGGCGCGGTAGCCAGCGGGGTTTTCAGCCGCGCGGTTTCTTCACTCTTGCGCGCCGCCACGTCCTGCTGATAGCGCAACCAATCGCTGTAGCCGCCGACATATTCGCCGATCCGCCCCTCGCCCTCGAACACCAAACAACCGGTGACCACATTATCGAGAAAGGCGCGGTCGTGACTCACCAGCAGCAGGGTGCCCTGATAGTCGGTCAGCAATTCTTCGAGCAGCTCCAGGGTTTCGACGTCGAGATCGTTGGTCGGCTCGTCCATCACCAGCAGATTGGCCGGCCGCGCGAACAGCCGCGCCAACAGCAGGCGATTGCGCTCGCCGCCGGAGAGGGTGCTCACCGGCGAACGCAGCCGTTCGGCGGGAAATAGAAAGTCGCGCAGGTAACCGGCGACGTGGCGGGTCTGACCGTTGACGGTCACTGTCTCCCTGCCCTCGCCGACACTGTTCATCACCGTTTGGGTGGGGTCGAGCTGCTCACGCTGTTGATCGAAATAGGCGACTTGCAGCTTGGTGCCCCGCTCGACCCGGCCCCGTTGCGGCGCCAGTTCACCCAGCAACAGTTTGATCAAGGTGGACTTGCCCGCACCGTTGGGACCGATGATACCGATGCGGTCGCCGCGCATGATCCGCGCCGAAAAATCACGGATCACCGGCCGCCCGCCGAAACTGAACTCGACGTCTTCGCATTCGAACACCAACCGTCCCGATACCTCGGCGCCTTCCAGCTGTAAGTCGGCCTTGCCCACCCGCTCACGGCGCTGGCTGCGCTCGATGCGCAGGGCCTCCAAGGCACGCACCCGACCCTCGTTGCGGGTGCGGCGCGCTTTGATGCCTTGGCGTATCCACACTTCTTCTTGCGAGAGGCGCTTGTCGAACAAGGCGTTCTGCTGCGCCTCGGCCGCCAGCTGCTCGGCCTTTTTACGCAGATAACTGTCGTAATCGCCCGGCCAGGAGGTGAGCTGGCCGCGATCGAGTTCGATGATGCGCGTCGCCAGCCGCCGCAGAAAGGCGCGGTCGTGGGTGATGAATAACAAGGCGCCGGTATAGCTCGCGAGAAAATCCTCCAGCCAGCGTATCGCCTCGATATCGAGATGATTGGTCGGTTCGTCCAGTAACAGCAGATCCGGCGCGCACACCAGCGCCCGCGCCAACAACACCCGCCGCCGCCAGCCGCCGGAGAGGCTGTGCATGGTCGCGTCGCCGTCGAGATCGAGCCGCGACAGAATATTCTCCACCCGCTGCTCCAATTCCCAGCCATTGACCGCTTCCAGCTGGTGCTGCAAATCGGCGAGCCGGTCCATGGCCGCCGGCGCGTGGTCGTGGCTCAGCTCGGCGACCGCATGATGATATTGCGACAATAAACGCCCGCATTCCGGCAGGCCGCCGGCGACCACGTCGAACACCGTTTCGTCGCTGTCGGCACTTACTTCCTGCGCGAGATGGGCGATGCGCGTATTGGGCCGCAGCCACACCTCGCCGCCGTCGGGCGCGATCTCGCCGGTGAGCAGGCGTATCAATGACGATTTGCCCTCGCCGTTGCGCCCCACCAGACACACCCGCTCGCCGCGGCGTATGTCGAGCGACGCCTGATCCAGCAAAG
Source organism: Gammaproteobacteria bacterium (assembly GCA_023266095.1). Lineage (GTDB taxonomy): Bacteria > Pseudomonadota > Gammaproteobacteria > DRLM01 > DRLM01 > CAKKSB01. The sequence goes on along the minus strand of JAHFRV010000050.1, from coordinate 13,380 downwards.
GACGCGGCCCGTAGGTCAAGGAAACTTTATCCAGCCGCAATAAGGGCATCTTGCTTATCCATTTTCAACAACCGTAATTCGCGAAACCGGTGAACCGTCACCGCCGTCCGGCGGCACCGATTTGTACCATGGAAAATCTCTTCAGCCCGCCGCTTCTATGTCATAACGCACCCACAAACGATGCTCGGCGCCCGGCGCGATGGTCACCACATCGTCCGCCGCGTTGGCGCTCTCCACGCACACCATGCGCAGATAACCGTCGTCGCCGAGGTCACCCATCTTCGCCGCTTTTTCGATCCAAGGATTCCACACCACGGTCGAACGGCTGCCGCGCTTGCTGATGACGATGCGGCGCCGCAAACCGGGATCGTCGATCCGGCACGCAACGACCGAGTCGAGGTAAATCCGGTCGACCTCGCCGCTGAAGCTCACCGGCCCGGCCTGCCGTTTGCGTTGGCCGCCGTCCACTTTGTCGAGATAGGGACAGCCGTCCAAGCCGTCTATCGTTACGTGGCGGATATCGCTGACCTCGAAATAAGTGTGCAAGGCCTGGCCGATGGTGACGGGCGCCGCGCCGGCATTGCGGGTCACCAGTTCGATCTCCAAACTCGCGCCCACCGTGATGTGGCACTCCACCGGCGTCGGATGGGGCCATTGGGCGCGGGTGGCGTCGTTCTCGATTAAACGAAAAACCACGCGGGTGGCACCGCCGGCCAAGGCTTCGCTATGAACCACCTCCCAGGGCGTGGTGCGCGCGTAGCCGTGGGCCGGCAAGGCTGTGTCACTGGCGTGCGGCCCGAACCACGGCCAGCACACCGGCACGCCGCCGCGGATGGATTTACCGGGCGCGAGCTTGGCGGCTTTCGACAACCAGATGACCGGATGTGCGCCGCGCGGCGACCAGTTCATCACATGCGCGCCTTGCAAGGCGATCACGGCGGCGGCATGTGTGTTGGTCACCTCCACCACCGCCAAACCACCCGGACCCTCTTTAAAATTTACTTGACCGGAAATCCCGTAACATGCGTTCAACGCGGAAAATTCTGCCGTGCTCATGACTGCTCCCAAGTTTGTCTAACCGCTAATTTAAGAAACGCTGAAAAAAATTACATCCACACCGGGCGCTATCGCGGAAATGACCTAGGCCATGAATAATCCGCGAGGCTCTGGTCGATTTCGACGACCGCCATTTATATGCCGGGCTCAGCGCCGTACTCAAGCACTTGCAGCCGGTCTTTAAGCCGCGCCACTTCATCGCGCAGCTCGCCGACCCATTGTTCCATTTGAGCGAGGCGCTCCTGGTCGGAGGGTGATAAATCGGCGGCGGCGCTTATGGGTTTCGTCCTATCCATCTCCGGCGCATCACCGGTAAACAACTGCGCGTAACGCGACTCCCGCTTGCCGGGCTCGCGCGGGAGCCGGGCGACAAACGGCCCGCCATCGCGTTCCGTGAGATGCTTGAGAACAGCTTCGACCTCATGCACATCGCTGAACTTGCACAAACGTTCAGTTCGGGTACGCAGCTCGCCGGGGGTTTGCGGACCCCGCAGCAGCAATACGCAGAGGATGCCCAGCTCTTGCTGGGATAATTTAAGATCGCTGAAATCGGTGTTGCAGAAGCGATGCTGGTATTTGACCACGCGGCTGCCGAACCCGCTCTTCTCGCTGATCAAGTGCTTCTTGACCAGCGCGTCCACGGTTTCCTGCACGATAGCCTCGCTCAGTTCCAGCACCGGCTCGCGGTTGCTCTTTTGGTTACAGGCGTTGGTCAGGGCATGGAGCGAGAGCGGATACTGCTCCGGGGTGGTGATTTCCTTTTCGATCAAACAGCCGATCACCCGCGCCTCGTAAAACGAAAGCTGGCTATCCAAAACGGCACCTCATCAATTCAGGGAATAATGGCGGCCGGTCATTAATCGTCCGACGCCATGAGGCGGATAGAATATCACCAAACCCGGCGCGTGCCGTCTCACTTCGACAAGAAACGCTTGGCTGATGACTAACGAAGCATGAAAGAAAGGGAAAGACAGCCACACACCAGGATGACCGCACACGGCTAGCAGCTTAAATGGCGACCGACGTGCGAATGCGCGCCGCCAGGATAAGGCATCAAGCTGCGCCGGATCGAGCGATTTGAAGATGTAGTGAGCGAATCCGCTCGGTGCACCGCGCTGCTTATTGGGCTCTTGTCCCCAACGATGATGGGACTAATAGGCCTTGATCGCCCGATTGCGCGCGCAGAGATTGCATGAGTTCCTAGCCATTGACCCGGGTAAACCGAGATCGACAAGCGCCAGTGTCGCTTGGTATTCCTCCGCTGCGCGCAGCCCCTTCCAGGCCAGGCAGGGTATACGACATGCACCTGGTGACCCCTAGCGCGGGCTAGGACCGCCCGGCTCGAGGCAAAATCCCGTTTGTTGTCCACCACCAGAAACTGTTTGCGCCCTACATGCTGTTTGGCCGCCGCTCATCGGCTCAGGCGCGGTCGAGGCCGGCAATAACAGCATCGGCAATCGCACCGTGAAACGACTACCTCGTCCGATTCCGGCGCTATAGGCCTGGATTGTGCCACCGTGCATCTCCACCAGCCGCAAGGCGAGGGCGAGGCCCAAACCCAAACCGGCCTGGGTGCGGTCGTGCGAGATATGGGCCTGGGTGAACATCTCGAAAATTTCCGGCAGAATTTCCGAGGGCATGCCCATACCGTTGTCCGTCACCGACACCAAGACATCTTCTCCCGCGGCTTCGACCGCGATCGTGATGGCACCGTTGGGTTCGGTGTATTTGGCGGCATTGTTGAGCAGATTGGAAAACACCTGAGCGAGCCGGGTTTCATCGCCGTTGAGATAGATGGCCCGCTCGGGAATGTCCACGGTGAGGCGATGAGCGCGTGATTCGATCAACGGCCGGGCGATTTCAATGGCATTGTCGATGACCCTGCCCAGTTCGATCTGTTCCTTCTTCAATACCAGCTTGCCGGTGGTGATGCGCGAGACGTCGAGCAGATCGTCGACCAACCGCACCAGTTGCTTCAGCTGGCGAGCCATGATCCGCCGCGCGTTGGCCGCGACCTCGGGCTGGTCGCCGGCCTGGTTCAGTAGATACAAGGCGTTGCTGATGGGCGCGAGCGGGTTGCGCAATTCATGGGCCAGGGTGGCGAGGAACTGGTCTTTCATCCGATCGGTGGCCAGTAGCGCGTCGGCGCCGCGGCCGATTTCAGCGAGCATATTATTGAAGGCGTCCACCAGATAACCGATCTCGTCGTCGGTGGTCTTGTTCACCCGCAGGGAGAAATCCCGGCTTTCCATCACTTGGCGGGCGACGTCGGTGATGTCCTTGAGCGGTTTGGTGATGGTTTTTTGCAACCATGCCCAGATCAGGAGGGCGGCCAGCATACTCAGCACCATCACCATCGCCAGGATGCCAAGATAATCCAGCAACCGATCCAGCAGTTCGTATTGCGCCCGGATGTAAACCGTACCCTGGAGTACGTCGCTTTCCACGATTTTCTTGAACAAGACGATTTGATTGCCATTGATGGTGATGCCATCGGCCAAGGGAGACTCGGGAAACACGTCAGCGGCATCGCCGGCACGGGTATAGGTCGCGAATAGGCTGCCGGTCGGGGCGTAGAGCGCGGCGGCGAGGATCATCGGCCTCACCCGCAACAAATTCAGATTCTCATGCGCGGTCTGGGGATCGTCGAAGGCGATGGCGGCCGCGCTCGAGCGGCCAAGAATCTCGGCCTGGGTGCTGAGGTCGCCCACCCATTTCTCGCTGTAGTTGCGCACGTCGTAGATGGCGAGTACGAACAAGGCCACGATCAGGGCGACCAGCGTCGTCGAAAGCATCAGCACCAGCAGCTTGGCGCGAACGGATTTCTGGATTTGTTCAAACATCAGGGGGGCCCAGTACGCACTGCCTGGGCCACGGCGAGCAGTCGCGAGCTGAGGCGCAAGCCGCGGCGCTCGACGCTATCCAAGGCTATTTCAAAGCGGACGCGGCCATCCACCAGCACGAAATTGATGATGCTGCCATGCGCCAAGGCGCCGTCCGATTCGGTGACGATGAGCGCCTCGCGCGGTGCGGCGCGGATGATTTGCGGCAAGCGCCGTCGCGCGCTGTCACTGATAAAGACGATGTGCTCGGTGGCCAGGCCGCCTTCGTCGCTCAGACGCCGCACCTCCACGGGCCGGCCATGTATAGCGCGCCCGGCCACCACCTGACGCAACTCGTCGGCTATGTTGTCGGGGCCGATCACCGCGATGACGAAAGGCTGGCCGGGATCCGGCAAGTGCTCTTCGGGCCAGGTGACGAATTCAGTGAAGCGATAGAGAAAAGCCGCCTTGACCCGCCGTTCCAACTCCTGTTCCGCTTCGCCCTGCGCCCAGCTGAGATTCATGATGGCAAAGACGGCGAGCGCCACCGCTACAGTGCGCAACCGATCTGCCGGCGGGCGGATGCTGCGCATCAACACGACGAAGAAACGCTTTATCATGGGCGCCAGAGGGCCTCAATAAACAGACTGCGGGGATATTCCACGGAACTGGCGGCCGTTCCCCACTCGGCATGCGCGGGATCAAGTATATTCTGCAACACCAGTGAAAGCTGCAAATCTTTGCGGGCCTGCCAGCCCAACCTGGCATTGACCGCGGTATAGGCGGCGACCCGTGGCGCAGGCAGGGCGCCGACGTAACGCGCTGTTATATCAAACTCATGTTTCGGCGTGATTCCCATATGGGAGCTTAGCGTGATCCAACGTTGAGGGTCATTACCCAGCAAGGCGCTGCTGGGAGTCATGCTACTGCCCGTGGCCGTGGTATGAAAATCCTTGCGCAACTCGGTCCAACCGACATTAAGATTCCAAGTCGGCGTCACGCGGTAGCTGCCCCAGGCCTCAATACCGTAGGTATTACCCACGATCTTATTTTCCAATATACCGACGCTCGGATCGTAGCTGCGTACCCGGTCATGCCGATGATTGAAGGCCGTTATCGACAACGAGAACGTACTGGTCGATTGAATCCGATATCCCACTTCAATAACCTTCGCTATCTCCGACTGGAAGTTAGGGTTCCCGGCGAGGGTATAGGGAGGCGTGCCGGGAAGAAATAATTCCCGGTCGAGACGTGACGGCGCGCGCACCGCGCGCGACAACGCGCCCCACACCAGTTGGTCCTTAGGCAACATCCAGGCGAGACGGAGATTGGGCAACCATTCCAGGCCGGTATAATCATTGTGCTCGCCCTTGATGCCGACGGTGAGCGCAAGATTGGAACGCAGATCCCATTCATCCTGGATGAAGAGATGATACCAATGCAGTTCCTTATCCTCTGGGATGAAGGCGAACGAGGCCAGATTTTGATCGTCGAGATTATCATAGCCGTAGCGATAACCGCCGCCCCACAGCAACCAATGCTCCTCGACCGGCAGCAGACCGTGCTGAAATTCCAGATCGAGGATATCCAGGGTTTTGTGGAAAGCGCCCGGCTGTTCGCGTTCAGCACGGTCATAATAAGCCTGGACACGCACCGACGAACCATCAGTGCCTTGTTCGGTCCAGCGCGCCAATAGATTAGCGCCGGAGAGATTGCGCGCGCCGCCGACTTGCTGCTCGATATTGGCCCGATAGGCATCGCCTTGTACCGTGAAACCGCCTTGCGAGTCGCCCCAATCGCTACGGAAGCCCGCATGACCGCGTTCCGAGGCATCTCTTACCGAACTGCCATCGGCAAGCTCGGCATGACGGCGTTCGAAGAACTTGCCGTAAACACGGAAATGACCGTCGTTGGCGAATCGGCCACCGTAACGTCCCGCTGCGCCATTAAGCCGACTACCGGCAGCGACATCGATCAGTGTACCCGGCGTGTCGCCAGCGCGGCGGGTGATGACATTGATCACACCGTTTACCGCGTTGGCACCCCACAGCGTAGTGCCCGGGCCACTGATGACTTCGATGCGCTCGATATCATTAAGCATCACATCCTGCACATCCCAGAACACCCCTGAAAAAAGCGGACTATAAACAGTGCGGCCGTCGATCATCACCAACAACCGATTGGCGGTGGGGTTGTTGAAACCTCGAGTGCTGATCGCGTATTGATTGGTGTCGGTGCGGGCGACCTGGAGATTAGGGGCAAGCCGCAAGGCCTCGGGTAAACTGTTCACGCCCGCGCGGCGGATGTCCTCGGCGTGAATGACGTAGATCGAAGCAGCGGCGGAACCCAGCGACTGCTCGCGCCGTGACACCGAAGTGACGACGATATTGCTCAACTGCTCGAGACTCAAGTCGGCAAGCTCCTCAGCGTCCAAACTCATCTTGGCGGTAACGCTGGGGCAAATCTGCATGAACATTAGCAATAAGATACAAGCTCTGCGACACAGCATAAAGTTGTCAAGCTGGAGGGCACGTAGCAATTTTTTCATAATTATTTTCTCACTCTAATGCCTAGTCGTTTTACCATCGGCCCAGAGAACATAACGACGTTCCGATATAAGTGTCTCATCCTAGCAGCCGAATCATTTTCTGCCAACGCGTAATTGGGGAATATTTCTGCGATTATTTACGTTTTAAGAGGATTTTTATTAACCGTCAATTCACTTATAAGTCGCGCGATTCTCACGGTCAACTTTGTAAATTTTACAAAATAGATCGTCGTTTCTTAGGCGGCGCGCTCTAGGTAAAAATTAAAAAATGGTGGATAAATCAGGGAATTTTTATCTCGCGCACGCACGGAAAAATCCTGGAACGGCACGATGAGTCCCAATATCGGCTGCGTGACAGCGGGACATGCGCGTCCCATTCCCTACTTCGTCGGTGAGGACGCCGGACTACTGTAATCGGCATCCTTCAACAATGAATAAGAGAAGCTCTGATCTTTTCAGAGGTAGCTGCGGTAGAAGGATGGGCCGCCATTTTCAATGGTGGCAGGCTATTAAAAATGAAGGAAAGTTAATATCACATTTTTCGCTTTGCTTGCTCTGAGTAATTCCAGGATGGAATTACTCAGAGCTGCCTAAAGTTCACACACGGAGGGTACGTCCTAGGCAGGAACCGCGCAGCGAATGCACCGACAACCGACCTTCACTGAGGTCCGGGGCCTCGCTTAATACTCCGATCGGCTCCGAGACCAAGCGTCGAGCATGAGCGGACCGGGATTAAAGGTGCGGCCTGCATTGCAGCCCTCGTAACAACAGATGAGTGTTGTGACTACATCGATACGGCCGGTGGATACTGAAGCGGCGTGACAAACGGAAACGCCTCCCATACCATCTTTCACGCCGGTCAGAAAATACAATGTTCGAGAAGGTATCTGACATAGCCCGCCGGCATTGCAAGACACGGTTTATTTTCTATACTTCGTGGGAATGGATATATTGTCACCACACATTGAGCCGTGGCAGTGCTCTACCATCCACCATCTATGCGGACACTCATCATGAAAAAAGTAGAAAAAGTTTTAGAAGGGCTCATCTTCAACAGCCGCTGGCTGTTGGCCCCCTTTTACGTCGGATTGGTTTTGTCCATCGTCGTACTGCTGGTGAAGTTCATTCAAGAGTTTTTGCACTTCGCACCTGGCATCATCCAATCCAGCGAGGGCGCCGCCATTCTATCCATCCTCACCCTGGTGGACATGGCGTTGGTGGCCAATCTGCTGATCATCATCATCTTCAGCGGTTATGAAAACTTCGTGTCCAAGATCGACTCCGCCGGCCACGTCGACCGCCCCGAGTGGATGGGTAAGGTCGATTTCTCCGCCCTTAAGCTCAAGCTGATCGCCTCCATCGTGGCCATCTCCGCTATCGAACTTTTGAAGGCCTTCGTCAACATGGAAGACATCCTGGCGCTAAAAAACGGCGAGCGACAACTGATCTGGAAAGTCGGCATTCACATGGTGCTGGTCTTGTCAGGGGTGTTGTTTGCGGTGATGGACCGTATGTCGGAAGATAAGAAAGACTCCCATTGATTCGAGCGCGGGCCACGGCCGAGGATGGTTGATTTATTTATACGGCTTCCGCTTGAACAAATCATTGCGCCGGCTCACCAGTCGGTCGAGAAACAGCAAACCATCGAGATGATCGATTTCATGCTGCACCGCACGCGCTTCGTAGCCTTCGAACTTGAATTGCAGAGGTTCGCCATATTCATTGCATGCTTCGAGCATGATGCGTTCGGCGCGGATGACATTGCCGGTGAAGTCGGGCACTGAGAGGCAGCCTTCGCGGCCGACGGCATAGCCTTCCCATTCGGTGATCTCGGGATTGATCAGTACCATACGGCCATGGTCGCTGACCAGATTTTTTTTGCCGGAGCAATCGATGATGACGATACGCTGGACGCGGCCCACTTGCGGCGCGGCAATGCCAACGGCGCCGGGACCGGCGCGCATGGTTTCCTCCAAGTCGGCGACGAAGGCGCGCAGGGCGGAGTCGAACTCGGTGACCGGTTGCGATTCTTGAGTGAGCCGCGGGTCCGGGTAGGCGAGGATTTCCAATACCGCCATGCTCAGCCCACCAAGGTGTCGATGGCGGTGAGGCTGGTTTCGACGCCCTCGCCCGCCGCTACTTGGAGGGCGGATCGCAAGGCGTCGAGCCCCGCGCCGGCCTGTCCTTCGATGTGCATGATGTAAAAAGGACGAGCGTCGCTGCCGCCGACGTCGGATTCGAGATTAAGAATATGTAGGCCGGCATTGGATAAGGCGCCGGTGATCTTGGCGACGATGCCGGGTTGGTCGGCGCCGAATACCGTAATGCGCACATCGGGCAACAGGTGCTGGTGCAGGCGACCTTCAATGGCGTCGATGTGCATGTGCAAATCCATGGAGTCGATCACCGTCTCCAGTATCTGCTCCAGGCTTTTGGCCGTGCCTTGGTGTTGCACCATGAGCATGATGGTGAAACTGTCGCCGAGGCGCATCATGGAGGCTTCGCCGAGATTGCAGCCGCCTTCGTAGAGCGCGGCGGTGACATGGGCGACGATGCCCGGCCGGTCTTTGCCTACCACGGTTAACATGTACCAGCGTTTCATGGCGCTACTCTCCTCACGGCGGCTTGTCGATGTGTACTTGCTACGCTACTGCAAACAGCCCGCGACGGGCAATGTACATTTTTCGCATTTTCAGAGGCAACGCCGGAAGGCATCGTATAGCGGCCGACAGCAGGGCGATGGCGCCGGTTAGCGACGCGGCAATCGACGATCCGTATTACTCGGCTACTTGGCTGGCGGGAATAACTTGGAGTACGGGATGCTCAACATCACCCATTGCCTGGCTCACCCTCCCCTGCTTGGCTACCAGCAAAGGAGGGTGAATAAAATCGATATTCTGCCAGCACCGTCGCCATTCAATGCAGCGTGCCGTGGACCAGATATATCGTCAGCACCCCCGCCGAGATCAAACTCACTTGCTGGACGGTCGCGGTCATTTCCATGCGTTTGTGCAAACCGGGGATCAGATCGGCGACAGCGACATAAATGAAACTCGAGGCGGCGATGGCCAAAGCGTACGGCAATATATGGTCGAAATTCTGCAACCCGTAGTAGGCGAGCAGGCCGCCCGCCACGGTGGCCAAACCCGACAGCCCGTTGAACAACAAGGCCTGGCCGCGGCTGAAACCGCTGTGCAGCAATACCGCGAAATCGCCCAGTTCCTGCGGAATTTCGTGGGTGGCGACGGCGATGGCGGTGACCACGCCGAGGTGGAAGTCGGTGAGAAAAGCCGCCGCGATCAAGATGCCGTCAACGAAATTGTGCACGGTGTCGCCGATCATCACGATGGTGCCCGCCGATTTATTGGTGACCGGCATGACCGGGTCGTGGGCCTCGCAGTGGTCGTGATGACAATGCCGCCACAACACCATTTTTTCCAGCAGGAAAAATCCCAGCACACCCAGCAGCACGGTGAGGGTGATGTGGTGGGCATCGGCCACCCCCGGCGCCTCCAAGGCATGGGGCAGCAGGGCGAGAAAGGCCGCGCCGAGCAGCGCGCCGATGGCGTAGCTGATGAAGTGGGGCAACAGGCCGGCGCGCACCCGCTCCGGGAACAGCAAAAACGCCGCCGCCGCCGTCACGCTGACGACACCGCCTACCAGACAGAACAGGATGATCCAGGTGATTAAGCTCATGGAGATGGTTGCAGCCGGGTTAGCCGTGGCAATGAAAGCGGGGCAGTTTACCCTATCCGTCCCGGCTGTCCAGCCAGATCAGGCTCGCCATGCGGCCGGTCACGCGGTCGCGGCGGTAGGAATAAAAACGCGCCGGGTCACTCACGGTGCACCAGTGTCCGCCGTACACGGCATCGACTCCCACCTCCCCCAGACGCTGGCACGCCAGTTGATAAATATCCGCCAGCCAACGGCCCGCCGATGTGGGCTGGAACGCGGCAGCGGCGCGCGGCGCGCGGGCGACGAAGGCCGCGCGGACTTCATCACCCACTTCAAAGACCTCAGGCCCGATGGCCGGCCCCAGCCAGGCCAGCACCCGCGACCCCGGCCGGTCCATGGCACGCACGGTGTTTTCGATCACCCCGTCGAGCAGACCGCGCCAGCCGGCGTGGACCGCGGCCACCACGCCACCGTCCACATCGCACAACAACACCGGCAGGCAATCGGCGGTGAGCACCGCGCACACCACGTCGCGGTGCCAGGTATAACTCGCGTCGGCCTCGCACTCGGGTTCGCCGCAACCGGCATCCACGGCGGCGACGCCGTGCACCTGTTGCAACCACAAGGGTTCGCCCGGCAGATGCAAGGCCGTGTTTAAACGACGGCGGTTTTCCAGCACGTGCGTGCCGTCATCACCGACGTGGCCAGCGAGATTGAGCGAGGCGTACGGCCCCTCGCTGACCCCGCCGAGCCGGGTGGTGGTGCAGGCACGCACCCGCGGCGGTGCGGGCCACTCCGGCCGCAACCAGCTGATGGGGAGCGCATCACGCGAATTCAGCGTCGTCACCCAATGCCTCCAACAATTGTTGCAGGTCCGCGGGCAGCGGCACCTGCCAGTTCATCATCTCGCCGCTCTCCGGGTGCAGCAAACCCAGCGCGCCCGCGTGCAAGGCCTGACGCTTGAAGTGTTGCAGCGTCACGCGCAAAGTCTCGCTGCATCCGGCGGGCAGGCGCAGACGGCCGCCGTAAACGGGGTCGCCCACCAGCGGATAATGAATATGCGCCAGGTGGACGCGGATTTGATGGGTGCGGCCGGTTTCCAGCCGCACTTTGACGTGGGTATGGGCGCGAAACCGCCGCACTACCCGATAATGGCTCACCGCCTCGCGGCCGCCGCCCACCACCGCCATGCGTTTGCGGTCCACCGGATGACGGGCGATGGGCGCCTCCACCGTGCCGCCCGCGGTCATCACACCCGCCACCACCGCGTCGTATTCACGCTTGACGGTACGGGCCTGCAATTGCGCCACCAGGCTTTTATGGGCCGCCAGGGTGCGCGCCACTACCAGCAGGCCGCTGGTGTCTTTATCGAGGCGGTGCACCACCCCGGCACGGGGCAGGTTGGCGAGTTCAGGGGCATAATGCAACAAGGCGTTGACCAGGGTGCCCTCCCAATTACCGGCGGCGGGATGGACCACCAGCCCCGCCGGTTTATTGATGACCAGCAGCGCCGGGTCTTCGTAGATTACTTGCAGGGGAATGGCCTCGCCCACCCACGGAGTCTCCACGGCCTCGACTGCGTTGAGCGCCACGACCTCGCCACCCCACAGTTTGTCGCGCGACCGGGGAAGGCGGCCGTCCACCGTCACCTGGCCGTCCTTGATCCATGCCTGCAAGCGGCTGCGGGAATAATCGGGGAATAACTCCACCAATATCTGATCCAACCGCCGCCCCCCCGCCTCCGGCGGCACTTTGGCCGCCAACAAGCGGGCTGTCCGCGCTTTATCTACGTCAGTCACCTTATGCGTATCCGCCTGGGAAAAAGCCAGTATAATTCGGGACGGGCATGAATGACCAAAGAACATGCTCCTCACCCACGGCGATACTGTTAATGCACACTCTGCTGACCATGGCTCTGCCTCGATTCGCGCGCGGTCTCATCACGGCCTGCCTGCTAGCCGCGCTACACGCCGGCTGCGCGAATAATAACGGCAAACCGGCTGGCGCGGATCCCGCTCTCCGCCACCGTTATCTCGATGCCCATCGCACCCTGGAAACGGGGAATTTCGCCGCCGCCGCCATTCAGCTCAAACAGCTCGCCGACGGTGCGGCGGAACCCTATGGCTCACAGGCCGCTCTGGAACTGATTTACGCCTACTACAAACAAGGCGATTATCCCGCGGCGCGGCGCGGCGCCGATCAATTCATCGAACGTCACTCCACGCACCCACGCGCCGATTATGTTTATTATCTGCGCGCCTCGGCAGCGTTGCGGCAGGCTATGCAGCAGAATGAGGCCGCGCTCGCACAGCACGACAGCGCATTACGCGAGGCCTATGCGCTGTTTCAGGACATTTCCCAACGTTTTCCGTCCAGCGATTTCAATGAAAACGCCCTGCACAGCCTGGCCTTCCTCCGTCAACAATTAGCGCTCACCCATCTTAAAAACGCCAAGGCCGGCTTGGGCCGACGCGACGACGGCGCCTTGTCCCGACTCCGTGCCGTCAGCGAGGAATTCAGCGGCACTCCCGCCGCGGAAGAGGCGCTCGCGTTGCTGCAGTCGCCCAAGCCTGAAGCGGCGGTCGCCGCGCCGCCCGCTGCACAGCCGACCGTGTCCGCGACCCCAATCGCCAAGGCCGATGCCGACGTGCGCAGCCTGCCGCCGCTTGTCGAACCTCCCATCGCCATACACGACCCGCGCTGGATATTGCAACAACGGCCGGAGCGCTACACCGTGGAACTGCTGAGCGCCGAACCGGATACCGTGAACATTTTCGTCACCCGCCATCGCATACAAGGCGGCGCCAGTTACCCCGCGACGACCGGCGGGGCCCGCCAGACGTTGATCCACGGCCTGTATCCCGACGCCGCGAGCGCGAATCTGGCGGCAAAGCAACTGAGCAAACGCTGGGGATTGCCGACCCCCAAAATCCGTCGGCTGGGCGAGCTGCAATCGTCTTTGAACGGCGACGGCGCCCTCAATGCCGCCACGCGCTAAATCAAGGAGTATTGCTCATTAATTCGCCGCCAATAACACCTAGCCACTTTCTGCTTTCGCGCCTGTCAACTACCGGATACATCATGTATGTTAACCATGCCCACGCCAACCGATCATCGGACATTCTCTACGCTTGGCGATCAAAGAAATTTTGTGGTGCGCCTAGATAGTGTCGTCACGAGATATAAAATGTGAGAAGATCACTTCTTCTAAAGGCATGGGAAGTGGCGATGACAGAAGCGTACCGGCGACACGACATCACGGATCAGGTGTGGGCGCTG
>JAHFRV010000049.1:22500-27511 GCA_023266095.1 Gammaproteobacteria bacterium | reverse complement strand
CAAACTATCAAACCGCAGAAGACAAGCAGGGCTTTCATGTCAGCGGCGCGGCATGTGAAATCAAGCTGGCTGGCCGGCGCGGCGGCGCGGCGAAGCGAGTCAGGCTGGCGTAGTCCACCTGCGCGCGAAAGAGATGCGCCGGCCCGGCGCCCAACACCGCTGCGAGCACCGCGCGGATCACACCGGCATGGCATACCACCAAGATCCGCCGACCGGCTTGCGCGGTGAGCAGTTCGCCCCAAGCCTCCGCCACCCGCGCCATAAAGGCCCGCACCGGCTCGGCGTCCGGCGGCATATAGCGCAAGGGGTCGTCGCGGAAACGCGGGTAACGGTCGGGCTCGCGGCGGGCCAATTCGTGGTGAGCGAGACCTTCCCAGCTACCGAAACCGATCTCTTTGAAACGCGGTTCGACATGCAGCGGCAAGTTGTATCTATCCGCCAAAGCCTGGGCGAAGGCCGCGCAGCGCGTCAGCGGCGAGGTGACGATGATCTGCCACGCCGCGCCCTCACCCACGGCCTGCCACATTTGTTGCCAACCGAGCTCGGTCAACGGGTCGTCAGACTGGCCGCGAATGCGCTGGCCGCCCACCGGTTCGCCGTGGCGGATTAAATCCACCCAAGTGGTGTGTTCCACACTCTCTCCGGGAAATACACGTGTATCGCTTGACTCACGAGACCCAGCTGGCGAGGCTGATCACCGCGATGATCACCACCAGCAACATCACTGTGCGCCACACCATGGCCAGCGCGGCGCGCACCAACCGGGTAGACACACCACCGGTTTCTTCTTCCGATAATTCCTGCTCGACCTGCAAGGCGCCCAAGCCGCCGGCCACCAGCACCTGGCGATTGCCGGCCAGCCAGTCGCGCGCCCACAAAGGAGCTTCATCGCGCCAGCGGTGCAGAGCGTCGCCGAAACTACCGGTGAGCGCGTAAGCGAGGACGGTGAGCCGGCAGGGCAGCCAGCTCAGCACGCCGTGTAACACTAAGGACGCTTGCGCGAAACCGCCGGTGTCGCCGGCGTCCGGATACTTGTCTTTCAGTACGCAGCTCAGGCGAAACAATAAAGCGCCCAGCGGGCCGAGGACCACAAACCAGAATATGACGCCAACGATGCGTTCATGCGCCGCGATCAAAATGCCTTCCACCACGGCTTTACCCAAGGCAGCGTGATCGGCGGGTTCGACAGGCAGGCCGCTGATGTGGCGGGCCGCGGCGCGCGCCTGGCCCTGATCGCCCAGGTCCCAAGCGGTGAGAAAACGCTGCACATCGGCTTCCAAATCGCGCGGACCGAGACTAAATAACAACACCAGCACCGCAAAGGCGAAGGCCAGCAACCCCAGCACCGCCGACAGCGCGAGTTGTATCAAGACCACCGCCAGTAAAGGAAATAACAGAACCAGGAAAACACCGAGCGGTCCGTCCCATAACCGTTCCGGGCCAAGGCGGTGACGCACACGATCGGCGTAACGTTCAAACCAGAGGGGCGAACGCAGTTCCACCACGGCGTCCCAGCCGCGTTCGATAAGCAAAGAAAAAATGATCGCGAATAACGCCATACGTTTAAGTGTCCAGGCTAGGGCGGCAACATTCAAGTACTGACATGCAATAACGCCCGGTAACGCTGCCAATCGAAACTGGGACCGGGATCGGTCTTGCGACCGGGTGCGATGTCGCTGTGGCCGATGATGTGCTCTGCGTTGAGGGCGGGATAGGCCACGAGCAAGGCGCGGGTCACGGCGGCGAGGCGTGTGTATTGCACTTCGGTATAGGGCTGATAGTCACAACCTTCCAATTCGATACCTATCGAAAAATCGTTGCAACGTTCCCGCCCCGTGAAACACGACTGCCCGGCATGCCAAGCGCGCCGCTCGAAAGGCACGTATTGCACTACTTCGCCATCGCGGCGGATCAACACATGGGCCGATACCCGCAACCCGGCCACTTCGCGAAAATAAGGGTGAGCAGCGGGATCCAAGGCATTGCAAAACAAAGCGTCGATCCACGGTCCGCCGAATTCGCCGGGCGGCAAACTGATGCCGTGTATCACCAGCAGATCGATGCCGCAACCGGCCGGCCGCTCGTCGTGATTGGGTGAGAGACAATGCCGTACTGGAATCAGCCAGCCGGAGTCGATACTGTAGTCCATGAAGTCCTAGCGTACATCCGCGTGTTTTTTGACCCCGCAGCACCAACGATGAAACGCCATCACCCCGGCACTCTCACCGCCAGCACGTCACATGCAGCGCCATGCAAAACCGCATCGGCCGTCGATCCCAACATCCGCGCCCAACCGTGGCGACCGTGGCTACCGATTACGATGAGGTCAACGGCTCGCTCCGCCGCGATGCGCAGGATCTCTACCTTGGTGGAACCCAGCTCCACCAGCTGCTCCGTCGCGGCGGGTCCGTCCAGTCGCTCCATCAACTTCGCGAGCTGCGCGCGGGCATTACTCATCAATCGCGCTTCCACATCCAACGCGGGCGGGGTGATCAGTTCATTGTCCATGATAAAAGGCAGGTACTCCACCACATGAATGAAGCTCAACTGGGCGTTATTGCACGCGGCGATATCAAACGCTCGCCGCGCCACGTTGTCCGCCGCGGGAGAAAAATCGATGGCGACTAGAATATGTCGGTAAGCATCCATGATCTCACTTTCCTCTTCATCACCAGTCAGCCCAAGCTGGCGGTGTTTGTCGAAAAAACCCCTCTCGCTCAGTGAATCATGGATGAGGAACGGCGACAAGTCTGCCCTGCAAACAGCAACTCGGAGGGCGGGATACCCGGCACGCCCACCAGGAATAAGAGTTCGCGACACCGCGCAGCTGCGAGGAGTAAAAAATTGCCCGGGCGAGAAACCCGGGTAAAAATCGACCGTAAAACGGTCTTTGTAGAAGAACTTCAACAAAAGCAAACTTGCGGATTATGCCGCCAGCCGCTCACTTACTGTAATGGGGTCAAGCTACTGCAAAACCAACCTGGCGACGAAAAAAAACTCCCGGCACCTGAGGTACCGGGAGTTTGGAATAGAAGCCTGGCAGTGTCCTACTTTCACATGGGATCTCCCACACTATCATCGGCGCTGAACGTTTTCACTTCCGAGTTCGGAATGGGATCGGGTGGTTCCCGTTCGCTATGGCTACCAGGCAAACTTGTTTCAGGCGACGGGTTCATGGACCCGCCGTCACTGACAATTCGGAAAAGCTGTAAAAGACTGGGTATATCGAGTTAACACACCAAACTACTTGGGTGTTATATGGTCAAGCCTCACGGTCAATTAGTACTGGTTAGCTTCATGCATTACTGCACTTCCACACCCAGCCTATCAACGTCGTAGTCTTCGACGGACCTTTAGGGACCTCAAGGGTCCAGAGAAATCTAATCTTGGGGTAGGCTTCCCGCTTAGATGCTTTCAGCGGTTATCCCTTCCGTACATAGCTACCCGGCAGTGCCACTGGCGTGACAACCGGAACACCAGAGGTACGTCCACTCCGGTCCTCTCGTACTAGGAGCAGATCCCCTCAAATTTCTAACGCCCACGGCAGATAGGGACCGAACTGTCTCACGACGTTCTAAACCCAGCTCGCGTACCACTTTAAATGGCGAACAGCCATACCCTTGGGACCGGCTACAGCCCCAGGATGTGATGAGCCGACATCGAGGTGCCAAACACTGCCGTCGATATGAACTCTTGGGCAGTATCAGCCTGTTATCCCCGGAGTACCTTTTATCCGTTGAGCGATGGCCCTTCCATACAGAACCACCGGATCACTAAGACCTACTTTCGTACCTGTTCGACGTGTCTGTCTCACAGTCAAGCACCCTTATGCCTTTGCACACAGTGCGCGATTTCCGACCGCGCTGAGGGTACCTTTGTGCTCCTCCGTTACTCTTTGGGAGGAGACCGCCCCAGTCAAACTACCCACCATACACTGTCCCCAACCCGGATAACGGGTCTAGGTTAGAACCCCGAACACGCCAGGGTGGTATTTCAAGGATGGCTCCATGCGAACTGGCGTCCACACTTCAAAGCCTCCCACCTATCCTACACAAGCATGTTCAGAGTCCAGTGTAAAGCTATAGTAAAGGTTCACGGGGTCTTTCCGTCTTGCCGCGGGTACGCTGCATCTTCACAGCGATTTCAATTTCGCTGAGTCTCGGGTAGAGACAGTGTGGCTATCGTTACGCCATTCGTGCAGGTCGGAACTTACCCGACAAGGAATTTCGCTACCTTAGGACCGTTATAGTTACGGCCGCCGTTTACTGGGGCTTCGATCAAGAGCTTCGCCTTGCGGCTGACCCCATCAATTAACCTTCCAGCACCGGGCAGGCGTCACACCCTATACGTCCACTTTCGTGTTTGCAGAGTGCTGTGTTTTTAATAAACAGTCGCAGCCACCTGGTCACTGCAACCCTCTTCCGCTCCGAGAGCAAGTCTCTTCACGTAATGAGGGCACACCTTCTCCCGAAGTTACGGTGCTATTTTGCCTAGTTCCTTCACCCGAGTTCTCTCAAGCGCCTGAGGATTCTCTCCCCGCCCACCTGTGTCGGTTTACGGTACGGTTTCACGTTAGCTGAAGCTTAGAGGCTTTTCCTGGAAGCTTGGTATCAACCACTTCAGTTCCCGAAGGAACCTCGTCATCACGCCTCAGAATTGACCCTCCGGATTTTCCTAAAGGATCTTCCTACACGCTTAAACCGGGACATCCAACACCCGGCCGGCTTAACCTTCTCCGTCCCCCCATCGCACTAACGTCAAGTACAGGAATATTAACCTGTTTCCCATCGACTACGCATTTCTGCCTCGCCTTAGGGGCCGACTAACCCTGCGCCGATTAGCGTTGCGCAGGAAACCTTGGGCTTACGGCGTGCGGGTTTTTCACCCGCATTATCGCTACTCATGTCAGCATTCGCACTTCTGATACCTCCAGCATGCCTTACGACACACCTTCGCAGGCGTACAGAACGCTCCTCTACCACGCCTACATTCCGAAGAATGTAAGCATCCG
>JAHFRV010000049.1:0-17500 GCA_023266095.1 Gammaproteobacteria bacterium | reverse complement strand
TTCATCAAGCCTGCAACGGCCAAGAAGCCCTCGCGCTGTACCGCGAAGGTAAAGCGCACATCATTTTCCTCGACCTGACGATGCCCATCATGGATGGTTTTGAGGTACTCGAAGCTATCAAGCGCGAGGGATTGAATGCTTTTGTCATCGTCATTTCTGCCGACGTGCAGCCCAAGGCGCAGGAACGGGTCAAGGAACTGGGCGCGATAGCTTTCTTAAAAAAGCCGATTAAAGCAGAAGAAGTATTACATGTACTGAAGGAGCACGGGCTTCTATGACGATGAATAACGCCAACCTGTCTATAGAGCAAATAGATGCTCTGCAGGAAATAGTCAATATCGCCATGGGCCAAGCGGGTGATTCGCTCGCTCGCGTACTGGATTCATTCGTACGCCTGTCGGTGCCTCGCATCCGCCTCATTAACGCGCCGCAAATCTCCCAATACATCGCCGAGATTGTAGGCGACGCCGAACAGATCACCGCTATGCGGCAATCGTTTTACAACAACTTCTGCGGTGAGGCCCTGACTCTTTTTTCCTCGGAGGGCTGCCGCGATTTGGCCCCCCTAATGGGATATCAACAGCCCCTGGATGCCGAAACGGAAAAAGAACTGTTGTTTGATATCAGCAATATCCTGGTGGGCGCCTGCCTCAACGGCATCGCCGAACAACTGGGGGCTGATTTAAATTTTTCCGCGCCTTCAATCATGGCCGCCAATGTGGCTTCGAGCCAACTATTTAGCCCCGACACCCTGCCATGGGCCTATGCCTTGCAGGTCGAAGTCAATTTCAGCCTCGAAGACCACAAATTCAAAAGCCATCTCATCATTATGCTGGCTGAAGACGCCATCATCGCCCTTGGCGATTCGCTTAATAGCTTTATCGAAGCCATTTAATCAGCATGAATGACCTGTCGCCCGCTTCCACATCGTTGCTGGATTTCTTGATCGACCGCATCAACATCGGCATCTTCGCGGTCAATCGCAATATGGAATGCACCTTGTGGAACTGTTTCATGGAAAGTCACAGCGGCGTGGCGGCCGCCAGCGTCCTCGGCAAAAATCTATTTCAGTGTTTCGATGAATTGCCCCACAACATTCTTTACCACAAGATCAACAGCGTCTTCATCCTGAAAAATTTCGCGTTCACCAGCTGGGAACAGCGGCCCTATCTTTTCAAGTTCCGCCATCACCGGCCGGTCACCGGCCCCGTCGAGCATATGTACCAAGACTGCACTTTCATTCCACTCAAAGACGAGGCAGGTGAAGTGCAGCAGGTATGCGTTACCCTCGTCGATGTGACCGATACCGCCGTTTATCAAAAAATGATGAAAGAGGCCATGGCTTCCCTGGCGGAAGCCAGTAACCGCGACGGCCTCACCGGCATTTATAACCGCCGCTTCATAGAAGAAATCCTCAACAAGGAATGCCAGCGCGTCCAACGTTACGGCGGCACACTGTCGCTGGCGTTCATCGATCTCGATCACTTTAAAAAGATCAACGACACCCATGGCCATCTGGCCGGCGATAACGTGTTGCGCGCCTCGTCCACGCTCTTAAGTGAAAGTTTGCGTCAATCCGATTTCCTGGGGCGTTACGGCGGCGAGGAATTTGTCGCGATTTTACCGGCTACCCACATCGAAGGCGCTCACATCCTGGCCGAACGGCTATGCCGGCACATGGCCGGGATAACCGTCCAGTACAATGACATCGACATTCCAGTCACCGCCAGCATCGGCATCGCCGAATGGCAACCGACCATGGTCCGTTACGAAAACCTCATCAAAGCCGCCGATCACGCGCTTTATCAGGCCAAGGCGGAAGGGCGCAATTGCGTAAGGCGCGGCACATGAATCCCCTGCTTGCCGCAACCGGTCCTGGTGAGGGTTTGCGAACTTCGTCTCAACCCCGAGTAGCGGGTTTGTCATACCATGCGCTCAATCAGGGCCACGCCTAGGCATTTCAACGTTGACGTAATACGTAGCTCCAGGCTACCTTAGGGGGCTGGCGGGTGCAAAGCCCTGAAGTCGGGTTTATTGTTGGGACGGATCACCATGACACACACTAGAATGACGCAAACCTCCTCCATCACCCATACGCATTGGTTGCTGTTCGGAATATTGCTAGTCATGACCGGCCTCTTTTTAAGCGTCCGCTCCAATGATGCCATCGCCACCCGCGCGCCCACAGCGGGACAGACATCCGATTTTTGGGGTACGCGCCAAGACCTCGCCCTGCCCGCCGCACCCGAAGCCGATACGCAGGCGCCGCTCGCCAACGAAGAGGCGCCGGTCGAGGAAGAACGTTGGCACACTATTAAAGTAAAAAGCGGCGACACCCTGTCGAACATCTTTTCGCGGCTGGACTTGAACCCGCAATTACTGCACACCATTCTGTCCCTCGGCAACGAAACCGCCACCCTCAAACAGCTGCATCCCGGCGAGATCATCAAATTCAAGCTGGCCGAGCAATCCCAATTGATGGAACTGATGTACGACATCGACCCCACCCGCTCATTAAGGGTGTGGAGCGGCAATGACGGCTTTCAGACCAGCCTGATCGAGCGTCCCATCGAACGGCGTGTGGTGCACTCCGCCGGCGTAATCACCAGCTCGCTGTTCGAGGCCGCCCAAGACGCCGGCATGTCCGACAGCCTCACCATGCAGCTGGCGGGCATCTTCGGCTGGGATATCGACTTCGCCTTGGACATCCGCGATGGCGACCGCTTCAGCGTGGTCTACGACGACCTCTACGTCGATGGCGAGCGCCTGCGCCACGGCGACATCCTCGCCGCCGAATTCATCAACCGCGGCGAAACCTTCAAAGCCGTGCGCTACACCGACCCCTCCGGGCTAACCAATTATTACACCCCCGAGGGCGAGAGCATGCGCAAAGCCTTTTTGCGCACGCCGGTGGATTTCTCCCGCATCAGCTCCGGTTTCAGCATGGGCCGCTTTCACCCGGTGCTCAACCGCATCCGCGCCCACAAAGGCGTGGACTACGCCTCACCCACCGGCACCCCCATCAAAGCCACCGGTGACGGCCGGGTCAGCTTCGTCGGCATCAAAGGCGGCTACGGCAAAGTCGTCGAGCTGCAGCACGGCAGCCGGTACAGCACCCTTTATGGCCACATGTCCCGTTTCGGCAAAGGCATCCGCGACGGCAGCGTCGTCCGTCAGGGCCAGACCATCGGCTACGTCGGCATGACCGGCCTCGCCACCGGACCCCATCTACATTACGAATTCCGCGTCGACGGTCTACACCGCAATCCACTCAAGGTGCAATTCCCCGATGCGGCGCCCATCGCGGCCAAATACAAACAAGACTTCCTTACCAAAAGCCGGGCTATTCTGGCCCAGCTCGAGTCGAACAATAACAGCGTCGTCGCCGCCAACGATCGCTAATACCTCCGCGAGCCCGCCGCGCTTCCGCGCGGCGGGCTCCAGCGCCGTGAGACTGAGCGGCCCCGCACTAAGAGCCCATTCATGATCTCGATCAAGGGATGCAGCGCAAGGCAAAATCGACCGAAAATGCGCAGCATGCACAGAGTGCGTGAGCACTTTGAGGGCGGTTCTAACGCCGCGATGCACCATTCTGCGAGATCATGAACAGGTTCTAAGGAATCCCCCGCGATGAATGGACATTACATCGGCCTGATGTCAGGCACCAGCATGGACGCCGTCGATGCCGTCCTCACCGAGTTCAGCAACGGCACACCCGCCCTGCGCGCCCATCACAGCTTACCCATCCCCGCCGAACTGCGCACACAATTACTGGCAGTGAGCCACGATGAAAACACCGGCATTGCGCAGATCAGCGAACTGGATGTGCGGATGGGCCGTTTATTCGCCGAGGCGGCGCGAGCCTTGCTGCGCGAGTGCGGCATGGCGGCGCGCGCGATCCGCGCCATCGGCAGCCACGGTCAAACCATCTACCACCGTCCCGACGGCGACCATCCCACCAGCGTACAAATCGGCGATCCCAATCTCATCGCCGAACTCACCGGCATCACCACCGTCGCCGACTTCCGCCGCCGCGACATCGCCGCCGGCGGCCAAGGCGCACCGCTGGTGCCCGCCTTTCATCAAGCGGTGTTTCACGCTGCCGGTGAAGACCGCGTCGTGGCAAATATCGGCGGCATCGCCAACATCACCGTGCTGCCTCGCACGGCAGACCACGCCGTGCGCGGTTTTGATACCGGTCCCGGCAACACCTTGATGGATTATTGGATCAAGACTCAGCGCGGTGAAAATATGGACGAAGATGGCCGCTGGGCCGCCACCGGGCAGGTACATGCCACTTGGTTGGAAACGCTGTTGGACGACCCCTATTTCACTCGCCATCCACCCAAAAGCACGGGGCGGGAATATTTTCACCCCCTGTGGCTGGATCATGCCCTCGCCCGCACGCACCCAGGCATCGCCCCGGCGGATGTGCAAGCCACCCTCTGCGAACTCACCGCCATCACTCTCACCCGCGCCGTCACTGAGCACGCCCCGGCCACCCAACGCGTGTTGATCTGCGGAGGCGGCGCGCACAACAAGACCCTGATGACCCGGCTCACCGCGCTGCTGGCGCCGCGCCCCGTAGAATCCACCAAACTCCACGGCATCGCGCCCGATTGGGTGGAAGGCATGGCCTTCGCCTGGCTGGCGCGGCAAACCTTGCATGGGTTGCCGGGCAATATCCCCAGCGTAACCGGCGCGCGGCGCGCGGTGGTGTTGGGGGGAATATATCGAAGTCGCGAGTAGCATTATTGACCACGCGGTGAAATCTCTTCCCTTCACACGGGCGAAAAGAGCGTGGCGTGGGATATAGCTGCGCAAGGCGTCAGTTTTTTCGCTCAGACTGAGCTCGACCGCCGGACGAAATGAGGGTGGCGCTCATCGACGCACACCGGGCCGCATACGGAGGTCGAGTCGATCTGCACTAGGTGCCGATCGCCCCATCGACCTACTACGAGCATAAGGCGCGGCTGATGCCTCCGAAGCGACGGCCCCCACGCGCTCGACTCGACCAAACGCTTTCGGGTGAGGTCCAGCGTGTCTGGGACGAAAGTTTATGTATCTATGGCACACGCAAGATCCGGCGGCAATTGCAGCGCGAAGGCCTCCCTTGTTGCGCGCTCTACTGTGGAGCGTCTGATGCGCGCTCTTGGCCTGCAAGGCGTCGTACGTGACCGCTCCTGCAGGACCACCGTGAGTGATGAGGACGTGGCCCGGCCGGCTGATTTAGTGTAGCGCCAATTTACGGCGCTGCGTCCAAATCAGCTATGGCAACTGACTTTACGTTTGTCGCCACCTGGAAGCGGCTTTGTCTACAGGGTAGCCCCAGAGCTGGGGCGATGTCATATTAAGGACTGCTCCCGCTGTGGTCATCTGGCCCATCAATGGTGAGGGAAATCCGGACAGCCATTAAGTGGCTGTCCGGATAAGTGCGGATCACTTTGTGCAGTATATCTGCGAGACTTACAGCAAAACGTCGTAAGGCAGCATCATCTCGTTGTCTTCATGCTCCAGGATATTACAGTGCCATACATAACATCCCGTGAACGAATTGCCGAAGGGGAGGTTTGGCACCGCCGTTGCCCCAATCGATGCGGTTCCCGTCGGTCACCGCGCTGATAAGCAGGCGTAATGCCTTGCAGTGATTGCGCCCTACTGGGCTACTCTAGTAATAGATATGCTTGCCCACAACGGAGGACGCGCACATGAAAAGACTGGTGATGTTAGCGGTGATGCTTACAGTGGCAGGTCTAATGCTTGCGGGAACTGCGATCTCCGCGGGGTTGCAAGATACCGTGAAAGGATTTTTCGGCGGCGCGGATAAGAGTCGTGCCTCCATCGCGACCAGCGCCTTGTCGGAGGCCGACATGAGCGGGGGTCTGAAAGAAGCCCTGAGCGTGGGGGTGAAAAAGGCCATTGAGCTCCTGGGGCAAGATGGCGGATTCTTGCACGATAAGCAGGTCCGCATCCCCATGCCGGGCGCGTTGAGTAGCGTCGAGAAGCTTTTGCGCCAGACCGGACAAAAGAAAGTGGCGGATGAGTTCATTGCCACCTTGAATCATGCCGCAGAACAGGCCGTCCCCCAGGCAGCCGGCATCATGGGTGATGCGGTGAAACAGATGAGCGTGCAAGACGCCAAAACCATACTCAGCGGTCCCGACGACGCCGCAACGCGCTATTTTCGCGATCAGACGCAGGGCAGTCTATCCATGGCCATGCTGCCCATCGTGCAGCAGGCGACCGGAAAGGTGGGGCTCACCAAATCCTATAAGAAGTTGGTCGATAGCACGGGCGGCATGATGGGTGGATTGGTCGACAAGAAGTCCCTGGATCTCGATCACTACGTGACACAAAAAACGCTGGACGGTTTGTTTCTCAAGATCGCCGCGGAGGAAAAGAATATCCGCGCCAATCCCACGGCTCGCACCACGGACTTGCTCAAAAAGATATTCGGTGCGGTCAAGCCTTAACCAAAAATGCCAGAATAAAGCATTTTTTGTGCGAGCGGGTGTTGTTTGTTCTGTGATCATTTCCCGGACACTGCGGCGGTACCAACGTTTCTCTGGGACAGCAACTCTGACAGGGCAGCGCCAACACATCGGTACACTGCCTGATACTCATGGGTGACAGGCACGACACGGTAGTAGCCAGCAACGAGGAAACGGGTTCGACCGGAACAACAGTCGGGCATAAGTGGAAACTCCGTCGGCGGAATAAAACAGCAGGGTCAGGTGAGTTTCGCCCTTGACTTAGGGGGCGGCAAATGGGTGACCCCGTTCATCTACGTGTGGGGGCGCAATTGCTACCGGAGTGATTGCTGTTGGTGCACGAGGGCAAGGACGCGTTTCAGCCGGAAACGTCTTCCCGGTCCTCATTCCATTTGAGCTTACTCAAATCGCGAGGCATCGTCCCTACAGAGTAGCGGCGGCGCGCCTGGATCTGCCGAATCCCAATCCGGCGAGCCCGAGGCCAAGCAATGCCAGGGTCGCGGGTTCCGGTACAGATTGTGCTGGCTGCACGGCACGCAATTGAAAGCCATTCAAACCGCCGCCGATCTCGCCCCGTGCGAAATTGATATTCTGGCTGCTCCCATCCGCCATGAAGGTGCCGATGACATACTGACCGAGCCCACCGTTGACGACGTCTCCACTAATATCCCGTACCGTGTTGGTATCCAGAGAGATTCCATTCAGGCCATCGGAAAGGCTGATGCCGAAGCTGCAACAGCCGGAAATGCTCGAATCGTTGACCCACACCTGCAACTCATAGAGCTGGCCGATCGTGAGGTCCGCCAGAGTCAGAAGGGTCGTTCTGTCGCCGAAATTCTGCCCGCCAGCCGTCCCGAGCAGGCTCTTATAGCCGGACGAGAGTCCGGTAAACGGCGCGTTTCCCGATGAGGTGTCAAAAGACATCAGCGTCTGGGGTTCATGTTCAAAACTGAACAAGGCGAGGGTATAAAACGCATCGACGGTCACCGAGGTGACCGGCACAAACGGGGAGGATTGTGCGGGCGGGATCGCAAACTGCTTAAAGGTAACTCCGTTGAGCGTGGCCGCCGAGCCGCCGAGGTTATAAGCGGCGACCAGGGCGCCGGTCGTGCTGACGTCACCGTCGTCGGCGATGTCGGTCGCCCCGCCCCAGGTGATGGGCGCCGCGCCTGCCGAATTTGCCCCAAAGCAGATGGTAGCCGCCGCAAATACGCGGGTCAGTGTCGTGAAGGTTTTGTATACGCTCATAGACCGATCTTTTCATTTTTCTCGGCGTGTAATAAGCCTGCTGCGGGTCTGGCGAATTGGGGCAGCGCAATTGCAGTCTCCGCCAAACACATTTGGTGCCTGCTAGGGCTTCATATCTAAGGAACCTCAGATTTATTCAGAGGTTCCTGCGGCACAGGGATGTGCCGCCATTTTCAATGGCGGCAGGCCATTGAAAATGAAGGAAAGCGAAAATCACATTTTTCGCTTTCCGTGCTCTGAGAATTCCAGGATGGAATTATTCAGAGCTTCCCTAAATAACAAGCGATTATATATGCCGGTATCCGGTAGTGGGCCGCTGTTATAAAAAGTAATTCGACGCAGCGAGAAGCATGCAGCGGGTGTCGTAAGCCCATCAGACATGCACGTATGGGCCAGTTCGACGGGGCGCGGCAATCCTCATTGGAGCACGCCGATGCCCGTGCGCAAGCATTGCGTGCATGGGCCCGCCCTACTTAAATTGCCGTAAACAACAGCATATGATTCCCGCGGGCTGTTGCCCGGTAGCGCCCTGGGTGAGCGCGTCAAGAGGCTTTTGCGGGTACCATTATTGTTAGGGCGTGGTCGCGGTGTAGGGTCGCTACGGGATGGCACGCTGAATTGGGCAGCATTGCGGCCTCTCTCCTCACGCAATACGTGACCAAACCGCCACTCGTGGTGCGCATGGAACCGTTCACTCAGATCGTGGCGATCGTCATCGGTATCGCCGCACTGGGCGTGGCTGCGGTTGGCATTGCGCGTAGCATCCCTCTGACGGGGGTATTTGTGTTGGCGGTGTCATTGGCGGTGGGCATAAGGGGCATGGCGCGGCGCGATGTGATCAGAAAACGGGGTTACCATTTTACGAGCCAAGTATAATTTCTAGGAGTCAGATGCGAGTGGCGCGATCCAATAGGCCATTTCTTTGATCGTTTCCCGCTGTTCACCCAGGTCCTTCCAGGAAAATAGGACTGTGACTCCGGGCATGCTTTCAAAACCGGACTTGAGCCACAGCCTGTCGTTATAGACGTAGCCCGCCGGTCTGAGAGGATGGTCTTGCTGGCGCTGCACGGTGCAAAGCACGGCGTGCTTGAATCTGCCGAAGTCCCTCATCGTTTGCAGCGCATGGCCGAGCAGCTTCCAGCCCAGACCCTGGCCACGCAACTCGCGGCGGATCATGATCTCGCCCAGATAATACATATTCTCGAGTGACATGCCGCATTCGAGCAATGTCTGCTTGAATTCGTCCAACTCACACTCCAAAGGAATACCGGTCACTGCGCAAGCAATGCCGCTCGCGTCCCGACCCAACAGCAAGAAACTCTGGCTTGCAAGCGGATAACGCGAGAGGTACTTGCGCTCGTAATCCATGTTGCCGTCGTAAACGTAAGGATATTCCCGAAAGATCTCGATTCGATAGCGGCCAAGCAGCTCGATGAAAGGCGCAATGTCAGGCCCGTAAAATGTTTCTATTTTCACAACAGACACTTCCTCCGCCTATAACAGATGACCCGATAGTCACCCAGAAACAGCGCTCTGAGCCACAGCGCCTGGCCGTCGCCCTGCGCGAGGCGTCAACACTCGATCCGCAGCCACTGAAGGAGGATGACTCCAACCCGGAAGCAGGGAGCGGCAGCGCCCAAATCAATCCAACGTCTTCCGATAGCGCTTCAATCCCACACACATCACCACCAGCATGAACAGCGCGATCGGCCACAAGTGTGGAAGGGCCTCGGCCACACCGTTGCCCTTGAGCAAGATGCCGCGCACCAGGCGTAGAAAATGGGTGAGCGGCAGTATCTCGCCGATGGCTTGCGCCCACTGCGGCATGCCGCGGAACGGGAACATGAAGCCGGAGAGCAGGATCGACGGCAGAAAGAAAAAGAACGTCATCTGCATCGCCTGCATCTGATTCTTGGCGAGCGTCGAGAACATGATGCCGACCGACAGATTGGCTGCCACGAACGCCAACACGCACAGCAACAACAGCGCCACGCCCTGCATCGGTACCTCGAATATCGCCCAGGCCGCGAGCAGGATCAGGCTCACCTGGATGTAGCCGACCAGGATATACGGCACGATCTTGCCGATCGTCACCTCCAGCGGCCGCACCGGCGTCGCCAGCAGATTCTCCATGGTGCCGCGCTCGCGCTCGCGGGTGATGGCGAGGCCCGTCATCATGATCATGGTCATGGTGAGGATCACGCCCATCAGGCCGGGCACGATGTTGTAGTGCGTGAGGCCTTCGGGATTGTAGTTACGATGGATGCGCAATTCATAAGGAGGTTGTCGCGGTTGCAGTGCAACCAGGGTACCGGTGAGGTCACGATTGAGTACCGTCTGGCCGAGTGTGACGAGGGCGGTGATGGCGTTGCTGGTGGCGGAGGGATCGGTGGCGTCGGCCTCCACCAACAACACCGGGCGTTCGCCGCGCAGCAGTTTGCGGCCGAAATCCACGGGGACGGTGACCACGAATTGCACTTCACCGGTATCCAGCATGCGGCGCGCCTCGGACTCGGTCTCCAGGTCCTGCACGATCTCGAAGTAACCGCTGTGCGCGAGCCCGGCGACGAAGCTGCGCGCGAACACGCTGTGATCCGCCGTCACCACCGCCGTCGGCAAGTGCTTGGGATCGGAGTTGATGGCGAAACCGAACAGCGTCAATTGTATGAGCGGGATGCCCACCATCATGGCGAAGGTGAGACGATCACGGCGCATCTGGATGAATTCCTTCACCACCATCGCTATGAAGCGTGACCAGGAAAAGCCGCGCAAACTCATGCGCCGTTGTCCTGGGCGTGTTCCATGAGTTGGATGAATACGTCTTCCAATCCGGGACGCGCAGCCGACCAGCGGTAATCGGCACTCGCTTGATAGGGCGCGATGCTCTGCGCCAGTAACGCCGCGTCGGTGCCGCTCACGTGCAGCGTGGCACCGAACGGCACCACTTGCTCCACGCCCGGCAGGTCGCGCAGTTGCGCCGCGAGCTGTTGCAATCCTTCTCCTTCAACCGACCAGGTGGTCAACCCCGCCGCCTCCAATACTTGCTGCGGCGTGCCGCGGGCGAGCAAGCGTCCGTCGGCGATATAGGCCAGGCGATGACAGCGCTCGGCCTCGTCCATATAGTGGGTGCTGACCAGGACGCTGATGCCGGTGGCCGCCAGCGTGTAGATCTCGCTCCAGAAATCACGCCGCGCCTTGGGATCCACACCGGCGGTGGGTTCGTCGAGCAACAGTAATTGCGGCGCGTGCAACATACAGGCGGCCAGCGCCATGCGTTGCTTCCAGCCGCCGGACAAGGTCCCCGCCAACTGACGACGCCGATCCGTGAGACCGAGACGCTGCAACGCATCGGTCACGACTTGGCGACGATTCGGCATGCCGTACATGCGTGCCATGAAGTCCAGATTCTCTTGGATACTGAGGTCTTCGTAGAGACTGAAGCGCTGGGTCATGTAACCGACACGACGCTTGATCTCCGCCGTTTCGCGGATGATGTCGTAGCCGAGACACGTACCGCGACCACTGTCCGGCGTGAGCAGGCCACACAGCATACGGATGGAGGTGGTCTTGCCGCTGCCGTTCGGCCCGAGAAATCCGTAGATCTCGCCGCGCCGCACCTGCATGTCGAGGTCACGCACCACGCGCTTGCCGTTGAAACTCTTGTTGACGCCCGCGACGTCGATCACAAAAGCGTCGTCGTTCATGGTGAGCGCAGCGTAACGTCGAGGGGTTGGCCGGGATGTAGTTTGATCGCGTCGGCCGGCGTCGGCTGGGCCTCAATCATGTACACCAGTTTGCTGCGCGTCTCGCGGCTGTAGATCACCGGCGGCGTGTATTCGGCCTGCGACGAGATGTAGTTGATGGTCGCCGCGAGCGCGCCGCCGCAACCGTCGCACGCCACCGTCACTGCCTGGCCGAGGTGTACCTTGCCCAACAGCGGCTCGGGCACGAAGAATCGCAGCTTGATGTTCGTCGGCGGCAACAGCGAGACCACGGGGTTGCCCGCTGCCACCCATTCGCCCGGCGTGTAGAGCGTGTCGTCGACACGCCCCGCCACGGGCGCGGTCACGCCCTTTTGCGTCACGCGCCACGCAGCCTGCGCCAATGCTGCGCGGGCCGCCTCGACCGCGGCCTGGGCGGCGGCGATCTCATCGCTGCGGGCCGCCAGGCGTGCCGTTTGGAGTTGCGCCTGCAACTCCGTGACTTGGGCCTGCGCGCGCTGTTGCCCGCTACGCGCCTCGTCCAAATTTTCACGCGGGACATGTCCCGACGCGAATAACGCTTCGTTGCGCCGCAATTGCGTATCGGACAACGCCGACGCCGCCTGCGCCGCGCGGATCTGGGCCTCGATGGCGGCCAGCTCGGTGGGGCGGCGGCCCTTGCGCACGTTGGCGAGCTGCGCCTCGGCGGCGCGCAAGCGCTGCACGGCCTCGTCGCGCGCCGCGCGCTCGTTGTCTTGTTCCAGGGTGAACAGCGGATCGCCCAGCTTGACCTCCGCCCCGCGCCGTACCGCCAAGTGCGCCAGGCTGCCGGCCAGCGGCGCCGCCACGCGCACGTATTCGCCCTCGGCATAACCTTGCAGCACGGTTTTTTCCTGGCGGCCACACGCCGCCAGAATCAACAGCAGCCCGAAGGGCAGCGCCCGCCATCGCAGCAACGTCGTCATGTCATCCCTCGTCTCGCCCTTTGCGGCCTATCCTTTGATCTGGCGCCCCGCGACCCGGTCCTGCCGTATATCCTCGCATATGGACGGCGCGGAAGTTTAACAATCCAGCCGGGCGTGCTTCCTTGTGGGGAGTTGATACCTTCGCGCGCCAGCTGCGGCGTTGCTGTATTCCGCCAACCATGTGTACACGCAGACAGCGGGGTAGGTCGCAGATGATTTCGATGTGTCGCGGCCCTCAGGAAACGATTCGCACCTCCGTGTGCGAATCGACCTCGGTCTCGCGACGTTGATTCCTTTCGCCCCGGCCGCCCTACGTCCGCCACGACGCGCTACTGCGCAGCACCTCATGACTACCACAATGGCTGACGCCGCTTCGCGTCTACCGCGGGCTCCTCGCCCTCGCTTCGCTCTCCTTGGCTCGTCGATCGTATTTTCACCTTCGCAATCGTGGCGGGTGTTGTCCATTACTAAACCTTTATTTCGGAGAGAGCAAAGTGAGATGCACTTCAAATACTCACGTTTTTGTACTTGCATCACTCATATTTTGGGAATATATTCCCAAATGTTCGAATTTTAAGCCCCTCCCATGGCTAGCCAAGAATCGGATTACCCGGGTCATGAACTCAACGTAAAAAGGAAATATAGTATGAAAAAATATAATCTTACATTATCAACCCTGGCTGTTGCGGTCTCGTTGGCCTTGGCCGCCTGCGGCGGCAGCGGCGGTGGGACCAGTCTGGCTGGAGACACCACCACGACTCGAGGCGTCATTACCGGTTTCGGCAGCGTCTTCGTTAACGGCGTGGAGTACGACATTCCGAACGGCATTTCCATCAGCATGGATGGCGACGATGCCACGGAATCCGACCTTCAAGTAGGTATGTTGGTGACTCTGACAGGAACGGTGAATGCCGACGGTAAAACCGGCACCGCAACATTAATTAAATACTCCGATCAGATGGAGGGCGTCGTCAGTGCCAATACCGTCACCGCAGGCGGCACCGGCACCTTGACCGTGATGGGTCAGTCCGTCGATGTGACGGCAGATACGGTATTCGAAAGCAAGGTAGCCGGTATCACCTCGCCGGATCTCATTCAAGTCGGCAATGTGGTCGAGGTCAGTGGCTATGCCTCAAGCACAGGAACCGTCACCGCCACCCGGATTGAAGTGAAAGCGGCGGCGCAGGCGGCAGGCGCCGTCGTTGAACTGAAGGGTATCGTTGCCAATCTTGATACCATCAACAAGACCTTCACCCTGGGCAGTTTGACGGTCGACTACAACACCGCCATGCTGCCGGACTCCGCGCTGGCCGACGGTCAGTACGTCGAGGTCAAGAGCACGACCACCTACAACGGCACAGGCCCTTTGATCGCCAGCAAGGTCGAGCTGGAAGATGACGGTTTTCTGGGTCACGACGGCCATGAAGGCGAAGGTCTCGAAATCAAGGGGCTGGTCACGGCGGATTTCACCAATGGTCAATTCGAGTTGAACGGCCGCACGATCCTGGTCGACAACTCCACCCGGATTGAAAATGGCACTACCTCGCAGTTGCTGACCGGTACGCCAGTAAAAGTGCATACGCACTACGACGCGGATGGCAAGCTGATCGCTGACAAGATCGACTTCAAGAACGCCAGCAAGATCAAATTCGAGGGCACCCTGGAAGCCGTTGATCTCGCCGCGGGCACCATCACCATCCTAGGCCAGGTTATTTACGTGGACAACAATACTGTCATCCTCGATAAAAGCGAGAACGCCGCGCGTTACTTCAGCTTGGCCGACCTGAACCCGGCCGATGGCGACCATCTCGAGCTTAAGGCCTATCTGGACTCCGCGACGGGTCACCTCATCGCCACCAAGTTGGAACGGAAAAACTACTCCGCCGAGGTGGAGATAGAGGGCTCGGTGGATACCAGCGATGGTTTGAAGGTCGCGGGTATTTCCGTCGACACCTCCACGGCGACGGGCATTGTTCCTGCCTTGCATGACGGCGATATCGTAGAGGTCAAGGGTACCTACAGCAACGGCGTACTCTATGTGGACGAAGTCTCCCTGGAAGATTGATGAGCGCCAGTCTGGCATAGTGGGCACGGGAGGGCGTGCCCGCCACGCGGGCCGCCTGCTGAGCTAGGATTGAATTAGAAAATAATCAGACCATGGAAACACCTCACAACAAGGCTCTTAGCGCCGCACTGCTCCGCCTGCTGCGGCCGTTGGTGAGGTTGTTGTTGCGCAATGGCGTTTCCTACAACGGGTTCGCCGAACTCGCCAAATGGATGTACGCCGATGTGGCGCGCAAGGAATTCGGCGTGCCGGGCCGCAAACAGACCGACTCGCGGGTATCGGTCATCACCGGCCTCACGCGCAAGGAGGTGGCGCGGCTCAAGAGCATCGACACCGCGGACGACAGCGTCGCGGCACAGCAATACCATCGCGCGGCGCGGGTCATCACCGGCTGGCTGCGTGATGAACGCTACACGACGCCGCGGGGCGCGCCAGCAGTACTTCCTTTCGATGCTGACGACAGCGTACCCAGCTTCAGCGAGCTGGTGAAGCGTTACAGCGGCGACATGACCGCGCGCGGGATCCTCGACGAATTACTGCGGGTCGGGACGGTCGAGCGCGACCAGGACGGCAACATCCAATTGCGGATGTACGCCTACGTACCGAAAGGCAATGACGCCGGCAAGCTGCACATCTTCGGCAGCGATGTCGCGTTGCTGATCGACACCCTCGATCACAATTTGCAAGAGACGCAAATGCCCCGCTTCCAACGCAAGGTCGCCTACGACAACCTGCCGGTCGAGGCCTTGCCCAAACTACGCGAACTCACCGAAGACAAGGCGCAGGTACTGCTTCAGGAGATCGACAACTATCTGTCCCAGCAGGATCGCGACGTGAATCCCGCCGTGCAAGGCACGGGTCGCAAACACGCCGGCATCGGGATTTACTACTTTGAAGAAGATACAGAGGAGAAATGACATGACACGCCATCACTATCGCGACGCCTCGCTGGCACTGCTCTTTCTGTTCGGCGTCGTCGCCTGCGGCGGCGAGGGGCAAGTCGCCGGCGGCGGTATTGGCGGCACCGGTATCAGCCAAGGACCTGTCACCGGTTTCGGCAGCGTGTGGGTCAACGGCGTCGAGTTCTCCACCACCAACGCAACCATCACCCGCGACGGCGCAGCCGTGACACAAGATGATCTTGAGCTCGGCATGCTGGTCACCGTTTACGGCACCATCAACGGCGATGGTATCTCCGGCACGGCCTCCAGCGTGAGTTACGCCAAGGAACTGGAAGGTCCCATCAGCGCCCTACCCAATGCCAACACCCTAACCGTGCTGGGTCAGACCGTGCTCGTGGACAACCTGACCAAGATCAAGATCAACGGCGTCGACTCGACGATTAGCGATCTTCAGGCAGGCGACACCGTCGAGGTCAGCGGCCTCCCCACCCCCACCGGCTTCCGCGCCACTTATATCGAGGCCAAATCCCTAGGGGCTGAAGTCGAACTGAAAGGCAAGATTAACGCTGTCGCCAATGGCATCATCACCATCGGCGCACAGAACATCGACATCAGCGCGCTATCAACCTCCTTCACCCCGCAGCTTGGTGATTATGTAGCGGTGAAAGGTACGCTGCTAGGCGGCGGGGCAACATTACTTTCGACGTCCATGGAACAAAAATCCCGCGCCCTGGGCGCCGCCGACAAAGACAACGCCGAACTGCAAGGCTACGTCACGACGGTCACCGCAGCGAGTGATTTCGTGGTGGACGCGCAGCCTGTACGAACCAGCTCTCAGACCCGTTTCAAGGGAGGCACTGCCGCCGACATCAAGACGGGGGCGCGCCTGGAGGTGACGGGCGCGCTGGTCAACGGCGTGTTGCTCGCCACCAAGATCTCCTTCGAAGACGACCTCAACCTGGAAGGCGATGTGACCTCGGTCAGTGGCGATACCATCACCATTGATACCAATAGCGGCCTCGCCATTGAAATAAACGCTACCCTGACCGAGGGGACCACCACCGCGATCAAGGTCGGCGACCACGTCAAGCTACGCGGACGCAAGATCGACGCGACCAACCTGCTCGCGACGGAGCTGGAAGTGTCGGCAGCCGGCGGGGGCACGCGCTCCGTAGAACTGCAAGGCGCGATAGATTCCATTTCTATCCCCTTCATTACGGTGTTAGGGCTGTCCATAGACACCACAACCATCGCCAGCTTCGGCGGTGACGGCGTGTCGAACTCGGCCAGCTTCTTTAGCGCTGCGAAGGTGGGCAGCCTGGTAGAGATCAAAGGCACACGAACGGGCGCAACCATTACTTGGGAATCCATTGAACTCGATGAGTAAATCACCAGCTTGGAAGGATGACCGGCTAGCAAGACCTGAATGTTGACGGCGACACGCATTAATGTAGAAGTTCAGACTTGATCTGACAGTTACCGGATTTTCAGGTGGTGACTGTCAGGTCAAATTCCGCCGATTAATTTTTCCTGCCAGATCTCCTTGCCGTCAGCGAAGGTCTCCATCGGCGTTCGCCCACAGCACATTTTTCCCTGATGGGTGCGCTCATGATTGTAGTACGCGATCAGGTGTCAAGATCGGTCAGCAGTTCATCGATGCTCTGATAGAGCTTCTTGCTGCGGATGATGGGGTGATCCACTGCACGAGCCAAGCGCAGGCGGAGTTTGCGCTGCGCAGGATTGCGGAACGATTTCGCCAGTGCGGGCTGGAGTTGCATCCGGAGAAGACGCGCATTGTCTACTGCCGGGACATCAACCGCCCCGGCGATTATCCGACGGTGCAGTTTACGTTTCTCGGCTATACTTTTCGACCGCGTAAAGCGGTGGACAAGTACGGTCGGGTGTACGTGAATTTTGCGCCGGCGGTGAGTCGTGATGCACTGCGTGGCAGTCGGCAGACGATCCGGGGGTGGCATCTCCAGCTCAAATACGACAAGCAAATCGAGGATCTGTCCCGAATGGCGCTTACTTAAGCTTCTTTGGGTGACCATTTTTCATCACCTCAGCTCTTGCTTCGTCGCGAGGTTTCATCAGTAATGGATAGGCTTTTGGCCTTCGTTTTATGGCT
>JAHFRV010000048.1 GCA_023266095.1 Gammaproteobacteria bacterium | reverse complement strand
AGCGATTGCATGAGCGTAACGATACCCACCACCCGCGACGACCACCGCATCGCCTGGCTCACCGCCCTGGCGATCACCATCCACATCGCGGAAAGCGTCCTGCCCAGCCCGTTGCCCGGCGTGAAGCCCGGCCTGGCCAATGTGGTGACGGTGATCGTCCTGATTCAATACGGCTGGACCACGGCGGCCTGGGTGGCGCTGTTGCGGGTGTTGATAGGCAGCCTACTGATCGGCACCTTCCTCTCTCCCACCTTTGCCCTCAGCCTGGCCGGTGCCGTGGCCAGCCTCGCCGTACTCCGTCTCGCCAGCTGCCTGCCCGGGAGGGTCTATGGCCCGGTGGGCTACAGCCTGCTGGCGGCGCTGGCCCATATGGCGGGGCAATTCTGGACCGATTATGGACTGTTCATTCCCCACGACGCGCTGCTGCCTCTCTTCCCGCTGTTGATGAGCGCCGCGCTGGTCTTCGGCTTGGTGAGCGGCGTGGTGGCCGGACTCACTCTCAAACACCTGCCGGTTACCGGGACGACCTCGCCATGAACGCCGCCCCTGTCACCGCCGGCGACCGGCTGGGACTCACCCTATTCATTTCCATCATCCTGCACGCCATCATCGTGTTGGGCGTGGCATTCACCAACCCGGAACCCGCCGAAAAAAATCCCTTTCCGACCCTGGACGTGATCCTGGCCCAAGAGGAAAGCCAACGGGCCCCTGACGAAGCGGACTATCTGGCACCAACCAATCAGGACGGCGGCGGCAACAGCGCGCAGCCGGTGCGGCCGACCCGTCCGCCGCCGACGCCAGCGCCCCTGCCCGTCAGCGGCCGCAGCGACCTCATCAGTCCGCCACGCAGCGCAGTCACCCCGCACGCGCCGCAAACCGCCAAACTCATCACTCGCGACGATCCCGCCGCACCGCCGCGTCCGGTGACGGCGGAGACCCCGGACAGCGAGGCCGACACCCCCTCCGCCGCCCAGCTCATCATGCGTGGCCAGGAGATCGCCCAGCTCAGCGCCGAAATCGAAGATTCGTTCAACGCCTACAGCAAAATCCCGCGGCAACTCACCATTACCTCACGCAGCCGCGAATACCGCGACGCCGCCTACATGGAGTCCTGGCGGCAGAAAGTGGAACGTATCGGCAACCTCAACTACCCCGAAGAAGCGCGGCGCCTCAATCTCTCGGGACACCTGGTGATGAATGTGGCCCTCAATCCCGACGGCTCGGTCCGCCGGGTGGAGATCACCCACTCATCGGGCGAGAAGTCGCTGGACGACGCGGCTGTCCGCATCGTGCATCTCGCCGCCCCCTACGCCGCCTTCCCCCCGGAAATCCGCAAAGACTACGACATCGTCAACATCACCCGCACCTGGCAATTTCTCAGCGGCAACCGCTTCACCTCCGATTAATCCATCGCGCCCCGCCAGGCATCTCGTTACGGTGTAATAACCAACACCGATAGCCGTAGGTTTTCAATGATCAAGCATTGCGCACTCTTCACCGCCGTCCCTCGCCAGCGCGGAAATCCGCCCCACGCCGCTCGCGACCAACGCCACTCGCTTGTCAGCGCGGCGCGATTCAGCGGATACTATCGCCATCATGAACACGCTCTCCCTTTCCAACCAATTTCTGATCGCCATGCCCACGCTGGAAGACCCCAATTTCCAGCGCACCGTCACCTATATCTGCGAACACACCGGTCAAGGGGCGATGGGCATCGTCATCAACCGCCCGCTCACCCTCACCCTGGGCGAGGTCTTGCAGCACATGCAGATCGACGCCGAGGACCCGGCGGCCCGTCAGCACACGGTGTTCATGGGCGGTCCGGTGCAGACCGAGCGTGGTTTCGTGCTGCACGCCCCGGCCGGCGAATGGGACAGCACCCTGCGCATCTCCGACAGCCTGGCCCTGGCCACGTCGAAAGACATTCTGGAAGTGATCGCCCACGGCAAGGGACCGCGCGACATCTTCGTCGCCCTGGGCTACGCCGGCTGGGGCGCGGGCCAGCTGGAACAGGAAATGGCGGACAACGTCTGGCTGTCCGGCCCCGCCGACAACCAGATCATCTTCCAGACCCCCTGGCAACGGCGTTGGGAGGCAGCGGCGGCCTTGATGGGCGTGGACGTCACCCAGCTCTCCACCCAAATCGGCCACGCATGAGAGGCACTCCCGGCACCCTGCTCGGCTTCGATTACGGCAAAAAGCGCATCGGCGTCGCACTGGGACTGACCCTGACCGGCAGCGCCCGGCCGCTGGCCAGCGTCGCAGTGCGCGACGAACAAGCGGACTGGGCGCAGATCGCCGAACTGCTCGCGGCCTGGCGACCCGAGGCCCTGGTAGTCGGCCTGCCGCAACGCATGGATGACCGTGAACATGAGATGGCGGCGCCGGTCCGGGCCTTCGCCGCGCAATTGCAGCGGCGCTACGGTCTGCCGGTGCATTTGATCGACGAACGGCTGTCCTCGCACGAGGCCGCGCAGCGCATCGCCCTCCGCGGCGGCGGCAAGGCGCCGCGGAGCCGCGCGGCAAAAGAAGAACTCGACCGCATCGCCGCGCAAATCATTCTGGAAAGCTGGCTGGCGGATCATGCACACACCGCGGGCACGACACGATGAGCCACAATTACACCGTTGATAAACTGCTCGATAACATGGCCGCCGACCTGCAACAGCGGCTGACCGCGCGCGGCGTCCGCGATCCCCTGCTGATCGGCATCCACAGCGGCGGCGTGTGGGTGGCGGAACGCCTGCACGGCCTGCTCAAGCTCAGTGAACCGCTGGGTAAACTCGACATCTCGTTTTATCGCGACGATTTCACCCGCATCGGCCTCAACCCCGCGGTGCGGCCCTCGCAGCTGCCGACGACGGTGGACGACCGCCACATCGTGTTGGTGGATGATGTGTTGTATACCGGCCGGACCATTCGCGCCGCCTTGAATGAAATCTTCGATTACGGCCGGCCGGCCAGCGTACTGCTGGCGGTGCTGGTGGACCGCGGCGGCCGCGAGTTGCCGATCAACGCCGACGTGGTGGGCACGCAGATGGACCTCGCGCCCGATGAACAGGTAAAACTCACCGGCCCCGTCCCGCTCGGTCTCAGCGTCAAACGCGGCGGATGACGATGCCGGCCCCGCCTAGACAACAGGGAATGAATGCCGCCTCATGATACAGCGCAATATGCAATTGGATGAGCAGGGCCGGCTGCGCCACTTCCTCAGTATCGAAGGTTTGAAACGGGCCTTGCTGGTGGAGATACTCGACCTGGCCGAATCCTTCGCCGGGGTCACAGAACAGACCGTGAAAAAGGTGCCGCTGCTGCGCGGCAAGACCATCGTCAATCTGTTCTTCGAATCCAGCACCCGCACCCGCACCACCTTCGAGCTCGCGGCCAAGCGTCTGTCGGCGGACGTGCTCAATCTCAACATCACCGCCTCGGCCACCGCCAAGGGCGAGACCCTGCTCGACACCCTGCGCAATCTCGAAGCCATGCACTGCGACATGTTCGTGGTGCGCCATGCCGAATCGGGCGCCGCCCACTTCATCGCCGCAAACGTCGCGCCGCACGTGCACGTGGTCAACGCCGGCGACGGCCGCCATGCCCATCCCACCCAGGCCATGCTCGACATGTTCACCATCCGCCGGGTGAAGGGCGAATTTGCGCCGCTCACCGTCGCCATCGTCGGCGACATCCTGCATTCACGGGTAGCGCGTTCGCAGATTCATGCGCTCACCACACTGGGCGTCAACGAAGTGCGGGTGATCGGGCCCAAGACCCTGATCCCCACCGCCGTGGAGACCCTCGGGGTCCACGTCTTCCACGATTTGCGCGCGGGGCTGAAAGGCGCCGACGTGGTGATCGCGCTGCGCCTGCAGAACGAACGCATGCAGGGCGCGCTGCTGCCCAGCGAACATGAATATTTTCAGCTCTACGGCCTGACCGAGGACAAACTCGCGGCCGCCAAACCCGACGCCATCGTCATGCACCCCGGTCCGATCAACCGCGGCGTGGAGATCGCCTCCAGCGTGGCGGACGGGCCGCAATCGGTGATTCTGCAACAGGTCACCCACGGCATCGCGGTGCGTATGGCGGTGATGGCCATGGCCATGGGCACGGTACCTTTGGGAGAAGGGAAAGCGGCATGATGCGTCTGCGCCTGCACGGCGGCCGAGTGATCGACCCGGCCAACCAGCTCGACTCGCCACTCGATCTGTGGATCGCCGACGGCTGCATCGCCGCGGTGGGTCGGGCGCCGGACGGCTTTCAAACCGACCGCGAGATCGACGTCAGCGGGCGGATCGTCTGTCCGGGCCTGGTGGACCTGCGCGCCCACCTCCGCGAGCCGGGCGAGGAACACAAGGCCACCATCGCCAGTGAGACCGCGGCGGCGGCCAGCGGCGGCATCACCACCCTCTGCTGCCCGCCCGACACCGCCCCGGTGATAGACACGCCGGCGGTGGCCACCCTCATCCAGCAACGCGCCCGCGCCGCCGGCCTGGTGCGGGTATTGCCGATCGGCGCGCTCACCCAGAGTTTGCAGGGCGAACGCATCAGCGAAATGGGCGCGCTCAAGGCCGCGGGCTGTGTCGGCGTGAGCAATGCCCGTCACCCTATCGGCAATACCCTGGTCATGCGCCGCGCCATGGAATACGCCGCCACCCATGACTTGACCGTGTTCCTGCATGCGGAAGACCCCTGGCTGCGCAACAACGGCTGCGTGCACGAGGGCCAGGTCAGCACCCGGCTGGGGCTGCCCGGCATTCCCGAGGCGGCGGAGACCGTGGCGGTGGCCCGTGACCTGGCTCTGATCCGCCAGACCGGAGTGCGCGCCCACTTCAGCCAGCTCTCCACCGCCGAGGCGGTGCGCATGGTGGCCCGCGCCCAGTTCGACGGCCTGCCGGTCAGCGCCGACGTCAGCGCCCACCATCTCCACCTCACCGAGATCGACCTCGGCTACTTCGACAGCCAGTGCCACGTCCATCCGCCGCTCCGCACTGAACGCGACCGTGACGCCCTGCGCACCGGCCTTGCCAAGGGCACCCTGCTCGCGGTCTGCTCCGATCATCAGCCCCATGACAGCGACGCCAAGTGTGGCCCCTTCGCCGAAACCGCGCCGGGCATCTCCGGACTGGAGACTTTGCTGCCCTTGAGCCTGCGCTTAGTGCAGGACGGCATTCTCCCGCTCAGTGAGCTGATCGCGCGGCTCAGCCTGCAACCGGCCCGTTTGCTCGGCGTCGATGCCGGCACCCTCAGCGTGGGGTCGCCCGCCGATGTGTGCGTATTCGATCCGGAAGAATACTGGGATGTAAACCCCGCCAAGATGGTGAGCCGCGGCCGCAATACCCCGTTCACCGGCTGGCAGCTGCAAGGCCGTGTCGACTGGACACTGTACAAAGGCAAGATCACCTTCGAACGCACGGCTGCGCGCTGAAGGAAACGACTGATCTTTAACCGCCAAGACGCCAAGGATTACACTTGGTCGTCAAAGAAATTCTTGGTGTCCTTGGCGGTTAAATGATTTTTTGGCTGCAATCAATTCGGCTTCACGTGCGTGAGAGTAGGCTCTTCGTCCTGCTTGCGCACCAGCCCCACCCGATCCACTCCCGCCGAGAGGGCGCGGGGATCGCCGTTCTTGCCCAGCTTCACCATCAATCGTACTTCGTTGGGTGAATCGGCATGCAACAAGGCATCCTCGTAGTTGATCTCGCCCTGGTTATACAGTTCGTGTACCGCGTGATCGAAGGTGCGCATGCCCAATTCGGCGGAACGCTTCATCAAGTCCTTCAGCAAGTGGGTATCGCCGCGGTGGATAAGGTCGGCGGCCAGCGGGGTGTTGAGCAAGACCTCCATCGCCACCCGCCGGCCGTTGCCGTCGGCGCGAGGCACCAGCCGCTGGGCGACGATGGCCTTGAGGTTGAGCGACATGTCCAGCAGTAAATGGTCACGGCGGTCACGCGGAAACAGATGCACAATACGGTCGAGGGTCTGCGCGGCGTTGCTGGCGTGCAGGGTGGCGACGCAGAGATGACCGGTTTCGGAAAAGGCGATCGCGTGTTCCATGGCCTCGCGACTACGGATCTCGCCTACCAGCACCACGTCCGGCGCTTGGCGCAGGGCGTTTTTCAGGGCCGATTCGAAGGAATCGGTGTCGATCCCCACTTCCCGCTGGGTGATGATGCAAGATGCGGGAGTGTGCACGAATTCGATGGGGTCTTCGATGCAGAGGATGTGGCCGCTGTCGTTACGGTTGCGGTGGCCGATCATCGCCGCCAGGGTGGAGGACTTACCGGTACCGGTGGCGCCCACCACCAGCACCAGACCCCGCTTGGTCATGCTGAGGTCTTCGAGCAGAGCCGGCAACCGCAGCTCGGCGAAGGTGGGGATGGCGGTTTCGATGCGGCGCATCACCATGCCGATGTTATTCTGGTGTTGAAAGACATTCACCCGGAAGCGTCCCAGCACCGGTTTTTGCAGGGCGAAATTACATTCGCGGCTGGCCTCGAACTCGCGTTGTTGCGCCTCGTTCATGATGGCGTAAATCATGGCGCGGGCCTGTTCCGGGCTGAGCGCCTCGTCGCCGACGCGCTCCACCGTGCCATGCACCTTGAGGCTGGGCACCACCCCGGCGGTGATGAACAGGTCGGAGGCGCCCTCATCGACCATCATTTGCAAGAAGAGATCGAGTTTCATGTTATCTCCCGCCCGGCCATTTTATTGTTATTGTGATCTCGCTTATTCGCCTGTACCGCGCAGCGGACGTAGCTGGGCATGTATTTTGAGCCATTATAGCCGAAGACGCCCATGGCGCCGCTAGCTCTGCAAGCCATCTCCCGGTTGTACGACTGATTAACCCACCATGACCCATGTTCATTCATCCCCCTCCGTCGGCCAACCGTTTGCCCGGCAGACCAAAAACCGTTACGGTGCACCACATCACCAATCTACCTCGTCCGCCGTGACGCCCTGCCGGACCGGCCCTGGAGAAGCCCGCTGATGCCCCGAACGGAATTCGATCTCTGCGTCATCGGCGGCGGCTCCGGCGGACTGGTGGTCGCGGCGGGCGGCGCCGCGCTCGGGGCCAAAGTGGCCCTGATTGAGAAACACCGGCTGGGCGGCGACTGTCTGTGGACCGGCTGCGTGCCCAGCAAGGCCCTGCTCCAGGCGGCGAAGGTGGCGCACCTGGCGCGTACCGCGCAGCGCTACGGCCTGCCCGGCCACAGCCCTACCGTGGATATCGGCCAAGTGATGAATCGGGTGAATGCCGTCATCGCCAGCATCGCGGTACACGACAGCCCGCAGCGTTTCCGCGATATGGGCATCGAGGTGATCTTCGGCGCGGGCCGGTACCGCGATCCGCATACCTTCGAGGTGGACGGCCGCCGCCTCACCGCGAAAAATTTCGTCATCGCCACCGGCTCGCGGCCGGCCGTGCCGCCCATCGCGGGCTTGGCCGATGTGCCTTTTCTCACCAACGAGACCGTCTTCACTCTGCGCGAACCTGTGCCACATATGCTCGTGCTGGGCGGCGGCCCGATCGGCGTAGAGTTGGCGCAGGCCTTCGCCCGCCTCGGCAGCGAGGTGACGCTGGTCGAACACGGCTCGCAACTGCTGCCGGTGGAAGACCACGACGCGGCCACCGTGGTGGAACGGCGGTTGCGCGCCGAGGGAGTGAAGGTGTTGCTCGACAGCGAGGCGCTCGGCGTCAGCGGCCACGCCGGCGATATCCATATCACTATTAATAATCGCGAGGGCGATACTACCACCGTCGACGGTACGCATCTGCTGCTGGCCACCGGCCGCCGCGCCAACAGTGAAGAACTGGGGCTGAACGCCGCCGGCGTGCGGCTCGATGCGCGCGGATATATTTGTACCGATCCGCGCCTGCGCACCAGCACTAAACACATTTACGCCTGCGGCGACGTCACCGGACCGTATTTGTTCACCCACATGGCCGAGCATCAGGCCGGCGTGGTGTTGCGCAACGCGCTGTTTCATCTGCCCGCCAAAGTGGAAAGGCGGGTCATCCCCTGGTGCACCTACAGCGACCCCGAATTGGCGCGAGTGGGGCTGTCGGAAAACGAGGCGCAACAACGAGGCATACCGCATCAGGTGTACAACTTTCCCTTTCACGGCATCGATCGCGCGCAGACCGACGGCGAGACCGACGGTTTCGCTAAAATCATCACTGACCTCAAAGGAAAATTAT
This sequence comes from Gammaproteobacteria bacterium, assembly GCA_023266095.1. Lineage (GTDB taxonomy): Bacteria > Pseudomonadota > Gammaproteobacteria > DRLM01 > DRLM01 > CAKKSB01. Next base: position 20,029 of record JAHFRV010000048.1, on the reverse strand, counting down.
TGGGCGCGACACTGGTGGGGCCGCACGCTGGCGAACTGATCCACGAATACGTGCTCGCCCTCGCCAAGGGAATGAAGGCCAAGGATCTGTCCCGGGTGATCCACATTTATCCGACCCTGGCGCAGATCAACCGGCGGGTGGCCGACCAACGCCTCAAGGCGGGATTGACGCCCCGCGCGAAAAAATGGCTCAAACGGATTTTCCGCCTGCGTGGTAAATGACTATCATGACCGCAACGCGACCTCACCTCTGACTCGGACTCACCACCAGCATGCCGACCGCGAGCGATCCCAACCTGTGGTTGGACAAATACGGCGACGCCCTCTACCGCTACGCCATGCTGCGGCTGCGCGACAGCATGCTGGCCGAAGATCTGGTGCAGGACACCCTGCTCGCCGCCATGCAGGCGCGCTACGCCGGACAGTCCTCGGAACGGACCTGGCTGATCGGCATACTCAAACACAAGATCGTCGATCATCTGCGCAAGGCCCGGCGCGAACGGCCGCTGGGCGATGAGCTCGACGCGGCCGCCGAGCAAAACGCCGGCTTGTTCGATCAACACGGCCATTGGCGGATCGACATCAGCCAATGGTCCGACCCGGACAAGGCGCTGGAGCAAAAAGAATTCTGGCGGGTGTTCAGCGAATGTATACGGCGTCTGCCCCCGCGCCTGGGCGACGCCTTGATGCTGCGCGAACTGGACGGCCTCAGCACCGAAGAAATTTGTCAGGAACTGGACATCGCCACGACCAATAATCTGTGGGTCATGCTTTCCCGCGCCCGGTTGCGCATGCGGCAGTGCCTGGATGCGAACTGGTTCCACCGTCAGAGCGAGGACGCGACATAATGTTATCGTGCAAAGAAATCAGCCAACTGGTATCGCAGTCACTGGACCGCCCCTTGCCGATCGGCAAACGTCTCGCGGTGCGTATACATCTGATGATCTGCAAGTTGTGCAGCCGTTATCAGCGCCAGCTGCATTTCCTGCAACAGGCGGCGCGGCAGTTACCCGAACACCTCGACGCGACCTCGACGCTGCAACTTTCCGACGCGGCCAAACAACGCATCCGGACCAAGCTCGACGCCGGCAATAAAGACCCGTAAGGTCTCGGCGCGGCACACGACTAAACCGCATCATCACGGCCATCGGGGTGCGTCCCTCACGCCGGCGACTATACTAACGAGAGGCGGTTTTGCACGTGACAAAATCTGGCGAGTTGATCATCGGCTCATGTGCGCCCCGGCGGAGTAAATGAATGCGTAGGGAACACCCACACTCCAATTCCGCGCGCTGGCTCAAGCTCACCGTCATGGCGGTGTTCGCCGGCGGCATCAGCGCCTTTTTTCTCTTGGGCGGCAGCGAGTGGCTGACTCTCGCTACACTTAAAGAAAACCGCGACGCCCTGTTGAGTTTCTCCCGGCAACACTACTGGACCGCCTTCGCCGCGGCCCTGTTGGTTTACGCGGGCACGGTGGCGCTCAGCGTGCCGGGCGCGGTCATCATGTCACTGGCGGTGGGCATGTTGTTCGGCCGCTGGGCGGGCACGGCCATCATCGTGATCGCCGCCACCCTGGGCGCGACCTTGGTGTTTCTCGCCGCCCGTTACCTGTTCGCCGAGGCCGCACGACGACGGCTGGGCGAGCGCGCCAATAAACTCATCGCCGGCTTCCACGAAAACGCCTTCCACTATTTATTGTTTTTGCGCCTGGTGCCGCTGTTTCCGTTCTGGTTGGTGAATCTGGTGCCGGCCTTTACCCCGATCTCGCTCCGCGTCTATGTGGCGGCCACCGTTCTCGGCATCATTCCGGGTAGTTTCGTATTCGCCAATCTGGGGCTGTCCTTGGGCCGCATCAATTCCACCAGTGAACTCCTCTCCACTGAAACTCTGGCGGCCTTTGCTCTGCTGGGTGTATTTTCATTGCTGCCTGTCATGGTAAAAAAGAGGCGTGGTAAAGACCACGCCGCGCCCAAGCCGGCACGCGCGAAAGATTGATGTCCAAACAACCAAGGATCTATCTATGTTAGCCACCTTGCCTCTACTGGAGCAGAGCCGTTTTCCTGCGCTGCGCCGCAATAAGCTGGAGACGCTGCAAGTCAACTTGGGCTATCTCTGCAATCAGCAATGCCTGCATTGCCACGTCAACGCCGGACCGCGCCGCACCGAGATCATGGCGCGTGAAACCGTGGAGCAGGTGCTGGCCTATCTGCACATTTCGAAGGTCGGCACGATTGATCTTACCGGCGGCGCGCCGGAATTGAATCCGCATTTCCGGGACATCGTCCGTGCGTCGCGGGCGACGGGTATCCGTGTCATCGACCGTAGCAACCTCACCGTCCTCGAAGAACCGGGCCAGCAAGACCTGGCCGAATTCCTCGCGACGCAACGCGTCGAAATCACCGCCTCCCTGCCCTGTTATCTGGAAGAGAACGTGGACCGCCAACGCGGCAAGGGCGTATTCGCCGCCAGCCTCCGCGCGCTGCAGCGGCTCAACGCCTTGGGGTACGGCAAAGCGGACAGCGGATTGATCTTGAATCTGGTATACAACCCGCAAGGACCGTCATTACCGCCCCCGCAAATCCCGTTACAGTCCGATTACAAAAAACACCTGGGAAAGGAATACGGCATCGTCTTCAATCAACTGTTCACCTTGGCCAATATGCCTATCCAACGTTTCGGCAGCACGCTGATTTCCAAAGGCCAGTTCGAGGATTACATGACGCTGTTGCGCGAGGCTCATCAGGAGTCCAATCTCGAATCGGTGATGTGCCGCAGCTTGATCAGCATCGACTGGCAAGGTGATGTCTACGATTGCGACTTTAATCAAATGCTCGGCCTGCCGCTGCGCCTCAACGGCCGACCGCGTACCCACATCAAAGACCTCATCGACGCCGACCTCGCCGGCAATCCCATCATGGTGAAAGACCATTGCTACGGCTGTACCGCCGGGCAAGGCAGCAGCTGCGGCGGCGCGCTGGCGAAAGACTGACATCACGCTGATTGAATCAATGCGACTCTCCATCATCGTCCCCATGCTCAATGAAGCGGCCGGCATCGCCGCCGCGCTCACACCTTTGCAAACACTGCGGCGCGCGGGACATCAACTCATCGTGGTGGACGGCGGCAGCGCTGACGGCAGCGCCGCGCTCGCCGCCCCGTTCGCCGACCATATCGTGCACTCCGCGCCGGGCCGGGCCGGGCAAATGAATGCCGGGGCCCGGCTGGCCGACGGCGACGTGCTGGTGTTCGTGCATGCCGACAGTATCCTGCCGCCTGATGCAGCGCGATTGATCGTCGAAGGTTTACTCCGCCGCGCCCGGCGCTGGGGCCGCTTCGACGTGCGTTTATCCGGCGATAATCCCGCGCTGCGCATCATCGAAACCATGATGAACCTGCGTTCGCGCCTCTCCGGCATCGCCACCGGCGATCAGGCGATCTTCATCGAGCGGTGTTTGTTCGAACGTGTCGGCGGCTTTCCCGAGATCGCGCTGATGGAAGACATCGCGCTGTCACGCACCTTAAAAAAAGCCGGCCGGCCGCTTTGTCTGCGTGCACGCGTCGTGACCTCCAGCCGCCGCTGGGAAACCCGCGGTATCGCCGCGACGGTGTGGCTGATGTGGCGGCTGCGCCTCGCCTATTTTTTCGGCGCCGACCCGCGGTCGTTAGTTCAACGTTATGATCGGACCGGTCAATGACATCCGCTTCCGCGCGCATCCTGGTCTTCGCCAAGGCGCCGCTCGCCGGACAGGCCAAAACCCGCTTGATTCCCGTCCTGGGCGCGGCGCGGGCGGCAGCCTTGCACGAACAATTGGTGAGACATACTCTCGCCACGGTCTGCGCCGCGGGTTATCCGGTGGAGTTGTGGTGCAGCCCCGATAGCCGCCATCCCTTCTTCAGCGCGGCGCACGCGGCATGGCCGCTCAGCGTGCACAACCAAAGCGGCGGCGACCTGGGTGCGCGCATGGCTCACGCCTGCGCCGACGCGCTGACCCGCGCGCGATACGTCATCCTCACCGGCAGCGATTGTCCGGGCATGACGACCTGGGATCTGCGGCAAGCTGTCGAGGCATTGAGCAGCGGCGCCGACGCGGTAGTGGGCCCGGCACGAGATGGCGGTTATTGGCTGATCGGTCTGCGCAGCGTGGAGCCGGCGTTGTTCGAGGATATGGCATGGGGCGGCGCCACGGTACTGATCGACACGCTCGCGCGTCTACACGATTTGCAATGGCGCTGGGTGTTATTGCCGGAACACGCCGACATCGACAGGCCGGAGGATCTGGCGGAACTGCCGCCGCATTTCATCACCGCCCGCGAATAACGCGGCGGATCAATGCTGGGATTGCCGATCCAACCAGACCGCCAAGCCTTGGGCATTGAGCCGCACATCCACGGCCAGCAACTCCAGCGCGCGTGCCCGCGTCAGGGTGCAGCCATGGGCGTCCAGCACCTGTAATAAAATCGCCGAGACGCCCTGCTCCAACACCTGCTGCCGCGCATCCCCCACGGCATTCACCGTCCTCGCGAAATCGACGAATTGATCGATCAATACATGTAAACGCGCGGCGAGGCGCGGCGGATCGTCCACACAGCCATAATGCGTGAGGTAGAGACGCTCGGCTCGCAGCGTCAATAAACGCTCGATGGAGGCGTGCATCGCCTCCGGCTCGAACTGCACGGGCGTGGTGGTGGGAAAAATGAAGGGTCCTAGCGCACTGTCGAATTCCCGATACGACAAGCCGAAGGTGTCGCCGGTGAAAATGCCGCGGCTGGTCTCGTCGTAAATACAGTAGTGATGGCGCGCGTGCCCTGGCGTGTCGAGGAACAGCAGCGGCCGGCCATTCAAGGCTAGCTGAAAGCCGTCGGCGGCTTCGATTACTCGCGCCGCGGACACAGGTATAATTTCTCCATACAAGGCGCGAAACCGCGCCTCGCCATATACCGCCGCCGCGCCGGTGATCAATTTGGCGGGGTCAATCATATGCGCCGCGCCGCGCGGATGGACGATGAGCTGCGCCTCGGGCAATTCCCGCAATAAACTTCCCGCGCCGCCGGCGTGGTCGAGGTGCACGTGGGTCACCATCACATACCGCACTTGCTGACGTGGGATATTTTTCTCGGCGAGCACCTGCAATAAGCGCGGCACGGAAAACGCAGTGCCGACATCGATGAACGCCGCTTCATCACCCGCCAGCAGCAAATAACTGGCATCAAACCCCGGGCGATGATAACCGGTATCGATGACGGTGATAGCGTGGCCCAGCTCCCGGTAAAATGACTGGTCCATCATCACCATGACCTATTAGAACATAAAAACCGCGGATCCAAACCACAGGGATCACAGAGGACACCGAGTCTCATTACATTGCGGCAGTGGGCGACTTCAGTTGCTGGGGGACTTCGGCGAGGAGGCGAAACCATTTATTTTCCTCCGGGAACTCTGTGTCCTCGGTGGTCAACTGCTATTTCCGGGATTAATATCAGATGCTGAACAGAGTAGCAATATTGTTTATTGCTTGCGAAGAAACGAATGGAGCGCAAGCGGCCCGCATAAAAAACGCGAAGGCATAAAAAAAGAACGGGGAGGGTTTCCCCTCCCCACGCCGTAAGAAGCATGCAAATGCGTAAGATTAAAAGCGGCAAAAAACGGTTTAAGCTAGATCAAACCCTCAAGGTACGGTTACAGTCGGTGACACGCCAAAGGGATTCACCCAGGTGAACGGCGTCGCTTGGCCCACTTCGAAATCCGAAATGGAATCGGCGGCGGCCGAAGTGATGTTGTCATAGAACTGATAGCGGAACGACTCCACACCCGATTTAATCATTTGCTGGCCTACCCAGATGACTTTTACATCATCGGTGGCGGCCCAGGCCACGTCAGAGGGAACTCCCGGCAACAATACCGGCGCGCCCAAGACATGCGCGGAGCCGTTGAGATTACCGGAAGCCTGCCGCATCACGAATTTCTGCACGTCATCGCCGGTGTTATTGGCAATGGTCGCGTCGCCTTCGATCAGCACGCCCTGGGTCACATCCAGGAATTTGCCGGTGGGTGCGGCGTTGGTGCCGTTTTGATTAAAGGTGAATGCGTTATAAAGCGTCACTTCCGGCGTGGTTGCTTTATTGTTGGTCAAAGTGATCGCTTGACTGATCTCTAAATCTTTATAAGTCGGTCCACCCGCCGCCCATCCCGAATTGAGAATGGTCGCCGTCAAAACATCGGTGGTCTCGATGCCCGACAAGCTGGAATCAAGCGCGCGTTGCTTACCCGACACACCGGTGGTGCCGACCCTGACGAAGGTTTCATCGGCGAAGGCCAGTGCGGAAGGGGCGCCCGTGGAGCCTTCCGGCGCCACGATGGTCTGGAAATATTGTACGCCGGAAATATTATTCACAACCTGGCGTTGCAAAAACCCGGAACCGGTCACCGGTGTTCCGCAGGTATAACCGGCGGGACAGGTTTGAACGCCAGCGGTTCCACCGTCATAGTCACCGAATGATACGGTGCCGCTGCTCACGCTCCACACATCGAAATTGGCGGGCGGGTCCGCCAGGGCCGCACCACTCATAATCAGCGCCGCCGAGCCCGCAGTGGTGATGATTTTTACAAATTTATTCATAATCGTTTCCTCATCGCTGTTCTTGATCAAAAATAGAGGCAATATTGAAAAATCCGCAGACCCTTGCGTCGCTGCCGCACTGAGTCCGTGCCGGCGAAAAATACCGCAGGACTAACGACACCTCCTTGCATCCACACCCGGCCTTGGGCGCGTCCTTCAGCAGAACCTCTCCTTGTGCGCGGCTCGCCTTTTCGAGAGATAAGGCACTCCGCTGATCGTCCCTGCTACTACCTATAACGGCACGCTGCTGCATTCCATTATGTAGAATCGAAATCACACTACCCATTGACTCGACAACTCCTATGGCGAATTTAACGGCCACTATTTCCAACACTTGAGCCTATTTTTCCGGCAGACCTAATCCAGCGCGTACAGCGGGCTTGATTGCTGATAATTTTAGAAAGTCCCGCATAATTCCTATCAGGAATTTCAGAGCCTCTCCCCACGCCCCCTAGATTTTGAATACCACAAGCAACTTCATTCCGTTGAGACTAAACCCGGCTAAAGCGGCCGCCGCGTGGCAAGCGGCTTGACAGCCTTTGGCCCGCCGCCGTAAAGTGCGGCCTCGTTCAAACCCTCAGGTGTCTCGCGTTGATTCCAGGCGCGGGATGAAACGGGAAGCCGGTGCGCTCGCCATCACGAGCAAGTCCGGCGCTGCCCCCGCAACGGTAAGTGAGTTAGGACGGACCAACAGCCACTGCGCAGCGCGTGGGAAGGCGGCCCGCCAGGAGCGATCCACTCACCAGCCCGGAGACCGGCCTGATGTTAAAGAAGCGCAGTGTTGCGGCGGGCAATGCTGGCGGATGTCGTTTCGTCCTGCCGGCCTGCCTGTTCCACTGCGCACCACAACCCTACGTTGCGCGGGTGCGCGCGGAAAAAACAGGAAATGCTTCACATGTCTTTAACAAAAAGAATTATTTTGATCTCCCTGCTGTATGCCTCCTGCGGCAACGCATTGCAGGCCGCGGATGAACCGGCCATCGTCGTCACCGCCACCCGCACCGCGCAAATCACCGATCAAACCTTGGCGCCGGTCATCGTCATCGAGCGCGACGTGATCGAGCGTAGCGCTGCCGTCGATGTGGCGGATCTACTACGTCTGCACGCCGGACTGGATATCGGCCGCAACGGCGGCGCCGGCCAACCGGCCTCACTGTTTCTGCGCGGCACCGAGAGCAATCACACGCTGATAATGATAGACGGCGTCAAGATCAACCCCGGCACCATCGGCGGCGCCGCCTTGCAAAACATCCGGCCCGATTTGATCGAACGCATCGAGGTAGTGAAAGGCCCGCGTTCCAGCCTTTATGGTTCCGACGCCATCGGCGGCGTCATCAACCTCATCACCCGCCAAGCCGCTGAAGGCGCGCGCGGCTATTTCGCCTTCGGCGCCGGACGCTACGGCACCCGCAGCGAAAATCTCGGCGTCCATTTCGGCAACGGCACCAGCCGCGCCGGCCTCGACGCCAGCGCGTATGTCACCGACGCCTTCGCCACCCGCCAAGACGCCAGCGACGAACGCGGCCACGACGATCTCAGCTTCAATCTCTACGCGGGGCGCAACTTCGGCGCGCTGGACCTTGAACTGCGTCGCTGGCAAAGCGCGGGCAATACCGAGTATTTCGATTTCTTCCTGACTCCGCTGGATCAGGATTTCAGCAACACCGCCACCAGCCTCATGCTCAAAGCCACTCCGCGCGACGCGTGGCTCAGCACGCTGCGGCTCAGCCAGGCCAGCGACGAAATCGATCAAAACCAAGGCGACGATTTCGCGCATACCCGCCGTAATCAACTCGATTGGCAGAACGACGTGCAACTCGACGCACGGCAATTGCTCACCGCCGGCTTGATGCTGTCGCGGGAAAAGGCCGCTTCCAGCGTGTTCGGCACAGGCTTCGATGTCACCACCGACGTCAATGGCGTCTACCTGCAGGACGACATCAAGTTCGGTGCGCATCATCTGCTGCTGGCGGGACGCCACACCGATCACGACAGCTTCGGCGGCCACGGCACCTGGAACATTGAATACGGCTATGAATGGTCGTCGGCTACCCGCTTCACCGCGGCGGCCGGCACCGGTTTCCGCGCGCCGGACGCCACCGATCGTTACGGTTTCGGCGGCAATCCCGATCTTAAGCCGGAAACCTCGCGTAATCTTGAAGTCGGCGCGCGCCAACGTATCAGCCAACGTCAAACCATGACGGTGAATCTCTTCGACAACCGTATCGAAGACCTCATCGAATTCACCGATCCGGATGATTTTCTCGGTCCCATCCAGGGCGCCAACCAAAACCTGCACAAGGCCCGCATCCGCGGCGTGGAACTGAGCTACGCCTTAAACCTGCAACCCGTCAGCCTGCGCGTGGAAGGCATCGTGCAAAATCCCAAGAACGAAACCAGCGGCGAACCGCTGCCGCGCCGCGCGAAACGCAGCCTCACCACCTCGCTGGTCTACGAGCAAGCGGCGTATCTACTCGGCGCCGATCTGATTCTGCAAAGCAAGCGCAAGGACTCGGCTTTCTCCGACACCTACAATGCCGGTTATGGCCTGGTGAATCTGAGCGCGCAATGGCGTGTGCAAAAAGACTGGCGTTTGATCGGCAAACTTGAAAACGCCTTCGACAAACACTACGAACTGGCCGACGGCTTCAACAGCGCGGGCCGCGCCCTCTTCATCGAAGCGCGCTACGGCCCGGCACTGTGATGAGCATGATCCCCACACCGGCCCGCTTCTTGTTACTGTCCGTGGTGCTGCACGGCGGGCTGCTCGCCTATTTGACGCTGGACAGTGCGCCTCATCCCGGCGGGGTGAGGCCGCTCACGGTGGACTTAAGTTCTTTCGCACCGCATTCACCGCCACCCTCGGTCAGCGCCACCGCGCCACGACCGTCGCCCATCAGCAATCCGCAACCCGCGACGGAAACGATGGTGACCGCCTCGCCCGGCCCGGCACTGGCGGCCGAGCCGGAAATCTCCACGGCGCCCGCCGGCGTCGCGTCAGCCGCCACACTGCCCGATGATCTGCTCGCTGCTACCAGCGAGGAATCCGTCCCGCCGGCGCGCGCCGATCACGCTTTACAACAACGCCTGCAAGCGCGGCTGCGCGACGCGCTCGCGCCGTATTTCGTCTACCCACCGCTGGCGCGACGCCAGGGCTGGCAGGGTGAGGTGACCGTCGCACTGCGGGTGGAGACCGACGGCCGCTTGAGCGGTATCCATCTCATCGCCTCGTCGGGTCACGGCATCATCGACCGCGACGCCTTGCGCACCCTGCAAGAAATTCCCCGCCTCGACCATATCGACGGCTGGTTGGAAAATAACCATTTTGATATGGTGCTGCCCATCGAATACCGTTTGACGGACAGCTGAGGTCAACATGGGCAATCGCCTCTCCAAAATCTACACCCGCACCGGCGATGCCGGCGACACCGGGCTCGGTGACGGCAGCCGCGTCAGCAAAGACGATCCCCGCGTCGAGGCCTACGGCGAGGTCGATGAACTCAATAGCGTGCTCGGCATACTGCTGTCATACCAGCTGCCCGACGCCATTCACGGTCATCTCACCCGCATTCAGCACGATTTATTCAACGTCGGCGGCGAACTGTGCATCCCGGGCCATAGCATGATCACCCCGGCCGACATCGAACGTCTGGAGCGACTCATCGACCACTATAATGCCGATCTGCCCCATCTCAAGGAATTCATCCTGCCCGGCGGCGGCCTGGAAGCGACCACCTGCCACCTCGTCCGTGCCGTGTGCCGGCGCGCCGAACGGCGGGTGGTCACCCTCCAGCGGCATTCCACCATCAACGGTCACGCCCTGATTTATCTCAATCGGCTGTCGGATTTATTATTCGTACTCGCCCGGGTGATCACCCGCGAGCTTGGCAAGAAGGAAACCCTCTGGCAACGGAGTTGGAACTGAACGCACCGCGTTGCGCGTATCCGCTGCGCTGTTAATCCACGGTAAAAATAGCTCAGGGTGGACATGAGCATCCTAGTCCGCGCCTCTCTACCGCGAGGCTACTCTTAACCCGACGATCGAAGAGATGAAGCGAACAACACCTTTTCCCTTTTGGAGGGAAGAAACTTTTAAGTTCATCATTTCAGTTACCGGCTTAATTAAGCAGGTTTATTCCACCGTGGGATACATGATCAGGGTGTGTAAATTGTTCCGGCTGCGCACGGGGAAGAATCACGGTTCTCTCCCTTGAAAATCGCCCATTGCCTCGACTCCGCGGCAAGCCGCGGGAAATTCAACCCAAAGGAAAGTTAAGGAGTCAATCATGCAACAGCCAATCGTCATCATCGGCATGGGTGAGTTGGGCAAGGTATTCGCCCGCGGTTTTCTTCACCGCGCTTATCCGGTCTACCCTATCATCCGCGGCATAAATATGCGCGAAGCGGCCGCGACCATCCCGGCGCCGCAACTGGCGCTGCTGGCCGTGGCGGAAAAAGACCTGCACCCCTGTCTGGAACAGCTCCCGGCGACCTGGCGCGATCGTGTATGCCTGCTGCAAAACGAACTGCTGCCGCGCGACTGGCAGGCCCACGCCATCGTCGATCCCACGGTGATCTCGGTGTGGTTTGAAAAGAAAAAAGGCGTCGAACCCAAGGTGCTATTGCCCTCGCCGACCTTCGGCCCGCACGCCGCCGCGCTGTGCGCCGCCTTGACGGCGGTCAACATCCCCGCCCGCGTGCTCGCCAGCGCGGATGATCTATTGTTCGAACTGGTGCGCAAAAACCTCTACATCCTCACCATCAACATCGCCGGCCTCGTCACCGGCGGCACCGTCAGCGAACTGTGGCGCGCTCATCAAACCCTCGCCCGCGAAATCGCCGATGAGGTCATCAGCATTCAAGAATGGCTCACCGACGAAGAACTGCCCCGCGACCGCTTGATCGAAGGTATGCTCGAAGCCTTCGCCAGCGACCCCGAACACCTCTGCTTAGGCCGCACCGCATTGCCGCGGCTGCAACGAGCCTTGGGTCATGCGGATGAAACGGGGTTAGCGGTGCCGACGTTACGAAGGATTTACGCGGAGCATGGAGAAAAATAAGTAAACGATTTATTTTCTCATAATCGCGGAGTTAATCTGAGCGTCCTTGATTCTTACCGTCGTGGTTTTGGGGCATGGCCTCTATTTCGTCAACACGCCTTTCATGGCTCACACCGGCTGGCACCCGTTGGCGACGGGTACGGTGTTGCTGGCGTTATATATAGCAGTCGCATTTATCCTGGATTTCAAGCCATTGCTGAGACGGCGCGGGTTGATGGAGTGATTTGTAGCGGCGGATTCCACCGTCCTACACCTGTGGATGACAGAATCAGATTTCCCCCGACCACACAATGGGCAAGGAGCGCTCGCCTGGGAAGTGCATTACGGATACGGTATCAGTGAGGAATTGTTACGCCATCCTCGTGGTAGTGACAGCAATTTGCCCTTTCATGTAGAGTATTAAAACAGTGGTATTTCAACCGGCGGCACTAGAGTGCTGATTAATTCCAAGCTGAGTCCAGCAAAAAAAACCCCGAGTGTAAAGCTCGGAAATAGCATGGGCCAAATCATGATGGACAGCATTTCTAACGATCAACTGTCGCCTAATACCAAGCCCCCCGGGGTCGGGGCGCTCCCGCTTGATCCTGCCCTTTTCAAGGTCATGACTGAGGCCGCGCCAGTCATTATTCTTCTGCTCGACACGCAAGGCTTCATTCTGTACGCCAATCCATTTTTCGAACAGCTCACCGGGTGCCAACTAGACGAGATTACCGGCAAAGAATGGTTCACCACCTTTCTGCCCGCACGAGATCAAGACCGTATCCGAGTATTGTTCCAGGCAGCAAGGCGCGATGTGCCGACGCGCGGCCACGTCTACCCCATCGTCATCCGCAACGGCGAAGAGCGTGAGATTGAGTGGAACGATCAGACCATACGCGATGCACAGGGAAATATCACATCCGTTCTTGCTATCGGGATGGATATAACAGCGCGCGTCCGGGCCGAGGCGGCCGTGCGCAGCAGCGAGGCGCGACTCAACGAAGCGCAACACATTGCCCATATGGGCAGTTGGAATCTAAATCGACTAACCGATGAACTACTTTGGTCGGATAAAATATTCCAGCTGTTCGAGATAGACAAAATCCAGTTCGGCGCCACCTACGAGGCCTTCCTCGATGCCATTCATCCCGATGATCGAGACTTTGTAAACAAGGCTTATACCGATTCACTTATGAACCGCACGCCTTATGCAATATCTCACCGGCTGCTTATGAGCGATGGGCGCATTAAATGGGTTGAGGAGCGCGGCACAACCGATTTTGACGTTGAAGGCAAGCCGCTTCGGTCGGTGGGCACTGTGCAGGAGATCACCGAGCGCAAGCAGGCGGAGATGGAAATTGTCACAGCAAAAAACCAGTTGGAAGCCACGCTTAACGCCATCCCCGACCTCCTGTTCGAAGTAGGCCTGGATGGTCATTACTATGATTACCACTCGCCTCGCACTGAACTGTTGGCCGCGTCTCCCGAAGTCTTTATAGGAAAAAAGATATCAGACATCCTTCCACCAGATGTGGCTGCTGTTTGCATGTCGGCCTTGCGTGAAGCCCATGAAAAAGGCCAGTCACACGGCAAGCAGTACGAGCTGCGACTTCCTCATGGAGGGCGTTGGTTCGAACTTTCGATTGCCCGCAAACCCGCTCCCCCTGAGCAGGAGCCGCGATTTATAACATTGTCACGCGATGTTACCGAGCGCAAGCAGGCTGAAATGGCTTTGCGGCAAACCCAGCGTATTTTGGATTCCATTGTTGAGAATATTCCCGTCATGGTGTTTGTCAAACGGGCTGAAGATCTGCGCTTCGAGCTATTTAACCGCGCCGGCGAGAAGCTCCTGGGTTATCCTCGCAGCGATCTGCTCGGCAAGAACGACTATGACTTCTTTCCAAAGGAGCAAGCCGATTTCTTCACCGGCGAAGACCGCAAGACTTTGGCGCTGGGAACGGTGCAGGAGATTCCGCAAGAACCGATCAAGACAGCAAGCGGTGAGATCCGCTATTTGCACACCTGGAAAATCACTCTCTGCGATGAGGCGGGTAAGCCTACGCATTTGCTCGGCTTATCAATTGACATCACCGAGAGAATGACTACCGAAGAGCAAATTCGAAATCTGGCTTTTCATGACCCTTTGACAAGGCTTCCCAATCGTCGCTTGCTCCATGACAGGCTGGGTCACGCCATGGCCGCCAGCCATCGCAGCAGTCGTTATGGAGCGCTGCTGTTTCTCGACTTGGACGACTTCAAGCCGCTTAATGATACATATGGCCATGATGTGGGCGATGTATTGCTCGTGGAAGTGGCACGGCGTATTGCTCAATGCGTGCGTGAAGTTGATACCGTCGCCCGTTTTGGTGGCGATGAGTTCGTCGTAGTTCTCAGCGAGCTGGATACTGACAAGGCATCCTCTGTTTCTCAAGCCAGGATCGTTGCAGAAAAAACTCGAGTTACTCTGACCGAGCCTTACATGTTGCAGCTCCACAAGAATGGAGAACCGGACATCGACTTTAAGTATCGATGCACGTCAAGCATCGGCGTGGCGTTATTTCTCAACCACGAATCCAGCCCGCAAGAGATCATTAAACGGGCCGATATGGCGATGTATCAAGCCAAGGAAGGTGGGGGCAATTTAACCCACTTTTATGATTTGAACGCGTGAACGGTGGTTCGAGCCGCAAATGGACCTCAGCGGCTCGGTATGCGCGCGAACCCCAGAATCCATGACGGTTTTTCTCAAATCAAATTCAAGCTAACGCGCCCTCAACACGTACACTTTCTCCTGCAAACGCGTCAGTCCCTGCTCCTTGAAGCGCGGCTCAGCAGCCAGGATATCCTCGGCGCAGACTTGCTCTATCGTGAAATCATTTTTGTAGAGCGCGGCGACCTCTTGCTCGGTCACCGCGAACGGCGGACCTTCCATCTCGGCCTGCGGATAATCCATGGTCACCAATAACACACTCAGCTTGCCCGGCAAGATCGCGCGCAGATGTTGCACGTAGCGTTCGCGCAAGGCGGGCGGCAAGGCGATCAGCGAGGCGCGGTCATAGACGGCGCTTACGGCGGCCACATCATCGGCGGTGAGTTTGAAGAAATCGCCGCAGAAGATTTTGACGCCCTCGCCTTCCCACAGAGTAAAGTCATCCCGCTGATAGGTCTCGGACTCGAGGTCGTTCTCCGCGAAGAAGGCCTCCACCGCGCGCGGGACGATCTCGACGCCCAGCACCGCATAGCCCTGGCTGCTCAGCCACAACAGGTCTTTGCTCTTGCCGCACAGCGGCACAAACACGGTGCCGCCCGCAGCGACGTCCACGTTCCGCCAATAATGCTGTAGGTAGGGATTGAGTTCATCTTGATGAAAGCCGATGCGGCCTTCGTCCCAACGCGCCTGCCAAAATTCTCGATTCATTTTTTTTCGCCCCCGAGTTTGCCCGATTACATTATTTGCCTCTGCACTTGCCTCGTGCGCGCCTTAACTGCAAACGGCGTTTTGCGGCATCACCCGTCCACATCATATAGCACCCGGCGCATGGACGTCCCGCCCCCGCGCCGATACAATGGCGGACCTTCCGGCAATTGGGCGCGATCACCATGGCAAAACATCCCAAAAAACGCGGCGCCACCCTGGCCCAGCGTGCCGACCGTCACGTGCTTTATCAACACTCGGTGCAGGCGGCGGACTTCGAGGTGGAGTTTTTCGTGGATCGCTACCAGGAATTGCGCGGCAAAAAACCCCGCGTGTTGCGCGAGGATTTCTGCGGCACGGCGCTGCTCTGCGTGGAGTGGGTCAAGTCGCATCCGAAACGCACGGCGGTGGGGGTGGATCTCTGCCAGGATACCTTGGCCTGGGGCACGCAACACAACCTCAAGCCGGCGGGACGCGCGGTAAGCGATAGGATTACTTTACATCACGCCAACGTGCTCGACCCGCTCGCGGTCAAGCCCGATGTCACCTGCGCCATGAATTTCAGTTATTGCGTGTTCAAGCAGCGCGGCGCGTTGCGCCATTATTTCGAGACGGTGCGCGCCGGCTTGAAGGAGGACGGCCTGTTCGTGCTCGATCTGCTGGGCGGCACCGAAACCATGAGCGAACTGGAAGAAGAGCGCGAGATCGAAGGCCAGGATTTCACCTATATTTGGGATCAGGCCAAATTCAATCCCATCACCCACGATTTTCTCTGCCACATCCATTTCCGTTTTTCCGACGGTTCGATGCTGCGCAAGGCCTTCACCTACGAGTGGCGGCTGTGGACCATGCCGGAACTGCGCGAGCTCTTGCAGGAGGCGGGCTTCTCGCGCGTGCATGTCTATTGGGAAGAGTTCGAGAAAAGTCCTGGCGACGACGATGACGACGAGGAACAGTGGGAGGGCACCGGCACCTACCACGATACGCTGCAGGCCGAGAATCAAGAAGGCTGGGTCGCCTATATCGTCGCGGAGGCGTAACGACTGTTGCACAGAAAACCGCCGGCCGGCTTGTGTATTGAAGGCAAGGCGGCTAGGTTTCTAGTAGCGGGATGGGATCAGCTCCGGCATGTTGTGAGCAAACGGAGGTCGGCCCACCACGAACTCACCCTCACACACCGACAGACAATAACGCCAAGGAGACGGTCTCATGAAAAAAAACCTGCTACGCCTCATGGTCATCCTCGCGGCCACCCTCGCCCATCCCGGCGCCTGGGCGCTGCCTTACAGCAACCTCTATATCCTCGGCGACAGCCTGTCGGATCAAGGTAATCTTTATGCCGCCACCCAGGACCTGTTCCCCCCCGGCATAGCGCCCATCCCCGCCGATGACCACTATTTCCAAGGGCGGTTTTCCAATGGCGAAATCTACGCGGGATTGCTCGCCACTAAACTGGGGCTCAGCTCCACCCGCTCCTCGGCGGGTGGCAACAATTTTGCCTACGGCGGGGCGCGCACCGATTACAACCGGGTCGAGGCCAACGCCCCGGTGAATCTGGGCGGCATCCTGCCCACCGGCGCGCGGCCGTGGAGTTTGAATCTGGAGCGCGATGCCTTCGCCGCCCGCGGCATCAACGACCCGGACGCCTTGTATGTGGTATGGTCCGGCGCCAATGATTTGGGTGACATCATCCCGCTGGCGCTCACCGGCCAAACGGCACTGGCGGCCCAGTTCCTGAACGCGGCGGTGATCGGCGTCAAGGACGTCATCAATGTGTATCTCGCCGCCGGCGCCCAGACCATCCTGGTACCCAACATCCCGGACCTGGGCCTGGTCCCCGATGTATTCGGCCAAGACCCTCTCTTTCCCGGCGCGCCGCCCTTGGTGGCGCAAACGGCCACCGCCTTGACACAACAATTCAACACGGCCGTGGACCTCATGCTCAGCGGTTACGGCGGGGTCAACATCATTCGCTATGACAGCTTCAACTTTCTGCGCAATGTTGTGGCCAACCCCGGCGCCTATGGTCTGATCAATGCGAACGCCGCCTGTTATACCGGCTTTGTGGCGCCCGCCGGCCCCAATGACACGGTGTGCGCCAATCCCGACGGCTATCTGTTTTGGGATGGTGAACATCCCAGCGCGGCCTTCCATCAATTGATCGCCGACCAGTTCTTCGCCGCGGTGCCGGAACCGGGCACGGTATTGCTATTTCTGGTTGGACTGGCGGCGCTGTGGGGCGCGCAACGGCGGCAAGCATCGAGCGGATTATTGCAAGGCGCTCAGCAGGGGTGATGTATTGACTTGGCTTGCTCCCTCCCCCTCGAAGAGAGAGGGAGGGTATTTTTTGGCCGCCGCCTAATTCCGCGCCGCGGCCGTCCTCTCGGCGCGCTGCAGTAGTAAAGCAAACCGCGTACCGCCCAGCCACCAGCCCAGCACCACTCCGCCGGCGTCGGCCAGCATATCCAGGTACTCGAAGCTGCGGTAAGAAGTGAGACCCTGAGCGCACTCGATCAACACGCCGAGACAAACCAGCCCCGCGCCCAAACGCCAGTGCACCGGCCGCGCATAGAGCTGCGCGAACCAAATCATCAGGCCGGCATAACCCGCGGCATGACTCCATTTATCGCCGGCACTGACATCGAGGCTGGGCGGGTTGGGCATCAGGGAGAGATACAACACCGCGGCGATCATCAACCACCCGATACCACGCCACAGCTCGAACCAGCGCAGCGCTTGCCGCGCGTCACGAAACTTCACAACTCTTTCTCCCACAGCCACGCCGCGCCGCGCACGCCGCTGGCGTCGCCGTGTCGCGCCGGCACCAGACGGGTATCGACCCGGTCGGAAAATACATAGCGGCCCCACAAGGCCGGCACATTTTGATAAAGACCCGTCAGTTTTGAAAGCCCGCCACCCAGCACGATCACCTCCGGGTCGAGAATATTGATCACCGTCGCCAAGGCCCGCGCCAGACGGTCTTCGTAACGCGCGAGGGCAGCGGCGCAAACCGCGTCTCCCGCCGCGGCGAAGTGCGCGATCTGCTCGGCGCTGAGTGCCTGCCCACTCACGGCGGCGTAGTCGCGGGTCAGCCCCGGCCCGGAGAGAAAAGTTTCGATGCAAGCGTGTTTGCCGCAATAACAAGCCGGACCGGGACGTTCATCGTCGCGCGGCCAGGGCAGCGAATTATGCCCCCATTCGCCGGCGATGGCATTGGCGCCGTTCAACACCCGGCCCTGCACCACGATGCCGCCACCCGTGCCGGTACCGATGATGACGCCGAACACCACCGCCGCGCCGGTGGCGGCGCCGTCCATCGCCTCCGACAAGGCAAAGCAATTGGCGTCATTGGCGATACGCACCGGGCGCGCCAGCAACGCGGCCAAGTCTTGATCCAAGGGCCGGCCGTTCAGACAGACCGAATTGGAATTTTTCAACAGGCCGCTGGCGCGCGATAACGCACCCGGCGTGCCCACCCCCACACTGCCGCGCTCGCCGGTGCTTTGCTCCAAATCCGAGACGACAGTGGCGATGGCGGCGAGCGTCGCCCGGTAATCGCCGCTCGGCGTAGCGACCCGCTTGCGCGCCAATACCGCGCCTTGTTCATCCAAGGCGATGCCTTCGATTTTGGTGCCGCCGAGATCGATCCCTATTCTCAGCATAGCAACAAGCTTAAATTCTTAGCCATAAACCAACCCACCCGTTCCATATCTGTCTACTGTACCGTTTTCTTGTTCCCAGCACGCCGACGCAAGTGGTCGACGGCACACCCTGCTGCGACATAACGCTTCAATACCCTGAGTTCAGAGGGTGTCGACCTTCACCCTTGAAATGGCCAGCCCGTGATCTAACTTTTCGTTAAGTAGGGCTATATATTTCTTGCCTCACTCAGGGCAATAAGACCATGGGGCGAGCTCGTCGACTATCCTCGCCAAGCCCGCGGCCACGACCGCCGTGGTGCGCACCACTGCCCTGACCCTGAATCTCCGAGCCCGACTTTCTGGAGGCAGCGCTCGCCTTTACACGGTCACGGTCCAATGCACTGATAAGTCCGGCAATGCCGCCACCGGCACCGTCGGCGTCACCGTGCCCAAGTGATCTGACTACGGCCTGAGCGGAATGACCAGCGAGTGGCGTGGTCATCCTCTATCAGAAGCGTTGATCTATCCAGCAATAAATAAGGAGTTAAAGTATAAAAAACTTTTGTTCGCAATCCCAGGCAGTTCATCCACACGTCGCTGGCCTCGGTTCATCCCCATGCATTTTCGAATTCGCGGGTAAGGCCTTTGCTGGGCGTTTCGCTGGCTTTGATCTCGCGGCCCAGCGGGGCGGTGCGCGCGCGAGACTTCGAGCTGATCCGCCGTGTCTTTTACGGCGGTTTTGAGATTGATGAATTGATCGATGATGCGCTGTTTATTACCGAGATCGGCCAGCTCTTTACCGAGCACCGCGGCCATCTCGCCCGCGCCCTGGCTCTCCCCGCCCATATCCTTGATTTCATCGATGAGGGCGCCGATACTGGCCAGGCCATCGACGATGGCCTGTATCCGTAACGAGACTGAGAGTTCGTTCATATGTTCCGTTTCCTGAGCGCGTGGCTGTGGATTGGTCTTTTTTTCTGGGTCAGCGGGGGGCTCAATGCATCCACCTGGTATTGGATGGTGCTGGTCCCCGCCGTGGCCTATTTCATCTGGGGCGTCCTGCGGGCGGGTTGGTGGTTGCTCAACCCGCCGCAGTCGCCCCGCTGATTTACGCTGCCATCGCCATCTTGGCATATTGACTTATGCCTATGCCGATGATGGTGGCGTCCTTCACTAATTCGGGGCCATAAAGGGGTCGGACCCGAATGGCGCTTACTTAAGCTTCTTTGGGTGACCATTTTTCATCACCTCAGCTCTTGCTTCGTCGCGAGGTTTCATCAGTAATGGATAGGCTTTTGGCCTTCGTTTTATGGCTCTT
>JAHFRV010000047.1 GCA_023266095.1 Gammaproteobacteria bacterium | reverse complement strand
TGAGAAATGACCGATTCGGCGGAGAGCAGTGAAAATAATCCGGTCAATTTCGCAAAATTCCCGCTGACTTCAGACTTTTTTCATAGCGGGCAAGATTTTTAGTGAATTGATCAGACGTTCCCTAATTCAATGGAAAAAATTCCGGGCTTGTCATTCACTCGGCAAATAAAAAGGCGACCATCGGGTCGGCTTTTTATTTCTACACATCAATCTAGCCCGCTCCGTTGCACGTAATATTTGGCCAGCTTTTCTTTGGTGACGATCAACACATCGAGTTGCAATCCGTCCACGCCGAGAATGCGGATTTGTTCTCCCGCCTCGGCGTCGTCGCCGCGCAGGCGCCAGAGCACGCCGTCGATTTCGATCCGTCCGACGCCGTCGACGATGGGTTCGGTGAGCGTCACGGTGCGGTTGATGATCTTGGAAGCGTCGGCGGCCTTCGCGACCAGTTCTTCATCCTCCGTCGACGCCGGTTGCCGTTTGATGAAGAACTGGGAGACGGCGACGCCGGCGAGGGTGATCGCGCTGAAGATCGCTAATTGCTGCAGAACCGGCACGGTGGGGTCATCCCAAACGAGGGAACCCACTACTGTGGCGGAGAGGCTTACCCAGGTCAGAAATAGGCTGCGCATGGTGAAGGCGAAGGTGATCGCCGTGAGCGCGAGCGCCATCCATTGCCATTCTTCAATTACATACCAGTTAGTCATGGTCTTCCGTTGCGATGGATATTTATTCAGAGTAAGGCATTCATTCGCTAAAGGGAACGCTCGGGTGCGGCCGTGTCGTTTGATGGTTTTCCGACCGAATTCGCGCAGATGGACGGGAAGCGGACCGATATCGACCGCCCCCCTTTTCTCCGCCGCGACGTGGCGCGAGCATGACACCCGAGCGCCGCCGCTGTTATGCTTTGCGCCTTGCACGAGGCGGGATTCTTAATAGTTAGCGTGAGGGGGTTTGCTTGATTCGAGTCGCAATTACCGGTGCCGCGGGGCGGATGGGGCGCAGTCTGGTGGAGGCCTGCCGCGCCACGCCGGGTTTGAGCTTGAGCGTGGCGGTCGAACGGCCGGGCAGCAGCGTGGTCGGCGCGGATGTCGGCGAGGTGGCGGGCATCGGCGCGATCGGGGTCGCCATCAGTGATGATTTGCGCAAGCAGATCGACGCCTTCGACGTGCTGGTGGATTTCACGCGCCCCGAAGTGACCCTGGCCCAGCTCGCGGTCTGCCGCGCGGCGGGTAAACGCATGGTGGTCGGCACCACCGGCTTTTCCGCCGAGCAGCGTCAGCAACTCAATGACGCCAGCGCGGGGATCGCGCTGGTGGTGGCGCCCAATATGAGCGTGGGGGTGAACCTCTGCTTTAAGTTATTGGAGACCGCGGCGCAGGTGTTGGGCGACGAGGTGGACATCGAGATCGTCGAGGCCCATCACCGCCACAAGGTCGATGCCCCTTCCGGCACCGCGCTGCGCATGGGCGAAGTGGTGGCCAAGGCGCTGGGACGCGATCTCAAAACCTGCGCGGTATACGGCCGTGTAGGGGTGACCGGCGAACGCGACCGCCAGACCATCGGTTTCGCTACGGTGCGGGCCGGCGACATAGTGGGTGATCACACCGTGATGTTCGCCGGACTCGGCGAGCGCGTCGAGATCACCCACAAAGCGTCCAGCCGTCTTACCTTCGCCAACGGCGCCATGCGCGCCGCGAAATGGGTGATGGGCCGACCCGCCGGACTGTTCGATATGCAGGATGTGCTGGGGCTGCGTTGAAAAAGACGGCTATACCGTGTCCGGCGCGTGGACACTGCCCCGCCCGCTGGAGTAAAATTCGCGCCCAGCGTACGGGTTAGAATTCTCGATCTATGAGCGGGGGGTGGCTTTGAGAAAAGCCTTCCCCCGTTTCGTACATCTAAAAGCGGAGGTTATCTTGCGTCAGGCAGCCCTGTTAGTCCTTGGAGACGGGACGGTCTTCCGGGGGGAGGCCATTGGCATCGCGGGGCAGATCGTCGGCGAGGTGGTCTTCAATACCGCTATCACCGGCTATCAGGAGATCCTCACCGACCCCTCTTATTGTCAGCAGATCGTGACCTTGACCTATCCTCATGTCGGCAACGTCGGCACCAACGAGGAGGACGAGGAGTCGCGCGGGGTATTCGCCAGCGGGCTGGTGGTGCGTGATGTGCCGAATATCCACAGCAGTTGGCGCGCTCAAGAGAGCTTACGCGACTACCTGCGTCGCCGCGAAGTGGTGGCCATCGCCGGAATCGATACCCGCAAACTGACCCGCATTCTCCGGGAAAAGGGCGCGCAGAACGGCTGTATCATGGCCGGCGAGCAGATCGACGACGCGGCGGCGCTGGCCACGGCACGCGAGTATCCCGGCATCAAGGATATGGACCTCGCCAAAGTGGTGAGCGCCAAGGTATCTTATGAATGGGCGCACGGCAGTTGGACCTTGAAAGACGGCCTGCCACAGCGGGCGGACCTTCTGCCTTATCACGTGGTGGCCTATGATTACGGCGTTAAACGCAACATCCTGCGCCTGCTGGTGGACCGTGGCTGTCGGCTGACGGTGGTGCCGGCCCAGACTCCCGCCGCCGAGGTGCTGGCCATGCGGCCGGACGGGGTGTTCCTCTCCAACGGTCCCGGCGACCCGGAGCCCTGCGACTACGCCATCGCGGCCATCCGCGACATCGTCGCTACCTGCATTCCGGTATTCGGCATTTGCCTGGGTCACCAATTATTGGGCCTGGCCTGCGGCGGGCGCACGGTGAAGATGAAGTTCGGTCACCGCGGCGCCAATCATCCGGTGCTGGATATCGCCAGCGGGCGGGTAATGATCACCAGCCAAAACCACGGCTTCGCCGTGGACGAGGCCAGCCTGCCGTCCCAGGTGCGCGCCACCCACCGCTCGCTGTTCGACGGCACCCTGCAGGGCCTGCACTACAACGACAAACCGGTATTCGGTTTTCAAGGCCATCCGGAAGCGAGCCCGGGACCGCATGACGCGGCGGGGTTGTTCGATCATTTTATTGATCTCATGAGAAGCAGCAAGGCTCAAGTAACGAGCAGCAAGTAAACCCGCTGTTTTCTTACTTGCCACTTGTAACTGGATTGCTATGCCAAAACGCACAGACATAGAAAGTATCTTGATCATCGGCGCCGGGCCGATCGTGATCGGCCAGGCCTGCGAGTTCGATTACTCCGGGGTGCAGGCCTGCAAGGCGCTGCGCGAAGAGGGTTACCGGGTGATCCTGGTCAACTCCAATCCCGCCACCATCATGACCGACCCGGAGATGGCCGACGCGGTGTACATCGAGCCGGTGCAGTGGCAGACCGTCGCCAAGATCATCGAGAAGGAACGGCCCGATGCGCTGCTGCCGACCATGGGCGGCCAGACCGCGCTCAACTGCGCGCTCGACCTTGCCAAACACGGCGTGCTGGAACAATTCGGCGTCGAGTTGATCGGTGCCTCGCGCGACGCCATCGACATGGCGGAAGACCGCGAGCGTTTCCGCCTCGCCATGGGCGACATCGGTCTCGCCACGCCGCGCGCCGCCATCGCCCACAGCATCGAGGAAGCGCTGCAAGTGCAGGCGCAAATCGGTTTTCCGACCATCATCCGTCCCTCGTTCACCTTGGGCGGCAGCGGCGGCGGCATCGCCTACAACCGCGAGGAGTTCACGGAAATCTGCGAGCGCGGCCTCGATCTTTCGCCCACCAATGAGTTGCTGATCGAAGAATCGGTGCTGGGCTGGAAAGAGTTCGAGATGGAAGTGGTGCGCGACCGCAACGACAATTGCATCATCATCTGCTCGATCGAAAATTTCGATCCGATGGGCGTGCACACCGGCGACTCGATCACCGTCGCGCCGGCGCAGACGCTCACCGACAAGGAATACCAGATCATGCGCGACGCCTCGATCGCGGTGCTGCGCAAGATCGGCGTCGACACCGGCGGTTCCAACGTGCAGTTCGGCATCAATCCCGCCGACGGCCGTATGGTGGTGATCGAGATGAATCCGCGCGTGTCGCGTTCCTCCGCGCTGGCGTCCAAGGCCACCGGTTTTCCCATCGCCAAGGTGGCCGCCAAGCTGGCGGTCGGTTACACCCTGGATGAATTGAAGAACGACATCACCGGCGGCGCGACCCCCGCGTCCTTCGAGCCGACCATCGACTATGTGGTCACCAAGATTCCGCGCTTCACCTTCGAGAAATTTCCGGAAGCGAATACCGTGCTCACCACTCAAATGAAATCGGTGGGCGAGGCGATGGCGATCGGCCGGACGTTTCAGGAGTCGCTGCAAAAGGCTTTGCGCAGTTTGGAGACCGGCGCCGACGGCTTTAACGAAAAACTCGATTTCGACGCCGAAGGCGCGATGGACACGCTGCGTCTCAATCTGCGCGTGCCGGGCCCGGAACGCATCTGGTACGTCGGTGACGCCTTCCGCGCCGGCCTTGCGTTGGAAGAAATCCACGAGTTGTCCAATATCGACCCGTGGTTTCTGGCGCAGATCAAAGAGCTGATACATCTCGAAGGCGAGGTGCAGACGCAACGCTACACCCTCGACCGCGACGGTATGTATTTCCTCAAGCAAAAAGGCTTCTCCGATCGGCGGCTCGCCAGCCTGCTCGGCGACAGCGAGCAGGCGGTGCGCGAACGGCGCCATGCGCTGGGCGTGCGCCCGGTGTACAAGCGGGTCGATACCTGCGCCGCGGAATTCGCTTCGAATACCGCGTATATGTATTCGACCTACGAAGAAGAATGCGAGGCGGCGCCGAGTCGGCGCGACAAGATCATCGTGCTGGGCGGCGGGCCCAACCGCATCGGCCAGGGCATTGAGTTTGATTACTGTTGCGTGCACGCCGCGCTGGCGCTGCGCGAGGATGGTTACGAGACCATCATGATCAACTGTAATCCGGAGACGGTGTCCACCGACTACGACACTTCCGACCGCTTGTATTTCGAGCCGCTCACCCTGGAAGACGTGCTGGAGATCGTGCATCTGGAAAATCCCCAGGGCCTGATCGTGCAATACGGCGGCCAGACGCCGCTGAAACTGGCACGTGCCTTGGAGGCGGCGGGCGCACCCATCATCGGCACCACGCCGGATTCCATCGACCTCGCCGAAGACCGCGAGCGGTTTCAAAAAATGATCCAAAAGCTGGGACTGATCCAGCCCGCCAACGCCACCGCCCGCAACGTCGACGACGCGGTGAGATTGGCGGCGCAAATCGGTTATCCGCTGGTGGTGCGGCCGTCGTATGTATTGGGCGGGCGCGCCATGGAAGTGGTATACGGCGAGGATGATCTGCGCCGCTATATGCGCGACGCGGTGCAAGTCTCCAACGATTCGCCGGTGTTGCTCGACCGCTTCCTCGACAACGCCGTGGAGCTGGACGTCGACGCCCTTTGCGACGGTAAAGATGTGTTGATCGGCGGCATCATGGAACATATCGAACAGGCCGGCGTGCATTCCGGAGATTCGGCGTGTTCGCTGCCGCCTTACAATCTCTCGCCCGCAGTGCAGGAGGCCTTGCGCGAACAGGTCCGCAAAATGGCGCACGAGTTGAAAGTGGTGGGTTTGATGAACACCCAGTTCGCCATTCAAGACAATGTGATTTACGTGATTGAGGTCAATCCGCGCGCCTCGCGCACCGTGCCCTTCGTCTCCAAGGCCACCGGCCTGCCCTTGGCGAAGATCGCCGCCCGCTGTATGGTGGGTACCAGCCTCGCCGCGCAAGGTGTAACCCGGGAGGTGACGCCGCCCTATTATTCAGTGAAAGAGGCGGTGTTCCCCTTCGTCAAATTCCCCGGTGTCGATCCTCTGCTCGGGCCGGAGATGAAATCCACCGGCGAGGTGATGGGCGTCGGCGGCAATTTCGCCGAGGCCTATGCCAAGGCGCAGCTGGCGGCGGGGGTGGTGCTGCCGCGCGGCGGCAAGGTCTTTTTGAGCGTGCGCGACGCCGACAAGCCGCGTGTCGCGGCGGTGGCCCGCCGGCTGTTGGCGCAGGGCTTTGAACTTTACGCGACCCGCGGTACGGCGGCGGTGCTGGCGGCGGCGGGTGTGACCTGCCATCGCATCAATAAGGTCACCGAGGGCAGGCCGCACATCGTCGACATGATTAAGAACGACGAGGTGAGTTTGATTATCAATACCACCGAAGGTAAACAGGCGATTAAAGATTCCTACACGATCCGCCGCGAGGCGCTCAACCGCAAGGTGAGTTACACCACCACCATGGCCGGTGCGGAAGCCACCAGTTTGGCTTTACAGTATCTGGACGCGGGTGAAGTGCGTTCGCTGCAACAATTACATAAGGAGTTGGCCTGATGTCGAAAGTCCCGCTGACGGCGCCGGGCGCCCAAAAACTGCGTGAGGATCTGCAACGATTGAAGTCGGTGGACAGGCCGCGCGTCATCAATGCCATCGCCGAGGCGCGCGCCCATGGCGACTTGAAGGAAAACGCCGAGTATCACGCGGCCAAAGAGCAGCAGAGTTTTATCGAAGGTCGCATCGCCGATATCGAGTCGCAGCTGTCCAATGCGCAGATCATCGATGTCACCACGATAAACACCGGCGGCAAGGTGGTGTTCGGCGCGACGGTGGATTTGATCGATGAAGAGAGCGGCGCCGAAGTGACCTATCAAATCGTCGGCGACCTCGAGGCGGACATCAAACAAGGCAAGATTTCGGTGAGTTCACCGATCGCCCGCGCCTTGATCGGTAAGGAGCAGGGCGATGTGGCCGTGGTCAAGGCACCCGGCGGCGAGCGCGGCTATGAGATCGTAGCGATTCATTATGTCTAGCGCGGTTGTTACGCCAGACAGGGAGACCGCTCATTAACGCCACTTCAAGGCC
Organism: Gammaproteobacteria bacterium; assembly: GCA_023266095.1. Lineage (GTDB taxonomy): Bacteria > Pseudomonadota > Gammaproteobacteria > DRLM01 > DRLM01 > CAKKSB01. The sequence continues at coordinate 21,408 of JAHFRV010000047.1, read as the reverse complement.
CGGCTTTTGGTGGATAACGGAACGCCTCGCCCTCAGTGTATGGGTGGGCGGGCTGTGCGCCGTCGGTTATCTGGCCGTGCCGGTGTTATTCGCCTCCCTGGAAGATCGCGCGCTGGCCGGCGAATTGGCGGGCACGATGTTCCGCCTCATCAACGGCGTAGGTCTAGTGTGCGGTGGCTGGTTGCTGACGAGCGGCTTGGCGATCGACGGGGCAAAGGCTCTGCGGGCCTGGCGCAGTTGGCTCATCGTGTTGATGATGGCGGTGGCCGCCGTGATTTTGTTGATAATCCAGCCGAAAATGGCGGCACTCAGGGCCGAAGCCGCGGCGACGGGTGCGGCCTTGAGTCCGGGCTTCGGTCGTCTGCACGGCCTTTCTTCGGGACTTTATATGTTGGCCAGCGTGGCCGGACTGGTCCTGGTGGCCGCCGGACGACGCGAACGCTGATTACGCGGCGGTTTTTACGGCAGGGTGACGCGGGGTTTGTCAGAGTTGCGGCGGAAGATCAATGCGATATGGCCTATGCGTTGTATCAGCTCGGCGCCGGCGTCCTCGCACAATTTGGCTATTGCTTGGTCGCGCAGATCGCGGTCGCCGACACTGACCCTTACCTTGATCAGTTCGTGACGGGTGAGGGCAATGTCGATTTCCGCACGAACCGCCTCGGTGTAACCGTTGGCGCCGATCAGGACCACCGGCTTGAGTTGATGGCCGAGGCCCCGCAAATGGTGTTTTTGTTTCTCAGTGAGCGCAGACATTAATAACTTTATCCCGTGACAGCATCGAAAAGGCCGCAGAGTATAACATCGTCGCGCCGCCGTTTCAGGGTGGCCGCCAGTCCCTTCAATACCGTGAAGCTGGATGTGATCGTGATCGCTGGTTTCGGCCTATTGCTGATCGTTGCGGTGGGCGGCGCGCAACTCAGTTCCGGCGGCCAATTATTAATTTTGGGCGGTTACGGCGCGGCGGGGGCCTCGTGGGTAGTCGGTCGTACCCGCCGGATAGCCAAACGGACCATGCCGGCGGATGCCACGTCGACCACCAATGCTCATTTAAAATCGCAGGATTCATCCTCAACTCATTATGGCCAGAAGTAAAAGTAGTTCACGCTGGTTGCAGCGGCATGTGGGCGATCCCTATGTGCGTAAAGCGCAACAGGCGGGTTACCGTTCGCGCGCGGCTTATAAATTACTGGAGATCAATGAACGCGATCGCTTGTTGCGCCCCGGCTTGAACGTGCTCGACCTGGGCGCGGCTCCCGGCGGCTGGTCGCAAGTGGCCGCGGCAGCGGTGGGCGATAAGGGACGGGTGATCGCCATGGACATCCTCAATATGGACTCTTTGCCCAATGTGGTGTTTTTGCAGGGTGACTTCCGCGAGCAGGCGGCAATTGGTCAATTGTTGACCATTATTGATGCGCGGCCGGTGGACCTTGTAATTTCCGATATGGCGCCCAATATCTCAGGAGTAAAGGCGGTGGACCAGCCGCGCGGGATGTATCTGGCTGAATTGGCGTTGGATATGGCGCGTAAAGTGCTCGCCCCAGGTGGATCCTTCCTGGTAAAGATGTTTCAGGGTGAAGGCAGTGAGCAGTTCCGGCGGGATGTGCAGCAATCTTTCGAGAAGGTGATGACGCGTAAACCCAACGCGTCCCGCGCCGAAAGCTCGGAAGTGTACTTACTAGCCAGGAACTATAAATTGTAATAAGGTCTACTCTAACAATTATGCGGCTGGCTGTTGCGGCCGATAATGAATAGGTGGCCGCAGGTGGGCGGTGAGCAAATGAGGTGCAGACCTTGAGCGATATGGCGAAAAATTTAATCTTGTGGGTGGTCATCGCGATCGTGCTGATGTCCGTCTTTAATAGTTTTGGTCCGCCGCAGGTGTCGTCCAAGCCACTCGCCTATTCGGATTTCATCGAACAGGTGCGTCAGGGCCAAGTGTCGGAAGTGGTGATCGAAGGCAGCGTCATCCAAGGTAAACGCCTTGGTGGGGAAGACTTCGTCTCCTACAGCCCCGGCGATGCCGGCATGGTCAACGACTTGCTGAATCATGGGGTGGTGATCAAAGCCCGCCCGCAACAGCAGCAAGGTTTGTTGATGCAGATGTTCATCTCCTGGTTTCCCATGCTGCTCTTGATCGCGGTGTGGATATTCTTCATGCGCCAGATGCAGGGCGGCGGCGGTGGCCGTGGCGCCATGTCTTTCGGCCGCAGCAAGGCGCGCATGATGGGCGAGGACCAGATCAAGGTCACTTTCGCCGACGTGGCCGGCGTGGAAGAGGCCAAGGAAGAAGTGGCCGAATTGGTCGAATTTCTGCGCGACCCCAGCAAATTCCAGAAGCTCGGTGGCAAGATTCCGCGCGGCGTGTTGATGGTGGGTTCGCCGGGTACAGGTAAGACCCTGCTCGCCAAGGCCATCGCCGGTGAAGCCAAGGTGCCGTTCTTCTCCATCTCCGGTTCGGATTTCGTTGAGATGTTCGTCGGCGTGGGCGCGGCCCGCGTCCGCGACATGTTCGAGCAGGCCAAGAAACACGCGCCGTGCATCATTTTCATCGATGAAATCGACGCGGTGGGCCGGCATCGCGGCGCCGGTCTTGGCGGCGGTCACGACGAACGTGAGCAGACACTCAATCAGTTGTTGGTGGAAATGGATGGTTTCGAGGGCAGCGAAGGCGTCATCGTCATTGCCGCCACCAACCGTCCCGACGTGCTCGATCCCGCCTTGTTGCGCCCGGGCCGTTTCGACCGCCAGGTGGTGGTGCCGCTGCCCGATGTGCGTGGCCGCGAGCAAATCCTCAAGGTGCACATGCGCAAAGTGCCCATGGCCGATGATGTGCAGGCGGTGATCATCGCCCGTGGAACCCCCGGTTTCTCCGGCGCGGATCTTGCCAATCTGGTAAACGAAGCCGCCTTGTTTGCTGCCCGCGCCAATAAACGCGTGGTGGACATGCTGGATTTCGAGAAGGCGAAAGACAAGATCATGATGGGTGCCGAGCGCCGCTCCATGGTTATGAGCAATGATGAGAAGAAGCTTACCGCTTATCATGAAGCTGGCCATGCCATTGTCGGCTTAAAAGTGCCGTCTCATGATCCAGTGCACAAGGTCTCGATTATTCCCCGTGGCCGCGCCTTGGGGGTGACCATGTTCCTACCGGTGGCGGACCGTTATAGCTACAGCAAGCAGCGGTTGGAGAGTCAGATATCCAGCATGATGGGTGGTCGTATCGCCGAGGAGCTGATCTTCGGGGCGGACATGGTGACTACCGGTGCCTCCAACGATATTCAGCGCACTACCGATATCGCCCGCAATATGGTGACCAAGTGGGGCTTGTCGGAAAAGCTGGGGCCGCTCACCTATAGCGAAGAGGAGGGTGAAGTTTTCCTCGGCCACTCCGTGACTCAGCACAAGTCCCTGGCCGACGATACCGCCCGGGCCATCGACCAGGAAGTGCGGGCCATCGTCGATCGTAACTACGATCGCGCGAAGAGGATCTTGTCGGAGAATCTGGACAAGCTGCACAACATGGCCAATGCTTTGATCAAGTATGAGACCATCGACAGTACGCAGATCGACGACATCATGGCGGGACGCGAGCCACGGCCGCCTAAGGACTGGAGCGTGGACGCCGGTAGTACGCCGCCGCCTGGACAGGGCGCTTCCGTCGCCAGCGGCGGTAAAGAAGGCGAGGTGGATGGGAAGATCACCGATCATCCGGCGGGACAGCATTAAAAAAGTCCAGCTAGGCATTGAAGATGTTGTACAAACGCCCCGCATTGCGGGGCGTTTTATTTGTTCCAGTCCCATTCAATTTCATCTCCATGTGTTCTTGCTCCTATTGGTAGGATGGCCAGGGATGGAGTGATGACGCGGATGTTTTGCTTGCTCTGTTCCTCATCATCATCAGCCAGTCGCGGGGGAGCGTGTAGGGGAATAAAATTACCCGATGAAGAAGCAAATAGCTGCTGGAGGCCGGACATTTTTATTCGTATTGGACTAATTCCTGTTTCTGTCGCGGGCCGGATTGTGGTCTGACTATGTCCCCTACTTTGTATGGTGCCGGTCAGCGTCTGGACCTGTCTCAGCCGCGGGTGATGGGCATACTCAACGTCACACCGGATTCCTTTTCGGACGGAGGGCGGTTCGGGTCTCCCGCCGCGGCGCTTGCGCGGGCATGCCAGATGGTGGCGGAGGGCGCCGCGCTGATCGATGTCGGCGGGGAGTCCACCCGTCCCGGCGCGGTGGCGGTGAGTGAACAGGAAGAGCTGGACCGGGTCATTCCCGTGATCGAAGTCTTGTATGCTGAATTGCCGGTGGTGATCTCCGTCGATACCAGCAAGCCAGTGGTGATGCGGGCGGCGGTGGCAGCGGGCGCGGGTTTGATTAACGATGTGCGCGCCTTACGCGAAGAGGGCGCCTTAGCCGCCGCTGCGGAACTGGCCGTCCCGGTTTGTCTCATGCATATGCAGGGCGAACCGCGCACCATGCAGGATGCACCGCATTATGAAGATGTGGTGGCGGAGGTCGGCGTTTTTTTACGGGAACGGATGCGGGTATGCGAACAGGCCGGGATAAACCGTGAACGTTTGTTGCTCGATCCCGGTTTCGGCTTCGGCAAGCGGCTCGCCGATAATCTTTCCTTGTTGAAACGGCTGGGTGACCTCGCGGCGCTGGGCGCACCGCTCGTGGTGGGCGTCTCGCGCAAGGCCATGATCGGCGCCGTGCTCGAGGTGCCGGTCGAACAGCGCCTATATGGTAGTATTGCCCTCGCCGCGCTGGCGGTGCGGCAGGGCGCGGCGGTGATTCGCGCCCACGATGTGGCCCCCACCGTGCAGGCGGTCAACATGGCGGCGGCGGTGCGCGCCGCGCCGTGAGCGCGAGTGCCGGCGCGCATGACGACGATATCGAATGAATATTTGAGTGACGCCGAGGAGGAAAGGCGCTGATCATGGATGCTTCGCAACGACGTTTTTTTGGGACTGATGGGATACGCGGTAAAGTGGGCGCCACGCCTATCAACGCCGAATTCGTGCTCAAGCTGGGTTGGGCGGCGGGACGTGTGCTGGCCCGTGTTCAGGGCGGACCGGGCAAAGTGCTCATCGGCAAGGACACCCGTATCTCGGGTTATATGTTCGAGTCGGCGCTGCAGGCGGGTTTGTCCGCGGCGGGAGTGGACATCCGTCTGCTCGGGCCCATGCCGACGCCGGCCATCGCCTATCTCACCCGCACCCTGCATGCCCAGGCGGGCATCGTCATCAGCGCCTCCCATAATCCGTATTACGATAACGGCATCAAGTTCTTTTCGGCGCAAGGCAACAAATTGGCGGACGAATTGGAGCTGGCCATCGAGGCCGAGCTGGGCAAGCCCATGTTCACCGTCGATTCCGCGGAATTGGGTAAGGCCGAGCGGGTTCGCGACGCGGCCGGCCGCTATATTGAATTCTGCAAAAGCACCATTCCTTCCACCATGGAATTCCGTGGCATGAAGATCGTGGTGGATTGCGCGCATGGCGCTACTTATCACATCGCGCCCAGCGTGTTCGAAGAGTTGGGCGCGGACGTGATCGCCATCGGTGTCGAGCCCGACGGACTCAATATCAATCATGAATGCGGCTCCACCCACCCACAGGCCATTCAGGCGGCGGTGCTGGAATATGGTGCCGATCTCGGTATCGCCCTCGACGGTGACGGCGACCGGGTGGTCATGGTGGATCACCAGGGCGATCTGCTGGACGGTGATGAGTTACTTTACATCATCGCCCAGTCCCGCTTGGAAACGGGTGCTTTGCGCGGTGCGGTGGTCGGCACGGTGATGAGCAATCTCGGCCTCGAGCAAAGCCTGCGGCGCTTGGGTGTAGATTTCAAACGCGCGGCGGTGGGTGACCGCTACGTTCTGGAAATGTTGCGCGAACACGGCTGCGTGGTGGGTGGCGAATCTTCGGGCCATTTGATCTGTCTCGATCGCACCAGCACCGGTGACGGCATCATCTCCGCTTTGCAGGTGCTGGCCGAGATGATGCGTACCGGCCGCACCTTGCATGAACTCAAGCAGGGCATGGCCAAATATCCGCAATGCATGGTGAACGTGAAGGTCGCGCCGGGCTTTGATCTGGCGGGTTCCCGGATGGTGCAGCGTGTTTATCAAAATATCGTCGCCGAATTGGGGGATAGTGGCCGGGTCTTATTGCGTGCCTCGGGTACCGAGCCGCTGATCCGGGTGATGGTCGAGGGCCGCGATGCAGGTCAAGTTAAAAATTTGGCTCAGCAACTGGCTCAGGTGGTCACCGAGGCGGCCGGGGCTTCCGCTTAAACGCGGTTTACCTTCACATCAGGGATGGCCGGCGTGTTTTGCCGTTTAGCCGCGGCTTTTAAATTGATTTCTGTTTCTAGTATGGGTATTCTTGAGCGCCATTTTTGATCGGTTTAAATTAGGTGAAGTGATGCGGCAGCCGCTGGTGGCGGGTAACTGGAAAATGCATGGCACGCGGGCGGGGATCAATGACCTCGTCACCGGAATCAAGCAAGGCATGACAGCTGGCATCACGGCCGAAGTGGCGCTTTGTCCGCCTTTTGTTTATGTGATCGATGCCGGGCGTATGCTGGCGGATTCCCCCATTGCCTTGGGTGCGCAAAATCTCTGCGCCGAACGGGGCGAGGGGGCGTATACCGGTGAAGTGTCCGGGGCCATGTTGAAAGACGCGGGTTGCACCTTCGTGATCGTCGGCCACTCCGAGCGCCGCTCCCTATATAGTGAGGACGATGCGCTGGTCGCCAAAAAGTTTTTCGCGGCGCTGGCTGCTGGGTTGACCCCGATACTATGTGTCGGTGAGTTGCTCGGTGAGCGCGAGCGCGGCGACACCGAGGCGGTGGTGGCCCGCCAATTGGACGCAGTGCTGCTGCAGCAAGGCGGCGTAGCCGGTTTGGCGCAGGCCGTGATTGCCTATGAGCCGGTGTGGGCGATTGGTACCGGACGTACCGCGACGCCGGAACAGGCGCAAGAGGTTCATGCGTATATTCGGGGACGCGTCGCCGAGCACGACCGGAATGTGGCGGATAAGCTGCGGATTTTGTACGGCGGCAGCGTGAAAGCCAATAACGCGCCGGAATTGTTTGCGATGGCGGACATCGATGGCGGTTTAATCGGTGGCGCCTCATTGGACGCCGGACAGTTCGTGGCGATCTGCCGCGCGGCGTCATAAGTGGAAGGCTAGAGGTATAGATATGCATACGGTGTTGTTGATAGTACATATGGTGATCGCCGTGGCTTTGATCAGTCTGGTGTTGATCCAGCGCGGCAAGGGCGCGGACATGGGCGCGGCTTTCGGCAGCGGTTCCTCAGGGACTCTGTTTGGCGCGCGAGGCTCGGCCTCATTCCTGACCAGAACCACTGCCGTGCTGGCCACTCTGTTTTTTATCACCAGCCTGTCGCTGGCGTTTATGTTCAATCAAAAGAGCGAAGTTAAAAGCGTGACTGATATCGTCACGCCCGCGGCGCCGACGGTGCCTAGCGATCTGCCGCAGAGCTTGCCGGCGCAGCCCGCGGAGGTGCCCGCGTTACCGAATCAATAACAATAATCTTAAGGAACTTTGGAAAATTATTTTGGATTTTCCAGAGGCCGAAAACGAAAAAAGTTGTTTTCGTTTCTTCATTTTGCAGTCATGCTGGCGATTGCAAATGGCGGTGCAGCGAGGCGCCGCACGGCGCCTCGAATGAATAGAGGTTCTTTAAAGTTGATATGTCCTGTAACAACGGTTCGGGACAACAATGCCGACGTGGTGGAATTGGTAGACACGCCATCTTGAGGGGGTGGTGGCGCAAGCTGTGTGGGTTCGAGTCCCACCGTCGGCACCATATTTATAGTTTTCATGATGCGCACTGGCATCATAACCTCATGAATTAGAATAATTTAACTCAACGATCCTCGCTTGACAGCGCGTTTGGTTGTGGCCTAGACTCCAACTACTTTTTTGGCACCGAGAGTGTTCATGGATAGGTGGAATGCCGGGTTCGCACAGCCTTATTCGCGAATCAAGGTGAACCTCTAATAACGGATGGTCAGCGCGGAAATGTTGGAAAACTACCTGCCGATAGTGATTTTTCTGATCATGGGCTTTGTGTTCGGCATCGCCCCGGTGGTCTTGGGCCGTTTGGTTGCGCCCCATCGTCCTGACGTTGATAAAAATTCCCCTTATGAATGCGGCTTCGAGGCCTTCGAAGATTCCCGCATGAAATTCGACGTGCGTTATTACCTGGTCGCCATCCTGTTCATCATTTTCGATCTGGAAATCGCCTTCCTGTTTCCCTGGGCGGTAGCGCTGAAGGAGATCGGCGTATTCGGCTTCGTGGCGATGTTCATATTCCTGGCCATCCTGGTGGTGGGCTTCATTTATGAGTGGAAGAAGGGGGCCTTGGAATGGGAATAGAAGGCGTACTCGAGCGGGGCGTGGTCACCACCACCGCCGATAAGCTCATCAACTGGGCGCGCACCGGTTCCTTGTGGCCCATGACCTTCGGCCTCGCCTGTTGCGCGGTGGAAATGATGCACGCCGGCGCGGCGCGTTATGACCTCGATCGTTTCGGCGTAGTGTTCCGGCCCAGTCCGCGTCAGTCCGACGTGATGGTGGTGGCCGGCACCCTGGTGAATAAAATGGCGCCCGCTCTGCGCCGGGTCTATGATCAGATGTCCGAGCCGCGCTGGGTGATTTCCATGGGGTCCTGCGCCAACGGGGGAGGTTATTATCATTACTCCTATTCCGTGGTGCGCGGCTGTGACAGAATCGTACCAGTGGACATTTATGTGCCGGGTTGTCCGCCGACCGCAGAGGCTCTCCTCTATGGCGTAATTCAATTACAAAATAAGATACGGCGTACCAATACGATTGCCCGTTGAGGGATGAGGGGAGATAGGGGTTCATGTCTGAGGTCGATCAGGGTTTAGCCGCGCGCCTGCAAGAGCGCTTCGCCGGTCGTATCACCCGCTGTGACGTGAGCCGTGGTGAAACCACCGCGGTATTGCCTCGTGAATATCTTATCGAGGTCATGACCGCCTTGCGTGACGAAGAACCGTTCGGCTTCGATCAGTTGATCGATCTGTGCGGCGTCGATTATTTGGGTTATGGCGAAAGCGACTATCAAGGCCCCCGTTTCGGCGTCGTCTATCATCTCTTGTCGGTGCGCAATAACCAGCGTTTGCGGGTGAAGGTCTTGTCGAACGACGATCCGCCGCGGGTCGCCTCGGTGGTGCCGATCTGGAATTGCGCCAATTGGTACGAACGCGAGGCCTTCGACCTGTTCGGCATCCTGTTCGACGGTCACCCCGACCTGCGCCGCCTGCTCACCGATTACGGTTTCATCGGCCATCCGTTCCGCAAAGATTTCCCGTTGATCGGCCAGGTCGAGATGCGCTATGACCCGGAAAAACGCCGCGTGGTGTACGAGCCGGTGAGTATCGAGCCGCGTATTCTGGTGCCGCGCGTCATTCGTCACGACAGCCGTTATGAAGGTGAAGTTCCAGACCTATCGGGAGTCAAGCGTGGCTGAGATCCGCAATTACACTATGAATTTCGGGCCGCAACATCCGTCGGCGCACGGCGTGTTGCGGCTGGTGCTGGAGATGGACGGCGAGGTGATCGAGCGCGCCGATCCGCATATCGGCCTGTTGCACCGGGCCACGGAAAAACTGGCGGAGAGCAAGCCGTTCAATCAAAGCATCGGCTATATGGACCGCCTCGACTACGTGTCGATGATGGCCAACGAGCACGGCTACGTACTCGCCATCGAGAAACTGCTCGACATCGAACCGCCGCTGCGCGCCCAGTACATCCGGGTGATGTTCGACGAGATCACCCGCATCCTCAATCACCTGTTGTGGCTGGGCGCCCACGCCCTCGACATCGGCGCGATGACGGTATTCCTCTACGCCTTCCGCGAACGGGAAGACCTGCTCGACTGTTACGAGGCCGCCTCCGGCGCGCGCATGCACGCCACCTATTACCGGCCCGGCGGCGTCTATCGCGATTTGCCCGAGCGCATGCCGCAATACGCCGCCTCCAAATGGCACGGTCAAAAAGACGTTGATCGGATGAATACCAACCGCGGCGGTTCGTTGCTGGATTTCATCGAGGATTTCACCCGGCGTTTCCCCACTTACGTGGACGAATACGAGACCCTGCTCACCGACAACCGCATCTGGAAACAACGCACGGTAGGCATCGGCGTGGTGTCGCCGGAGCGCGCCCTGCAGATGGGTTTCACCGGCCCCATGCTGCGCGGTTCCGGCGTGGAGTGGGACTTGCGCAAGAAGCAACCCTATGAAATCTACGATCGCCTGGATTTCGACATCCCGGTGGGCGTGGAGGGCGATTGTTACGATCGTTATCTGGTACGCGTTGAAGAGATGCGCCAGGCCAACCGCATCATCAAGCAATGCGTGGATTGGCTGCGCCGCAATCCGGGGCCGGTGATGGTGGACAACTACAAGGTGGCGCCGCCTAAGCGCGAAACCATGAAGGGCGATATGGAAGCCCTCATCCATCATTTCAAACTGTTTACCGAAGGTTATTGCGTGCCGGAAGGTGAGGCCTACGCGGCGGTGGAGCATCCCAAGGGTGAATTCGGCGTGTACCTGATTTCCGACGGCGCCAACAAACCTTTCCGCATGAAGATCCGTGCGCCGGGTTACGCTCACATCGCCGCCCTCGACGAAATGTGCCGCGGCCATATGCTGGCGGATGTGGTGGCGATCATTGGTACGCAAGACATCGTGTTTGGAGAGGTGGACCGATGACCGCGCTGAAACAACGTAAAGCGGAACTGCTTTCGCCGGAGGTGCGGGCGCGCATCGACCGCTGGACCGCCAAATATCCCGCTGAACAAAAGCAGTCGGCGAGCATGGCTGCCTTGCGCATCGTGCAGGAAGTGCACGGCTGGCTGAGCACCGAGTTGATGGACGCGGTCGCCGATTATCTCGAGATGGAACCGATCTCGGTGTATGAAGTGGCGACCTTTTACACCATGTACGATCTCAAACCGGTGGGGCGCCACAAGATCGCCGTGTGCACCAACGTCTCGTGCATGTTGTGCGGTTCCGGCGAAATCATGAATTATCTGGAGAACAAGCTTGCCGTCAAACGCGGCCAGACCACCGCCGACGGCAAGTTCACCTTGAAAGAAGTGGAATGCCTCGCGGCCTGTGCCGGTGCGCCGATGTTTCAAATCGGCAAGGATTTTCATGAGCATCTGACGCCCGAGAAGATCGACGCCATTCTCGCCAGCCTAGAGTAACGCGCCATGGCCAATGAAGTTTGTTTTCAGACATTGCAATTCGAGCAGCCCCACACCCTGGAGACCTATCTCAAGGTGGGCGGTTATCAGGCCTGGCGCAAAATCCTCACGGAAAAGACCTCGCCGGAAGTCATCATCAATGAACTGAAAATCTCCGCCCTGCGTGGCCGCGGCGGCGCAGGCTTCCCCACCGGCTTGAAGTGGAGCTTCATGCCGCGCAACGCGCCGGGCCAGAAGTACATCGTTTGCAACTCCGACGAGGGCGAGCCCGGTACCTTCAAAGACCGCGACATTCTGCGTTACAACCCCCACGCGTTGATCGAAGGCATGGCCATCGCCGGCTACGCCATCGGCGCTACGGTCGGCTACAACTACATGCGCGGTGAATTCTGGGAACCGTTCCAGCGTTTCGAAGCTGCCCTGCGTGAGGCGCGCGACGCCGGTTTCCTCGGCCAGAATATTCTGGGCTCGGGTTTCGATTTCGAATTGCACAGCCATCTCGGCGCCGGCGCCTACATTTGCGGCGAAGAGACGGCATTGTTGGAATCGCTGGAAGGCAAGAAGGGCCAGCCGCGTTTCAAACCACCGTTCCCCGCCAGCTTCGGTTTGTACGGGCGGCCGACGACGATCAACAACACCGAAACCCTGGCCTCGGTGCCGTCCATCATGCGTAACGGCGGCAAGTGGTTTTTGGAATTGGGCAAACCCAACAACGGCGGCACCAAGATATTTTCCGTGTCGGGCCACGTCAACAAGCCCGGCAACTACGAAGTGCCGATGGGTACGCCCTTCGCCGCCTTGCTCGACATGGCGGGCGGTATGCGCGGCGGCAAGAAAATCAAAGCGGTGATTCCCGGCGGTTCCTCGGTACCGGTAGTGACCGGCGAGGCGATGATGAATGTCGACATGGACTACGATTCCATCGCCAAGGCCGGCTCGATGCTGGGCGCGGGATCGGTGATCATCATGGACGAAGACACCTGCATGGTGAACGTGTTGGCGCGCATCGCCCATTTCTATTACGAGGAATCCTGCGGCCAGTGCACGCCGTGCCGCGAAGGCACCGGCTGGTTGTCGCGGGTGATCCACCGGATCGAACACGGCGAGGGCCGTCAGGAAGATCTGGAGATGCTCAACGACGTCTCGCGCCGTATCATGGGCCGCACCATCTGCGCCCTGGGCGATGCCGCGGCGATGCCGGTGATGAGTTTCGTCAAGCATTTCCACGATGAGTTTCAGTACCATATCGACCATGGCAAGTGCCTGGTCGGCGGTGGACACTGAGAGCGTTATGAGTAAAGGGATCGTCAAATGAGCCACACCATCATCGAATTGTATGTAAAGTTCATTCCGACAAATCTATTTAGGCTTGGGTCAAGAAATAGCCCACAGCTGCATAAATTGCGAACTATGCCGCCACGAAAGATCAGCGAGGTTTTTGATATCGAAATCTACGAGCAAAATGGTATCGCCTACGTTGCCGCGGATAGCGGTGGAATTTCGACATTTGATCGAAAATCGGGCTTCGGGGACTTTTGGTGGGTGATACCAAAAGGCGTAAATATTCCGGCTGGTCTGCGAGTAAGTCGGGATTTCAATCCGAAACCCGGATCGGGGCCGACCCACTACACGATACGACCCGTTTGCGATATGCACTTGGCGAGATATATTTATTTACTCGAAGAACTGGCCAAATCAGCAGAGCGGACATTCGAAACAGAGAATATAAAACAAGGCAAGGTCTAGCCTATGGATTTCCAGGCAAAAGAGCTTCGGTTGGTGATCTTAGGACTCAAGAAACTGCTTGATGAAAGCAAAGTAAAACTCAAGAGCCATGACAGCGACAGCGACGAGTTCATATATGAGGCGAATGATGCTGCATTACTTGAACTGATGATAAGTTCTTTGGAAGAAGAGTATCTGCGAAAGTATGCGGTTGGAAATTCATAACACGTCATTGCGGAACAGTTTGGGCAGCGCCTTCGGCAGTCCATCACAGCAAGCGGAGTCGGGAGCGCGATGGTCAACATCGAAATAGACGGCAGGCAGGTCAAGGCCCATAACGGCGCCATGATCATCGAGGCGGCGGACCAGGTCGGCATTCCCATTGCCCGGTTCTGTTACCACAAGAAATTGTCGGTGGCCGCCAATTGCCGTATGTGTCTGGTCGAGGTCGACAAGGCCGCCAAGCCCTTGCCCGCCTGCGCGACGCCGGTCACCGAAGGCATGAAGATCCACACCCGTTCGCCGCGCGCCCTCGACGCGCAGCGCGGCACCATGGAATTTCTCTTGATCAACCACCCCCTCGATTGCCCGATCTGCGATCAGGGCGGCGAGTGCGAACTGCAAGATGTGGCGATGGGCTACGGCGAATCGCATTCCCGTTTCCAGGAAGGCAAACGGGTGGTGAAGGACAAAGACCTCGGCCCGTTGATCGCCACCGACATGACTCGCTGCATCCATTGCACCCGCTGCGTGCGCTTCGGCGACGAGATCGCCGGCATCAAGGAGCTGGGCGCGGTCGGCCGCGGCGAACACATGGAGATCGGCACCTATGTGCAAAAGGCCATGACGTCGGAGATGTCCGGCAACGTCATCGACCTCTGTCCGGTGGGGGCGCTGACCTCCAAGCCGTTCCGTTATACCGCGCGGCCTTGGGAATTGATCTCGGTGGCGAGTGTCGCGCCGCACGACTGCGCCGGTTCCAATATTTATCTGCACGTGCGCGACAACAACGTGATGCGGGCGCTGCCGCGGGAAAACGAGGCGATCAACGAGACCTGGATTTCCGACCGCGACCGCTTCAGCTACGAAGGCCTCAACAGCGACGACCGGCTGAGCGTGCCGCTGGTGAAGCGCGACGGCGAGTGGCGGGAGACCGATTGGGAAACCGCGCTGCAAAGCGTGGTCGCCAAGCTCAAAGGCGTGATCACCGCCGGCGGCGCCGGCCAACTCGGCATGCTGGTCTCGCCCAGCGCCACCCTCGAAGAAATGTATCTCGCCCAGAAATGGCTGCGCGGTTTGGGCGGTACTCACATCGATCACCGCCTGCGTCAGCGCGATGTCAGCGATCAAGACGCCGCGCCGCTTTACCCTAATATGGGACTTAGTCTAGAAGACTTGGAGCAGGTGGACGGTCTGCTGATCGTCGGCGCCAATGTGCGCAAGGATCAACCCATCGTCGGTCACCGCATCCGCAAGGCCGCGCTGGCCGGCGCGCGGATCGCGGTGGTGAATCCCATCGATTACGAATTCCGCTTCCGCGTCGCCGAAAAAATCATCGCCGCGCCGGCCGCCATGGAGCGCGTGTTGGCCGGTATCGTCAAGGCCTTGCTGGGCGGCGGCGCGTCCGTAACGCCGGCGCTGGCCCCCTTATTGGCCGACGTACAAGTGGATGCGCAGCATCAAGCCATCGCCGACGTTTTGAGCAAAGGCGGCAGGAGCGCCGTGCTGCTCGGCCAGCAAGCCGCGGTCCATCCGGCGGCGGCCACCCTGCGCGCCTTGGCGGGCATGATCGCGCAACTCAGCGACTCCAGCGTCGGCACTTTAAGCGAAGGCGCCAATAGTGCGGGCGCTTATCTGGCCGGCGCCGTACCGCATCGCGGTCCCGCGCGGCAAGCGCCCGCGGCCAAGGGCCTCGATAGCCAGGCGATGTTGAACGCCAAATTAAAAGGCTATGTGTTATTGGGCGTCGAGCCCGAGTTGGATTGCGGTGATTCCGCCGCGGCCTTGGCCGCGCTGAAAAACGCCGAGTGCGTGATTGCGCTGACGCCGTTCGTCACCGACGCCCTGCGCGATTACGCCGACGTGTTGCTGCCGATCGGACCTTTCAGCGAAACCTCCGGTACCTTCGTGAATCTCGAAGGCATCTGGCAGAGTTTCAACGGCGCGGTGAAACCGCTGGGCGATGCCCGGCCGGCCTGGAAAGTGTTGCGGGTGTTGGGCAATCTGTTTCAATTGCCGGGCTTCGATTATCTGTCGTCCACCGAGGTGCGCGACGAACTGGCCAAGGCCACCGGCCCGCTCAAGCTCGACAGCGAGTCCACCTGGCCGACGCCGGCCCGCCTCAGCGCGGCGCCGCAGGGTTTGGTGCGGCTTGCCGACGTCTCGCTTTATGCGATCGACAACATCGTGCGCCGCGCGCCGTCCTTGCAGGCCACCGCCGATGCCGCGCCCGCGGCCGCGTACATGAATGCAACGGTGGCGGGGCAGTTGGGCGTGGTTGATGGGCAAGAAGTGACGGCGCGCCAAGACGGCGCGGCGCTGCGTTTGCCGGTGGTGATCGACGAACGCATCGCCGACGGCTGCGTCTGGATACCCGCCGGCGTGGCGGGCAGTGTGGGCTTGGGCGCCAACGGCGCCGCGATCGAAATCACTCGGGGTTGAGCGGCGCATGATCGAGACATTGGAAACGAGCTTGGAGATGATCCCGGAAGTAATCTTGATCCTGATCAAGATCGTGCTCATCGTGGTGCCCATCATGTTGTCGGTGGCCTATCTCACCTTGGCCGAGCGCAAGGTCATCGGTTACATCCAGGTGCGCATCGGGCCCAATCGGGTGGGACCGCGGGGTTTGCTGCAGCCCATCGCCGACGGTTTGAAACTCCTGCTCAAGGAGATCATCGTCCCCACCAACGCCAACCGCTTTTTATTCGTCATCGCGCCGATCCTGGCCTTGGCGCCGGCCCTGGCGGCGTGGGCGGTCGTTCCGTTCAGCGACGGCATGGTGCTCGCCGATATCGACGCCGGCATTCTATATATTCTCGCGCTCACCTCGATGAGCGTGTACGGCATCATCATCTCCGGCTGGGCGTCGAATTCGAAGTATGCCTTCCTCGGCGCGCTGCGCTCCGCCGCGCAGGTGGTGTCTTATGAAATCGCCATGGGTTTCGCCCTGGTCGGCGTATTGCTCGCCGCCGGCAGCATGAATCTCAGCCAAGTGGTGCTGGCCCAGCAGGGCAGCATCCTGCATTGGTTCTGGTTGCCCCTGCTGCCGTTGTTCCTCGTGTATTTTATTTCGGGCGTGGCGGAGACCAACCGCGCGCCTTTCGACGTGGCGGAAGGCGAGTCGGAGATCGTCGCCGGTTTCCACGTCGAATATTCCGGCATGACCTTCGCGCTGTTCTTCCTGGCCGAATACGCCAATATGATCCTGGTGGCGATCCTGGCGGCGCTGATGTTCTGCGGCGGCTGGCTGTCCCCCTTCCAGGGCATCCCGCTGTTGGAGCCGCTGTTCGCCTGGGTGCCGGGCCTGGTCTGGGTGCTGGCCAAGACCTCGTTCTTCCTGTTTTTGTTTTTATGGTTCCGCGCCACCTTTCCCCGTTACCGGTATGACCAGATCATGCGCCTGGGCTGGAAGGTGTTTATTCCGATTACCATCGTTTGGCTGCTGGTGGTGGGCGCCGCCGTGCTGGCCAATCTCGGCCCTTGGTTCGACTGAGGGGAGGACGTAGATGAAATCCGTAGTCAATTATTTTCGTAGCTTGATGTTGTGGGAGCTGCTGATGGGCCTCAAGCTCACCGGCAGATATTTCTTCGCCAGAAAGATCACCGTGCAATACCCGGAAGAGAAGACGCCGCAATCGCCGCGGTTCCGCGGCCTGCACGCGCTGCGCCGTTATCCCAACGGCGAGGAACGTTGCATCGCCTGTAAGCTCTGCGAAGCGGTGTGTCCGGCGCTGGCCATCACCATCGAGTCCGAGCAGCGCGCCGACGGTACGCGCCGTACCACCCGTTACGACATCGATTTGTTCAAGTGCATTTATTGCGGCTTTTGCGAGGAATCCTGTCCGGTGGACTCCATCGTCGAGACCCGCATTTTCGAATATCATTTCGAAAAACGCGGCGACAACATCATCAATAAGCAGCAGCTATTGGCGATCGGCGATCAGCACGAGCAGCAGATCGCCGCCGACCGGGCGCAAGACGCGGCTTTCCGCTGAGCATGGCACCTTACTTAATCCAACCGAAGCGCGGGATATGAGCATAGAGTCGATAATTTTTTACGTGTTCGCCGCCATCCTGGTCGGTTCCGCCGGCGCGGTGATCACGGTGCGCAATCCGGTGCATGCGGTGTTGTTCCTGGTGTTGGCCTTTTTCACCAGCGCGGCGCTGTGGATCATGCTCGAGGCGGAGTTCCTCGCCATCACCCTGGTGCTGGTCTATGTCGGCGCGGTGATGGTGCTGTTCCTGTTCGTGGTGATGATGCTGGATATCAACCTGGTACCGCTGCGCGAGGGCTTCATGCGCTTCCTGCCGGTGGGCATCGTGGTGGCGCTGATCATGTTCGTCGAGATGGCGATGGTGGTGGGCGCCAAACACTTCGGGGTAGATCATTACGGCGCAGGTATTAAACACGCCGCCGATTACAGCAACACCAAAGAACTCGGCAATGTGTTATACACCGTGTACGTCTATCCCTTTGAGATCGCCGCGGCGATTTTGCTGGTGGCGATCATCGCTGCGATCGCCCTGACCATGCGCCGCCGGCCGCAGACCAAGTATCAAGATCCGGCCGCGCAGGTGCTGGTGAAACGTGGCGACCGGGTGCGCATGATCAAGATGGCGTCGGAAAGAAAAAACACCGCGGGCGAATAGCGCGGTTCGTATAAAAACGGCTGCGTCGCTTTACGCGCGCGGGAACAGGGGTTTTACGTGAGGGGCAAGGGGAGGACATGGTCGAATTGTCTGATTTCCTCATTCTGGGAGCGCTGTTGTTTTCGATCAGCGTGGCCGGGATATTCATCAATCGCAAGAACGTCATTATTCTGCTGATGGCCATCGAACTGATGCTGCTGTCGGTGAATATGAACTTCATCGCCTTCTCCCATTATCTGGGCGATAGTGGCGGTCAGGTGTTCGTGTTTTTCATCCTGACCGTGGCGGCGGCGGAGGCGGCCATCGGCCTCGCGATCCTGGTGGTATTGTTCCGTAACCGCCGCACCATCAACGTCAACAACCTGGATAGCTTGAAGGGATAACGATGGAAACAGTTTATCTCTGGATCGTCTTGGCGCCGCTGCTCGGCGCCATCATCGCCGGCTTGTTCGGCCGCCAGATCGGCCGCGCCGGCGCGCATTGGGTGACCAACCTCAGTGTGGCGGTGTCGTTCGTGCTGTCGCTGGTGGTGTTCAAACATATCGTGCTGGACGGCAATCCGGCCTTCAACGGTTCGGTTTATACCTGGATGGTGAGCGACGGCATCCGCTTCGAGATTGGTTTCCTCATCGACCGGCTGACGGCGTTGATGCTGCTAGTGGTCACCTTCGTCTCGTTGATGGTGCACATTTACACCATCGGCTATATGCGCGACGATCCCGGTTATCAGCGTTTCTTCAGCTATATTTCCCTGTTCACCTTCTCGATGTTGATGTTGGTGATGGCCAACAACTTCTTGCAGTTGTTCTTCGGCTGGGAGGCGGTGGGCCTGGTCTCCTATCTGCTGATCGGTTTCTGGTACAAGCGTGAATCGGCGATCTACGCCAACCTCAAGGCTTTTCTGGTCAATCGGGTCGGCGACTTCGGTTTCCTGCTCGGCATCGCCGCGGTGCTGGTGTATTTCAATACCCTCGACTACGCCGAGGTGTTCGCCGCCGCGCCGCAGATGAGCGAGTTGACCGTCCGCATCTTCGCCGCGGATGAGTGGAATCTGCTGACGGTGATCTGCATCCTGTTGTTCATCGGCGCCATGGGTAAATCGGCGCAGGTGCCGCTGCACGTCTGGCTGCCGGATTCCATGGAAGGCCCGACGCCGATCTCGGCGCTGATCCACGCCGCGACCATGGTCACCGCCGGTATTTTCATGGTGGCGCGCATGTCGCCGCTCTTCGAATTGTCGGAGACCGCCTTGAGTTTCGTGATGATCATCGGCGCGATCACCGCTTTGTTCATGGGTTTCCTCGGCATCATCCAAAACGACATCAAGCGGGTGGTGGCCTATTCGACCTTGTCGCAACTCGGTTACATGACCGTGGCGTTGGGCGCCTCGGCCTACGCAGCGGGCATCTTTCATCTGATGACCCACGCTTTCTTCAAGGCCCTGCTGTTCCTCGCCGCGGGTTCGGTGATCATCGCCCTGCACCACGAGCAGGACATCCGCAAGATGGGCGGCCTCAAGAAATATATGCCGGTCACCTATATCTGCATGTTGATCGGCTCGCTGGCCTTGATCGGCTTCCCCGGCTTTTCCGGCTTTTTTTCCAAGGATGCGATCATCGAGGCGGTGCGGCATTCGCAGCTGGCCGGGTCGACCTTCGCCTATGTCTGCGTGCTGCTCGGCGTGTTCGTAACCGCGCTGTATTCCTTCCGCATGTTCTTCCTGGTGTTCCACGGCCAGGAGCGCATGGATCATCACGCCCAGGCGCATCTGCACGAATCGCCGCTGGTGGTGACCCTGCCGCTGATCCTGCTGGCGATCCCCTCGGTGGTGGCGGGCTGGCTGTTCGTCGGGCCGGTGCTGTTTCAGGGTTATTTCGCCGAGAGCATTCTGGTGCAGCCCGAGCACGATGTACTGGCGGGTATGGGCGAACATTTCACCGGGGCGATGGGCTTTCTGATGCACGGTATGCTGAGCGCGCCGTTCTGGCTGGCGGCGGCGGGGGTGGGTGTGGCTTATTATCTCTATATGATGCGTCCCGAACTGCCCGGCCGGATCAAGTGCCAGTTCCAGTGGGTCTACAACCTGCTTGACCGCAAGTACGGCTTCGACGATTTCAACGATTCGGTGTTTGCCGGCGGGGGACGCGCCACGGGGCGTGCGCTGTGGAAGATGGGCGACGTGACGATGATCGACGGCGTGATGGTGAACGGCACAGCCCGGACGGTGGGCTGGTTGTCCGGGGTGATCCGGGTAGTGCAGTCCGGCTTCCTCTATCACTATGCCTTCGCGATGATCATCGGCTTGTTGCTGTTGCTGAGCTGGTTTGTGCTCGCTTAACTTAATAAAACGAACAAGGCCTGGAACGCATGTTGTCTGAATTGCCCCTGTTGAGTCTGGTCATCTGGTTGCCCATCGTCGGCGGCTTGGCGGTGTTGGCGGCGGCCAATGTCGTCGGCAATGGCGCGGTGCGCTGGCTGTCGCTGCTGTTCGCGGCCTTGACCTTCGTGGCCTCATTGCCGCTTTATACTCAGTTCAATAACGCCACGGCAGCGATGCAGTTCGAGGAACTGTTGCCGTGGATCAGCGCCTTCAGCATCAACTACCATCTCGGCATCGACGGTATTTCCCTGCTGCTGATCCTGCTGACCAGTTTCACCACGGTGCTGGTGGTCATCGCCGGCTGGGAAGTGATCCAGGAAAAAGTCGCGCAATACATGGCCGCCTTCCTGATCATGGAAGGTTTGATGATCGGCGTGTTCGCGGCTCTCGACGCGGCCTTGTTCTATGTGTTCTGGGAAGCCATGCTGATCCCGATGTTCATCATCATCGGCGTGTGGGGCGGCCAACGGCGAGTCTACGCCGCCATCAAGTTCTTTCTGTACACCTTCCTCGGTTCGGTGTTCCTGCTGGTGGCGGTTCTCTATCTGTTCTTCCAGAGCGACAGTTTCTACATCCTGGATTATCACCGCCTGTCGTTGAACATGACCGAGCAGACTCTGCTGTTCCTGGCTTTTTTGATCGCCTTTGCGGTCAAAGTGCCGATGTGGCCGGTACACACTTGGTTGCCCGATGCCCACGTCGAGGCGCCCACCGGCGGTTCGGTGATTCTGGCGGCGATCATGTTGAAGCTCGGCGCCTACGGTTTCGTGCGTTTCCTGCTGCCGATCACTCCCGACGCCTCCAATGAACTGGACTGGCTGGTGATTACCCTGTCACTGATCGCGGTGGTGTATATCGCGCTGGTGGCCCTGGTGCAGGAGGACATGAAAAAGCTGATCGCCTATTCGTCGATCGCCCACATGGGTTTCGTCACCTTGGGTTTCTTCGTGGTGTTCAGCATCTTCGAGCAGACCGGCAGCATTCAAGGCGCGGCCCTGGGTTTTGAAGGCGCGGTGGTGCAATTGATTTCGCACGGCTTCATCTCCGGCGCGCTGTTCCTTTGCGTGGGCGTGATGTATGACCGCCTGCACAGCCGCAACATCAGCGACTACGGCGGGGTGGTCAACACGATGCCGAAGTTCGCGGCCTT